>JBCDBY010000033.1:0-22167 GCA_039182715.1 Planctomycetota bacterium
CGAAACCTCCGCGCTCTCTCGTCCCTCTCTCCTCCGGAAGTAGTACGCGCTCCGGCTACGGCAGCAGCTCCAGGACCTTCGCCCGCAGCTCATCCGGCTGGAACGGCTTCGCGAGGAACGCGGTGCGCCCATCGAGCTCCGGGAGACGCGTTCTCTCCGGATCCTGGAACCCGGAGACGAACAGCACGCGCAGATCGGGTCGGCGGGCGCGCAGGCGTTCGGCGAGCTCCGGCCCGCTCAGGCCCGGCATGACCACGTCGGTCACGAGCAGGTCGAACTCGAGCGCCACCTTGAGTGCCGTCTCGGCATCGGGCGCGGCGTGCAGCGTGTAGCCCGCTTCCTGCAGCTCCGAGACGAGCAGAGCGCGCACCGCGTCGTCGTCCTCCACCAGCAGGATCGAGCCACGGCCCTCGGCCAGAGGCGTCTGTTGCTCCTCCGCGGGCGCCGACTCCTCCGCGGGCACCTGCGGGAGAAAGATCTCGAAGGTCGTCCCGCGCGCGGGTGCGCTGCGCACGCGAATGGCGCCGCGGAACTGCCGGACGATGCCGTAGACCGTCGCAAGACCGAGTCCGGTCCCCTTGTCGCGATCCTTGGTGGTGAAGAAGGGCTCGAAGATATGACGCTGCGTCTCCGCATCCATGCCCGCGCCGCTGTCGCGCACCTGAATGCGCACGTACGGGCCCGCCCTGAGCCCCGGCGCTTCCGGCACGTCGCCCGCGCCGAGCTGCACCGCATCGGTCCGGACGGCCAGCGTGCCGCCCTCCGGCATCGCGTCGCGCGCGTTCACGACCAGGTTGACCAGCACCTGCTCGAGCTGCCCCGGATCGGCGCGCACCGATCCGGTCGACTCCGCGACATCGACCTCGAACTTGATGTCGTCGCCCAGGAGCCGGCCGATCATCTTGCGCAGGTCCTCCACCGCGCGACCAATGTCGAGCACCTGCAGCTGCACCGGCTGGCTGCGACTGAAGGCGAGCAGCTGTCGCGTCAGGGTCGCGGCGCGATTCGACGCGCCCAACAGCTGCTCGATTTCGTCCACGCATTCGCCACGCGGCGCCAGCTTGCGCTTCAGGATGTTCCCGTAGCCCTGGATGACGGTGAGCATGTTGTTGAAGTCGTGCGCGACGCCGCCCGCCAGCCGACCCACCGCCTCCATCTTCTGCGCCTGCCGCAACTGGCGCAGCAGCTCCTCGCGCTGCTCGCGCTCTTCGTACCGTTCGAGCGCATCCGACACGACCGGCGCGAGACGCTCGAGGTTGTTCTTCAGCACGAGGTTGTCCGCGCCGAGCTCGATGCACTGCACCATCGTCTCTTCGCTCATGCTTGACGAGACGATGATGAACGGCACGCGCAACGACGTGCGACGCAAAAGGCGCAATGCCGGGAGCGCTCCGAACGACGGAAGCGTGACGTCCGACAGGACGATGTGCCACGCACTTGTTGAGAGCGATTCTCGATAGGCCGATTCGTCCTGCACGATCTCCGCCAACGTTTCGTAGCCGGCATCCTGCAGACACTGCAACGCGCGTTGCGCGTCGTCTTCGTTCGACTCGACATAGAGCACGTGAAGCGGCTCGTTCATCAACCGCATTTTGCGCAAAAGCTTGGTGCGTCGTCGATGCTTCTTCCGTAAGCTTCTTTCCCGACGAAAACAGGGAGGAAACCCGTGCTGATTCGCGATTCTCGAAGTCGAAACCAGCAGGGCGAGTGAGGGCCCGTGTCACGCGTCTTCCCGCCCCGGTCTCGAGAGTATTTCCGCATTGCGGTGTTCGTGTTGGCGAGCGTGGGAGTGATCGCTATCGCGGCGATCGCGTACTACGCAACACCGGCGTACACCCGCGTCGGCTACGCGCCGCGTCAACCGATCAACTTCAGCCACAAGCTGCACGTCGGCGGACTCGGCATGGACTGCCGCCACTGCCACACGCACGTCGGCGAGTCGCCGCATGCCAACGTGCCGTCGATGCAGACCTGTCTCAACTGCCACGGCACGCGCCTCGGCAACGTCGCCGGCGGTAGTGCCGCGCTGCGCCACCTGCGCGAGGCGGAGGAGACGGGCCGTCCGGTGGAGTGGGCGCGCGTGCACAAGGTGCCGGACTACGCCTACTTCAATCACGCGGTGCACGTGAAGCGCGGCGTGAGCTGCGTGAGCTGCCACGGACGCATCGACGAGATGGAGGTCGTGCGCCACGAGGAGCCGCTCTCCATGTCGTGGTGCCTCGAGTGCCACCGCAACCCGGCGCCCCACGTGCGCCCCGCCGACAAGGTCTACGACCTCGCGTGGCAGGGCAGCTCGGAGGAGATCGGCCGACAACTCATCGAACAGGCGGGCATCAAGCCGCCGGAAGACTGCTCGGGGTGCCACCGATGAACCACTGGCGCAGCCTGGACGAACACGCCCAGAACGACGAGTACCGCAAGTGGGCCGACCGGGAGTTTCCCGACTTCGGCTCCGCGCGCGCGAATCGTCGTGACTTCATCAAGGGCCTCGGCGCCGCGCTCGCCGCGGCCGGCCTGATCTCCTGCCGACGCCCGGACACGCGCATCGTGCCCTACGGCGAGAGCCCGCCCGAAGTGGTGCCCGGCCTGCCGCTCTACTACGCGACCACCTACGTGCGCGGCGGACAGGCGATGGGCGTGCTCGCGGAAACGCACGTCGGCCGCCCGATCAAGCTCGAGGGCAATCCGCTCCACCCCGCCAACGCGGGCAAGCTGGATGCGTTCGCGCAGGCGGCGATTCTCGATCTCTACGACCCCGACCGATCGCGCCGCCTGCTGCTCGACGGCAAGGCCGCCGACTGGGAGAAGGCGTTCCTGCCGACGATCGAGGCGCTCCGCGAAAGCGACGGCACCGGCGTGGCGATCCTCTCCGGGCGCACCTGTTCGCCCGCGGTCGAGATGCTGCGCGCGGACATCCGCAAGGCGATGCCGAAGGTGCGCATCGTCGAGTGGGAGCCGCTCGATCCGAACCCGCTTCCGTACGAAGCGCAATACGACCTCGAGAAGGCGGACCGCATTCTTGCGCTCGACGCCGACCCGCTCGGCCTCGAGGACGAAGCCACGCGCCACATGCGCGGCTGGTCGCAGGGGCGCGGCGGCGACGCAGGTTCGTCCATGAACCGGCTGTATGTCGCCGAGCCGCATCTCACCACGACCGGGATGGCCGCGGACCACCGGCTGCGCATGCGCGCGTCGGAGATCGGTCGCATGGCGGGGCCGTGGTTCGAAGCGGCGCTGGCCGACCTTCGTTCGGCCGGCAAGCGCGGCGTCGTCATCGCCGGCCGTCGTCAGCCGCCGGGCGTGCACGCCGCGGCGCGCGCGATCAACGAGTCGCTGCAGAGCGAGGCGGTGCGCTACACCGCGCGCGTCACCGAGGCGGAGCCGCTCGCGTCGCTCGCCACGAGCCCGGTGACGACGCTCATCGTCGTCGACGCCAACCCGGCGCTGACCGCGATGGGTTCGCCCGCACTGAGCCAGGCGATGGAGCAGGCGCAGACGATCATCCACCTCGGCGCCTACCGCGACGAGACGGCGCGCCGCGCCACCTGGCACGTGCCGATGGCGCACTGGCTCGAAAGCTGGGGCGACGCGCTCGCGCGCAACACGCTCTCCCCCATCCAGCCGATGATCGATCCCATCTTCGGCGGCAAGTCGGAGTTGGAGTTCCTCGCGCTGCTCGCCGGCCGCACGGAATCGCCGCGCGAGCTGGTCGAGACGAGCTACCGCAAGCTCGTGCCGAACGGCGACTGGAACCGCTACCTGCATCGCGGCGTCGCCGTGACGACGCCGGCCGAGCGCGAGGCGCCCGCGGCGAAGGACGGCATGGCGCCGCTCGCCGAGGGCGAGTACGAGATCTGCTTCGCCGCCAGCTCGTCGGTCTGGGACGGCCGCTACGCCAACAACGCGTGGCTGCTCGAATCGCCGGATCCGGTCACGAAGCTCGTCTGGGACAACGCCGCGATCATCGGTCCGGCCGACGCCAAGGCGCTGAAGGTCGAGAACGGCGACGTCCTCAAGATCTCGACGGCGGAGGGCGCGGTGCAGCTGCCCGCCATGATCCTGCCGGGCGCCGCGCCGAAGAGCATCCAGGTCGCCCTGGGCTTCGGTCGCGAGTACGCCGGACAACTCGGACGCCACGCGGGTCGCGACGCGTACCCCGCGCGCGGCGCGGGCGGCGATATCCAGATGGCCGTCAAGGTCGAGAAGACCCCGCGCTATCACCCGCTCGCCACCACGCAGCAGCACTGGACCATCGAGACGCACGAGGTGGTCGAGGGCGCGGTCGAGGATCGCGCGCTGATCCGCTCGACGGACAAGGGCACGTTCGACGAGTCCCCCGACCTCTTCCAGCACATGGGCATCCCCGAGCCGAAGAAGGGCGCCCACAACATCTTCTCCCCCGATCCGTCCTACACCGTGCCGGAGAACGAGAGCCCGCACCAGTGGGGCATGGCGATCGACCTGACGCGCTGCATCGGCTGCAACGCCTGCGCGGTCGCCTGCCAGTCGGAGAACAACGTCCCGATCGTCGGCAAGGACGAGGTCATCCGCGGACGCGAGATGAGCTGGATCCGCATCGACCGCTTCTTCGAGGGCGATCCCGAGGGCGACGTCTCGGTCGTGTCGCAGCCGATGCTCTGCCAGCACTGCGAGAACGCGCCCTGCGAGGTCGTCTGCCCGGTCAACGCGACGGTGCACGACGACGACGGGCTGAACCTGATGGTCTACAACCGCTGCATCGGCACGCGCTACTGCGCGAACAACTGCCCCTACAAGGTGCGGCGCTTCAACTACACCGACTACAACAAGAACACGCTGCGCGAGAGCGAGGATCCGTTCGACGGCGATCCCGCCCCGAACCCGGCCGACGGCCTCTTCCAGCCCCAGGCATTCCAGAACCCGCTGGCGGAGATGCTGGCGCTCTCGAAGAACCCCGACGTGACGGTCCGCATGCGCGGCGTCATGGAGAAGTGCACGTTCTGTGTGCAGCGCATTCAGGCGGCCAAGATCCAGCAGAAGGTGGACGCGGGTCAGACCGAACCGGAGCTGGTCCCCGACGGGGACATCCGCACCGCCTGCGAGCAGACCTGCGCGACCGACGCCATCGTCTTCGGCAACATCGCCGACCCCACGTCGCGCGTGAGCAAGGCGCGGGCGCATCAGCGCGCCTACAAGGTGCTCGACCACCTCAATGTCCGGCCGCGCGTCAGCTACCTCGGGCGCATCTACAACCCGAATCCGGCGCTGGCGACGGAAGAAGGTGAGGGCGCATGACGACCAACGTCGCCTCGCGCGAGCCGCTGGTTCTCGGCGAGCCCACCTACCAGGACGTCACCGAGAAGGTCTGCGGCATGCTCGACCGCAAGCCGCCCAAGTGGTGGTTGCCCGCGTTCCTCATCGCCGGCGCCGTCGCGACGATGGGCCTCGTGCTGATCGTCTACCAGATCGTCACCGGCGTCGGCGTCTGGGGTCTCAACAACCCGGTCGGCTGGGCGTGGGACATCACCAACTTCGTCTTCTGGGTCGGCATCGGCCACGCCGGCACGCTCATCTCCGCCATCCTGCTGCTCCTGCGGCAGAAGTGGCGCATGAGTATCAACCGCGCCGCCGAGGCGATGACGCTGTTTGCCGTCAGCTGCGCGGGCATCTACCCGCTCATCCACGTCGGCCGCGTCTGGTGCGTGCACTTCCTCGCGCCGATCCCGAACCACCTCGCGATCTGGCCCAACATGAAGAGCCCGCTGCTGTGGGACGTCTTCGCGATCACGACTTACGCGATCGTCTCGCTGCTCTTCTGGGACGTCGGGCTGATTCCCGACATCGCCACGCTGCGCGACCGCGCCAAGAAGAAGTCGATGCAGATCGTCTACGGCGTCTTCGCGCTCGGCTGGCGCAGCGGCCAGCGCAACTGGCAGCACTACGAGATGGCCTGCCTGCTGCTCGCGGGTCTGGCGACCCCGCTGGTCATCTCGGTGCACACGATCGTCAGCTTCGACTTCGCCACCTCGGTCATTCCCGGCTGGCACACGACGATCTTCCCGCCGTATTTCGTCGCGGGCGCGATCTTCAGCGGCTTCGCCATGGTGATCACGCTGCTCGTGCCGGTGCGCAAGCTCTTCAAGCTCGAGGCGGTCATTACGGTCAAGCACTTCGACAACATGGCGAAGGTCATCCTGGCGACCGGTTGCATGGTCGGCCTCGCCTACCTGACCGAGTTCTTCGTCGCCTGGTACTCCGGCAACCCGTTCGAGTCCTTCGTCTTCTTCGAGAGCCGCATGAAGGGCCCCTACGCGAGCGCCTACTGGACGATGATCGCCTGCAACGTGATCACGCCGCAGCTGCTCTGGTCGAAGTCGATCCGGCGCAACCCGTGGGCGCTGTTCGCGCTCTCGATCTTCGTCAACATCGGCATGTGGTTCGAGCGCTTCGTGATCATCGTCACGTCGCTCTCCGCCGACCTGCTGCCGGGCAGCTGGGGCATGTTCTATCCCACCTGGGTGGACGTGCTGACCTTCGTGGGGACCTTCGGCATCTTCGGGTCGCTCTTCCTGCTGTTCCTCCGCTTCTTCCCCGTGATCCCGATGCACGAGATCAAGCACATCCTGCCCAAGACGGCGACCACGCCGGACGACGGCGCCCCCGACGTCGAGCCCTACGCGGTGCCCGGCCCGGTGCGCGAAGCGCAGGAGACGGCGGGCATGGTGGCGGAGTTCCCCGACGAGGACGCGCTCAAGAAGGGGGCCGCGGCGCTGCGCGACCAGGGCTTCCAGCAGTTCGACGCGCACTCGCCCTACCCGATCCACGGGATGGAGCAGGCGCTCGGCCAGCCGCGCTCGGCGGTCGGACGCTACACGCTCGGCGGCGCGGTCATCGGACTGGTGCTCGCGATTTCCATGACCTACTTCCCGAGCGCGGACTTCTATCCGCTCTACGTCGCGGGCAAGCCGGCCAACGCGTGGCCCGCCTTCGTCCCGATCTACTTCGAGTTGGCCGTGCTCCTCGGGGCGTTCGGCACGCTCTTCGGGCTCTTCCGCCTGGCGAACCTGACGGAGTGGTACCACCCGACGCTCAAGAACGAGCGCTTCGCCCGGGTGACGGACGACCGATTCATGCTGGCCGTCGACGCGCAGGACCCGCGCTTCGACATCAAGAGGACCGCGATGCTGCTGCGCGAGGCGGGCGGCAAGCGCGTGACGCTGCTGGAGGTCTGACGTGAACTGGACACTCTGGCGCCCCGCTCTCCTCTTCGTCGTCGCGCTCGCGATCGCGGTCGTCGCGGTCCTGGGCGTGCGCGGCACGACCACCGAGACCCCGCCCCGGGAGTTCGACAAGGGCATGTGGGTGCAGCCCAAGGCGAAGGAGCAGTCGACCTCGCGGGTATTCGCCGACGGCCGCGTCGACCGCATGCCGCCCGCCGGCACGATCGCCTGGGGCCGCGATGCGCAATTGCCCGACGCGAAGTTCGCGATCAATCTGCCGGAGGCCTATGCCGCGGAGCGCATGCCGGTGACGTTCGACCGCGCGCTGCTCGAACGCGGCGAGGTGATCTTCGACCGCTACTGCATGCTCTGCCACGGGACGACCGGCGACGGCAAGGGCGTCACCACGCAGTTCGGCATGAACCAGCCGCCCGCGCTCTTCGACGAGCGGCTCTTGGCGATGAGGGACGGCGAGATCTTCCAGATCATCACCGAGGGCAAGAACACCATGGGTCCGCTTGGCGGCCGCATTCGCCCGAAGGACCGATGGGCGGCGGTCGCCTGGGTGCGCGCGCTGCAGGCGGCGCACACCGGCACGATCGACGACGTACCCGCCGACGAGCGCCCCGAGCTCGAGACGCTCGACGAGGAGGCGAACTGATGGACGCCAAACGGCTTCGCACCATCGCGGGACTCGGCGCCGTCCTCTTCGGCATCGGGCTGTTCATCAACCCGGAGTCCGCCCTGCTGGCCTACCTCGCCGCCTATGGCGCGGTGCTCTTCACGGTGCTCGGCGCGCTCTTCTTCGTGCTGCTGCACCACGTGGTCGACGCTGGCTGGTCGACCGTCGTGCGCCGCTGGGCGGAGCTGCTGCTCGAGCTGCTGCCGTCGCTCGCGGTCGGCGCGGTCATCCTGATCGTCGGCGCCGGTCACATCTACCACTGGACGCACTACCCGATCGACGACCTGCTCGAGATCAAACGGCCGTGGCTCAACATGCCCTTCTTCATCGTGCGGCTGGTGATCTACTTCGGCGTCTGGATCGCGATCGCGCGCTACTTCGTGTCGCAGTCGATCCGGCAGGACACGACCGGCGACCCGACGATCACGATCAAGCTGCGCAAGTGGGCCGCCCCCGCGCTCCTGGTCTACGGACTGACCGTGACCTTCGCGGCGTTCGACCTGCTCATGACGCCGGACTACCACTGGTTCAGCACGATTTTCGGCGTCTACATCTGGGGTCAGGGCGTCGTCTCCTTCTTCGCGCTGATGGCGCTGCTCGCCTTCCGCTACCGCGACACCGGTCTCGCGGAGAAGGTGCCGACGGAGACGGTCCGTTCGATTGGCCTTTTCCTGTTCGGGTTCGCCTGCTTCTGGGGCTACCTCGCCGCGTCGCAGTGGCTGCTCATCTGGTACGCGAACATCACGGAGGAGACCTACTGGATGAACATCCGGTGGGAGAACGGCTGGCAGTACCTCGGCTCCGCCGCGGTGGCCGGACTGTTCGTCGTTCCGTTCGTCTTCCTCATGCAGGGTGAGAACAAGCGCAAGCCGATCCTGCGCAGCGTGGCGCTCGCCGTGCTCGCCGGCAACTGGATCGGCATGCTCTGGGTGGTGATGCCCGCGGCCGGACACGGTTCGTGGCTCGCGTCGCTGCTGGCGGTGCCCGGCTCCCTGCTGCTGGTGGTCTGGATCGCGGCGCTCAACGCGCAGCGCGCCTTCGCCGGCGCCTCGCCCTATCCCAAGCAGGACCCGCGTCTGCCCGAGGCGGTCGCAGCGGAAGGAGCGCACTAGCGATGCTCGACGTCGATGTCCGCAAGCTCACCTGGGGCGTGCTCGGCACGCTCGGCGGCGTGATCCTGATCTTCTTCGCCGTCTTCTATCTCTACTTCGGCGATCGCCAGAGCGATCCCCTGCCCGAGGCCGCGCGGCCCGACCACGCGACGATTCGCGAGGAGCTGGACAACGCGGCCAACCGTCGGCTCATGACGTTCGGCTGGGTGGATCGCGAGAAGGGCATCGTCCGCATCCCCATCGAGGACGCGATCGAGAAGGTCCTCGCCGAAAGGGGTACCAAATGACCACCTACTACGTTCTGGTCTTCACCGTGCTGACGTTCTTCTTCGGCTCGGTCATCTACGCGCTGCACTGGTCGGTGCGCACGGGCCAGTTCTCCCGGTTCCAGGAAGGAGCCGAGAGCATCTTCGACGACGAGGAGCCCATCGGGCGTCTCAACGACTGCTTCCCCGATCTGGAGCCGCCGGAGCTTCCGCTCCGCAAGCGAGCATGAACGCACCTCCGATCCCTCCCGAGAAGCTGCCCGAGATCCGGTCCGAGATCGACCGGTCGTGCAGCATGCCGTGCCTTGCCTGGTTCGCGAGCAGCATGTTCTGGCTCATCGTCGGAACGATCTTCGCGATCATCGCCTCGATCAAGATGCATAACCCGGAGTTCCTGGGCGACACCGCCTGGCTTACCTTCGGGCGCGTGCGTCCCGCGCACCTCAACGTGGTCGCGTTCGGCTGGGGCGTGCCGGTCGCCTTCGGCGTCCTGCTGTGGCTCCAGTGCCGGCTCTGCCGCGTGAAGATGGTCTGGCCCGGCGTCATTCTCGCCGCGGTCGTCATCTGGAACATCGGCATCACGGTCGGCACGATCGCGATCCTGGCGGGCAAGAGCCTCGGCATCGAGTGGCTCGAGTTCCCGACCTACGCCGCGTTCCTGCTCTTCCTGTCGTTCGCGCTCGTCGCGGTCTGGTCGATGATGACCTTCGCGCAGCGCCGCCAGGACCACGTCTACGTGTCGCAGTGGTACATCTTCGCCGGCCTCTTCTGGTTCCCGTGGCTCTACGTCACGGTGCAGGTGCTGCTCATCCTGCTGCCGGTCAAGGGCGTGACGCAGGCGGCGATCACCTGGTGGTTCGGCCACAACGCGCTCGGCTTGTGGTTCACGCCCTGCGCGCTCGCCGCGGGCTACTACTTCATCCCCAAGGTCATCGGGCGGCCGATCTACAGCTACTACCTCTCGCTGCTCGGCTTCTGGACGCTCGCGATCTTCTACAACTGGGCGGGCATCCACCACCTGATCGCCGGCCCGATGCCCGCGTGGCTGGTCACGACCTCCATCGTCGGCAGCATGATGATGATCATTCCGGTCGCCGCCGTGGCCATCAACCACCACATGACCATGCGGGGCAACTTCAAGTTGCTGAAGTACTCCCCCACGCTACGCTTCGTCGTGTTCGGCGCGATGGCCTACACGTTGACCAGCCTGCAGGGTTCGCTGATGAGCCTGCGCGCCTACAACGAGCCGACGCACTTCACGCATCACACGATCGGCCACGCGCACCTTGGCCTCTACGCCTTCTTCACGATGACGATGTTCGGCGCGATGTACTACATCGTCCCGCGGCTCACCGGACGCGAGTGGGCCTCGAGCCGCCTCATCCGCATCCACTGGTGGGGCTCGGCGGGCGGCATCATTTTCATGTTCCTGGTGCTGACCATCGGGGGGTTCATCCAGGGCTTCGAGATGAACCAGGCGAGCGAGTCGTTCGAGAGCGCGATCGACAAGCACGGCTTCTTCGGCGGTCTCAAGCAGTGGTTCGCGGGTTTCCAGGACCGCAACGGAGCCGTGCCCTTCATGGAGATCGTCAAGGGCACGATTCCCTACCTGATCGCGCGCAGCGTCTCCGGCGTGATGATCCTCGTCGGCCATCTCGCCTTCCTCGCCCTGATGGTCATGAACATCCACGCGTGGGGTCGGAAGCGCTTCGGCCCGACGCTCTTCCAGCGCGGCGACAAGACCTACACCCGCCTGATGACGGACGAACTGGAGGAGGCGAAGGAGGCATGAACACCGCGATTCGCATCTTCATCGGCGTGTTCCTGACCTTCGCCACGGCGTGGATCGGCCTCGTGCTGGTCCCCCACTGGCAGCTCAAGGACCTCCAGTCGCAGAAGGACGAGGCGCTCGGCACGCTGAACCCCGCGCCGTACACCGGCCTGGAGGCGGACGGTCGACGCGTCTACATCGATCTCGGCTGCACCTACTGCCACACGCAGCAGGTGCGCGGCGGGTTCTACAACGCCGACCTCGAGCGCGGCTGGGGCTCGCGCCGCAGCCATCCGCTCGACTACATCTACGACGAGCCGCAGCTGCTGGGCACGATGCGCACCGGACCCGACCTCGCCAACATCGGCGTGCGGCAGCCGAGCGAGGAGTGGCACCACCTGCACTTCTACGACCCGCAGATCACGTCGCCCGGCTCGATCATGCCGCCCCACCGCTTCCTCTACGAGAAGCGGCGCATCCAGGGCCAGCCGTCCGCGGACGCGCTGCCGCTCACCGGCGAGTTCGCGCCGGAGGAGGGCTACGAGGTCGTGCCCACCTATCGCGCCAAGGCGCTCGTCGCCTACATGAAGCGGCTCGACCAGAGCTACGACATCGTCGAGGAAGGGGATCAATGAGCGATCCCGAGAAGAACGTCGAGCCCGAGCCGCAGATCGAGAACGCGGGCGACGCGCTCGAGAGCAAGCCGGAAGCGCACGATGTCGCCAGCCTGCACGGAGCGATCCTGCGCGAGCGCATCGATCCGCGCGAAGGCTACGAGCCGGTGCCGATGTGGTTCAACATGCTCTGCGGCGCGCTGCTCATGTGGGGCGGCTGGTACATCGCCGAGTTCAGCGGCGGCGGGCAGGCCAACGTGCTCGACCCGCGCCCCATCGCGCGCTTCGAAAACCGCGGCGGCGAGAAGAAGGAGCTCGATCCGTTCGAGCTCGGCGGCAAGCTCTACACGGCGCAATGCGTCTCGTGCCACCAGCAGAGCGGCCTCGGCGTGCCGGGCCAGTACCCGCCGCTGGTCGACTCGCAGTGGGTACTCGAGACGCCGCCGGCGCGGCTCAAGCGCGTCCTGCTGAACGGCCTCAAGGGCGAGATCGTCGTGAAGGGCGAAACCTACAACGGCAACATGCCGGCGTTCGCGCGCCTGAAGGACGACCAGATCGCCGCGATCCTCACCTACATCCGGGGCTCGTGGGGCAATGCCGGTTCTCCGGTGAGCGCGGAGAGCGTCGCCGCCACGCGCGCCGCCACGGCGAACAAGCGCGGGGAGTGGACGGCGGCCGAGCTGGAGCCGATCACGAAGGACGACTACACGCCGCCGCCGCCCGGCGAGGAGAAGAAGCCGCCCGAGGAGAAGGAAGAGGAATAGCGATGGCGCAGTGCTGCGTCTTCGGCGCCGAGGATCCGCGTGAACTCGCGCGCCGCTTTCCGTGGCTGCGCCTGATTCTCGGCCTCTTCGTGGCCGGGCAGACAATGGTGCTCGGCCTCGCCATCAACCTGTCGCCGCCCGACTCGGAGACGACGCGGCTGGTCCTGCAGATCGGGATGCTCGTCGCCACCGTCGCCGTCATGGCGATGCTGGGCGGCCCGATGCTGGTCGACGCGCTTCGCGCCCTGCGGCGCGGCGCGGTGTCGATGGAGCTTTTCTTCCTCATCTGCGTGCTGGGCACGTTCGCGCTGAGCTGCCAGTCGCTGGTGCGCGGCCACGGGCCGGTCTACTTCGACGTCGTCGCGATCCTGCTCATCGTCTACGGCCTCGGACGCGCGGTGAGCCAGCACAGCCGACGGCGCGCGCTGCTCTCCGCGCGCCAGCTCACCGAGGCGCTCGCGACCGCCCGTCGCGAGGACGGCGCGCTCGTCGAGGTGGATCAGCTTCTGCCGGGTGACCGCATCGTCGTGAAGGGCGGTGAGTTGATCCCGGTCGACGGCACCATCGCGGACGGCACCGCGTTCATTCGCGAGACGCCGTTCACCGGCGAGTGGATTCCGGCCACGCGCGGTCCGGGCGAAGCGGTCATCGCCGGCACCGCCTGCGAGGACGGTCCGCTGGTGATTGCGGTCTCGCGCGCGGGACGCGACCGCCGCTTCGCGCGCATTGCCTCGCTCGTGGAGGAAGCGCGCCAGGCGCCCGGCTCGCTGGAGCGCAAGGCGGACCGCTTCGTGCGCTGGTTCCTGCCGATCGTGCTGCTCGTCTCCGCCGGCGCCGGCTGGTACTGGGGGCAGCGCGACGGGCTCCAGGAGGGGCTCTTCCACGCGCTCGCCGTACTGCTGGTGGCGTGTCCGTGCGCGGCCGGGCTCGCGACGCCGCTCGTCGTCTGGACGGTGCTCGGCCGCATGGCGCGCGATGGACTCGTCCTGCGCGGCGGCCACGTCGTCGAGCGGCTGGCGTCCGCGAAGAGCGTCGTCTTCGACAAGACGGGCACGCTCGGCGCGGAGCAGCTCACCGTCGAAGCGATCGACACCTCGCCCGCGCCCGCGGAGGCGGCGGCGACACTCGCCACGCTGCGCGCGGTCGAGGAGGGGCGCCTGCACCCGGTGGCGGCGGCGCTGCGCAGCGTGCCGGTGCCCGCCGACGCCCCCGCCGTGACCGTGGCGCGCACGAGGACGCTGCCCGGCCGCGGCATCGAATCGTGGGTGCGGCGCGGCGACGAGGAGCGCCGCTTCCGCGTCGTGCGCGACGATGCCGGCACGCCGGGCTACCTCGAGCTGCGCATCGAGGAGGAGGGCGAGCTCAAGGCGCGCGCGAGGCTGAAGGAGCGGCTGCGCACGAGCGCCGGCGAAGCGCTCACGCAGACGCGCGCGCTCGGGCTGCCCGTGCGCGTGTTGACCGGCGACGGCGCCGCACCCCACGTCGAGCGCATGGTCGACACGGAGTCGGGCCTGACGCCGGAGCAGAAGCTCGCGCGCGTCCAGGAGATGGATCGCCCGCTCTTCGTCGGCGACGGCTTCAACGACGCCGCCGCCATGGCCGCGGCGCACACCAGCATTGCGCTGGCGAGCGGTTCCGACGTCGCCGTCGAAACCGCGGACGCCACGCTGCACGGCGGCGACCTCGCGATGGTCCCCCACGCCGTGGCGCTCTCCCGCCACGCCGTGCGCGTCGTGCAGAGCAATCTTCTGTGGGCGGTGCTCTACAACTTCACCGGCATCGCGCTCGCGGCCACGGGCTATCTCCACCCCGTGGCGGCGGCGCTGCTGATGGGCTGCTCGTCGGCGATCGTGGCGGTTCGATCGTTCCGGCTGGGCTCCGCCCCGCTCCCGATCGCCCGCGCCGAACCGGAGATCGATCCCGACGCGGTTCCGGCTCCCTGGCGCCGCCTGCTCTGGGTCCACGCTCTCTCCCTCCTCGGGATGGCCGCCGTGACCGCCGTGCTCGCCGACCTGGGCCCGTTGGGTTGGACGGCGATGCTCCTCGGGGCCGCCGCGGGCACGTGGGCACTGGCGCGCTGGTGGACGAAGGCGCCGCCCTGGCTCGACATGACGCTCGGCATGGTGACCGCCGGTGGGTTCGGGATGGCGGTCGGCTGGTGGGCCGATCTCGGGTTCGACATGGGCCTGGCCGCCACGTGTCCCTGCGCCGAGCCGAGCGGCACGATGCTCTTCACCTGGATGAATGCCGGCATGCTGCTGCTCGGCGTGCCCGCCATGTACCTGCTGCGCCACACGTGGCACCGGTTCCGGTTCCGCAAGTGGTGCTGCGGCGGCATGCTCGTCTTCGGCGTGCCGGGCATGGTGCTGGGTATGATCGCCGCGTCCACGCTGCTCCACGGCGCCGCGCTCGACCTTTCCGGATCGACGCTGGTGCTGCTGGACATGGGTGCGATGCTGCTGGGCATGGTGATCGGCATGCTCGTTCCGCATGCGCTCGGTCACGCCTTCCTGCAGCGGTGATCTGGGCCCTTCTCCTCTTCCTCGTTCCGTTCGGCCTCATGCTGGCGCCGTACGTGGCCGGCATCTTCCTGTCGCCCGACTCGTCGTCGAAGCTGCGATTCCGCATCGCGGCCGAGCCGGGTGAGGTGTGGCGGGTGCTGGCGAACGCCGAGACGTCGGGCGCCAACATCGAGCAGCTCTCGACCGAGGGCGGCAAGTCGACCTGGGTCGAGGACATCGGGCTGGCGCGGATTCGCGTACGCACGCTGGAGAGCGAGTTCGAGACGCTGCTGGTGCGCTCGCTGACCGACGAGAGCATCCCGATGGAGGCGGAGTGGCGCGTCGAGCTGGCGCCCGAGGACGGCGGCACCATCGTCGTGGCGACCAACGAGACGCACGTCGGCAAGGGCAGCTGGCGCGCGCCGCTTTACCGTTTCCTGATGCACTTCCTGAACGGCCCGCGCCGGGCGCTCGTGCACTATTTCACGAGGCTGGCGCGATCGCTGGGCAAGGAACTCTCCATCGAAACCGTAGAGTGAGCGGCATGGCCAAGCTCGTCACCGAAGCGGTCGGCACCTACTTCCTCGTCCTGCTCATCCTGCTCACCGGCAACCCGATCGCGATCGGACTCGGCCTGACCGCGCTCGTCTACATGGGCGGGCATATCAGCGGCGCGCACTACAACCCCGCCGTGACGCTGACCTTCCTGCTGCGCGGCCGCGTGGACGTGGGCGAAGCGATCCGTTTCGTTCTCGTGCAGCTGGTCGGCGCCATTCTCGCGGCGGCGACGGCAGCCTACCTCGTCCGTGTCGGGACGGTCGAGCCCGCCCCGCAGGCCATCGGCCAGGCCTACGTGACGGAGATCCTCTTCACCTTCCTGCTCGTGATCGTGATCCTCAACGTCGCCGATGCGCCCGGCACGAAAGGCAACAGCTACTACGGCGTCGCCATCGGCTTCGTCATCACCGGAGCGGCGTTCGCGGGCGGCAAGATCTCCGGCGGCGCCTACAACCCGGCTGTCGGCATCGGCCCCAACCTCTTCGCCGTGGCGCGCGATGAGTCCGTCGACAACCACGTCTGGCTGCTCTACACGGTGGGACCCGTCGTCGGAGCCTTGCTGGCAACGCTCGTCTTCAGCCTCCAGATGCGATCCGCCGCCCCCCGCGAAACGACGGAGTAGCGGAGTCAGGGGACCGGGATCGAGCGCGACGTCCTGGACCGTCACGAGGACGCGCTGCACGAGAGAAAGCGGGATGACCGAGCCGGGTTCAATTCTCCCGCTATTCGAGAACGCGGGAGGCGATCCAAACGGGCCAGTGCGCTCCGACTCATGCCTCAGCCAGGCGAGGTCGGGAGTTCGCGGATGCGACCGGCCATTTCCTCGCAGCGGCTACGAATCGACGCACGGACGCTCTCGTCCAGGCTCGGGCTCAGCGATGACTCGAGCTCCCCGAGCGTTTCGAGCGCGCTTGCTGGAGAGCCGTTGAGCGCCTTCAATGCCGCCTCGTGCGTGGCGCGCCCCAACACGAAGCCCGGGTGAAGAGAGTCGAGGTTCGCCAGCACGTCCTCGATGGACTCCATCCGCTCCAGAAACGGCAGCGCACGCTGTTGGATGCGCTCACCAATCTCGGCGATCGCCCGCGATGTGGTGGCTGCCAGATCGCCCGGGTCGAGATTCCACCAAACGTCGAGGTTTTCAGGGTCGAGGCCTCCGATTCGCCCATGAACCGATGCCCGAACAAGACTCGGCGACTTTGGCTCAGGCTTTCCGTCGATGAGGGTCGCCACGCCGGGCACATAGACGCCGAGGTTGACCGTGAAGGACAGCCCGCGCGAGTCGTTCCACTGGCTCCGCTGGGCTTGCAGCAACCAAACGACTTCGGAAAGTCTCCGCGTGTATGTCCAGCGCTGCTTGCGGAAGCCTCGCGGCTTGAGGTGAGCCGTGAACCCGCGGGAAAGGACTTCCCCGAATGCCTCTTCCAGTGTCATTTCGCCATCACCCGCGCCGATGATAACGCTCGCGGATGCGGATCCCTCAAGCTGCGTCGAAGTGGTTCCATCAACGCAAGGTCGGCTTCGCGTTCGTTCTCACTTCACGGACCCCGGGGATGGCCAACCTGCTGCACCCGACGGTTCGACCACGCCGGCCAAACTCAAGTCCCCTGAGGCCCATCGGGCCCGCCGCGATGGTTAGAATAGGAGCGCGTCATGGCCACGTCTCGAACTCGAACGATACTGCAGTCCCTCGCCCTGGTAGGCGTCATCGGGACGGTCGCGCTTTGGTGGCTGACAGAGCAGGAGTCTGCCCATCCCGACGCGGCTCGATCCGTGGCCGCGGACCACAAGTCGCCCGCAACGAAGGGGCTCGGCGGCAGGGAGGAAGACGCGGACATGCGCCACGACTCCAAGGGGCTGCGAGCGAACGACAACCGGGGCCGAGTTCGCGGCGAGATCGTGGCGCCGACCGAGCCGGAGGTTGAGCCGCGGATCGTCGTTCGCGAGGAGGACTCACCCATCGCCGGAGAAAAGGAGACGGAGGGTGCGTTCGAGCTCGGGTACGAGAGAAAGCCGGAGGGCACCTACACACTCGAGGTGGATGCGCCGGGAATGAAGTCCGTATCCGTGCCCTTGCCGTCGGCAGAGGAGGACGTGGGGCGAATCGTCCTCCAACCCGCTTTGGTCTATCGCGCGAAGCTGATGCTCGATGGTCGGCCCGCCTCCGGCGTCAAGGTCGCCCTGCAACTGCACAAGGCAATCCCGGTCAGCAGCGGCGACAGCCGGACCGAAGAAGACGGAACGGTGGCCCTCACGACGACGAGCGCCGAGTTTTCGCACTACCTGACTCCCGAGGGGAACTACGCGGACCTCTCTCTCGCGTTCGAGCGCGAGGGCAGTTTCTTCCAGTCCGTGCCGGCGCGGCTGGACGGGTTTCGGGTCGTGCACGTCGTCGAACTCTCTCCGGCCCCGAATATCGAGTTCGTTCTGCGGTCGCGCGAAGACGGTGTTCCGTTTCGTCTGGAGCAGGGGCCCAATCCCTATCAGGACGGCCGCTACGCGCCGTTCGCGCGCGTTGTCGACTCCGGCAAGACGAACCGCGGCGGCAAGTTCGCTCCTCGCTGGCCCGAGGGAATCAGGCTCTTGTGGATCGTCGTCGGGGCCTCCGGCGACGAGACCTGGTTTCCCATGCTCCGCGATCAGGCAGTCGCCGCTTCTCCCGTCGAGCTGAACCCGCAGGAACACTACGTCATTCGGGTTCGGCTCCGTCATGGGACACGCAAGGTTCCAGGAGCGAACATCGCGGCGTACCTCCTCTCTCCAGACGCATCCCGCGCCTTCGGCTGGATTCGCGGCGTCACAGGCGGAGACGGCGACGTCACGTGGCGCGTCGGTCGAATGGAGATGCAGATTGAGCGGCCGCCCCACGTGGCCTCGGCCGAGGTGCTCTACGCTCTCGACGGCGTCCCGGCGTTCGAGTTCCTGCATCTACGAAAGAGGCGTGGCGTATCGAGCCGAAACCCGGTCGTGATCAAACTCGGGAAGCAGCAGAAGCTCGACCCGCTCCATCGCCGTCGAACGATCTGGTTTACGTGTCGCGACGCGGATGGAAACCGGCTCACGCCGACGCGAGTCTCCGCGACGTTCCAGGGGGAATTCGGCCTTGGGCACTTCGCGGGTGGGCGACCGCGCAAGGTCGCGGAGTCGATCGCGGGGCGACCCGATCTCTTCGAGGCGTCGAAACTCGCCGTGCCGAGGGAAGGACGGGCCTCTTCGGCGGGCAAAGGGCTCTTCACCGTCGTGACGGCTGAGAGAGGCAAGTACCACTTCGACGTGACCGCCGACCAGTGGCGTCAGGCCGCATCGGCCAACTCGCCTCTCGCATTCGTCTATCCTGCCCCCACCACGCTCCGCCGACGCCTTCGTGTCGTCGATGCGAGCGGCGTTCCCGTCCCGCGGGCGTGGGTCACGATCTGCCCGATCGTCTTCGACGATCAACCGTACGTGGGTGAACTCATGCACGCCGCGACCGACTCGCGAGGAGTGCTCAGACTTCGTCACCTCGCCGAGGACGGCCGCTACCAAATCTACGTGCGCGACCTGCGAGACGACCGCTCGGGCTGGGTGGAACACTTCGAGGTGAAGAACGCCGCCGAAGAGACCACCGTGCTGCTCGCACCGCCCGTGCGATTCCAGGCGGAGCTGGAGCTCGACACCGAGATCATCAAGTCGGCTGAGGGGATCGGGTTCGCACTGCAAAGCGTCGCGGGTGGAGCCATGCCGAGAATTCACTGCATCGTCAAGGACGGCAAGATCCTGGCGCCCCGGGCGACCGGGCTGGAAGGCTACGTCTTGTACGGCCACTACTGGTCGCCCCAGGAGAGCAAGCTGTACAACGTGACGATTCCGGCGGCGGAGGCCCACGGCCAGCGCGTGCGCTTCCCCTAAAGGGGATGACCGAGGAGACGTCGTCCGCCGCGATGGACGCACTCCTGGCAACAATCGTGTTCCGCGTGCAGACCTCCACCATCCCGAAGAGAACCGAGTCAGCGGGTTCCAAAGCCGGGTCTCATTCTCCCGCTATCTTGGTTCGCGGGAGAATCGAACCCGGCTCGGTAACTGTCGGTATCCACGGCTTGGGACTTGGCGAGCCTGCGGGAGGAATGAGGATGCGCCCCATCGGAGCGGTGCTCTGGATGGCATTGATCGTCGGTTGTCGTTCGCCGAGCGGGTGCGGCTCCGTAGACGTCGGTGAGTTGCCTCAAGAACTCGCGGCAGGTCTTCGAGGCGGCCGCATCGCCTGCGTGAACGTCGGCGACCACTCGATCTCGGTGATCGACGTGCAGCGCGGTCGAGAGCACATTCGCATCAAGCTTCCCGTCGCGGAGGTCGACGCGAGCGGGCAGGAGACGTTCGACACGATCAGCGGCGCCTGTGTCGACCCCGGTCGATCCATCGTCTGGGCCGCGACGACCGGCGGGGACCTCTTCGCGATCGACGTCGCCACGCGTCGCGTCCGAGTCGCGTTGACCGATCGCGGGCTGTCGTTCAGCGCCTTGACGTGGGACCCGTTCCGGCGCGAGGTCCTGCTGGCCACGGATGACGGGACGATCGGGCGAGCCCGGAACGGCGAGCTCGTCGAGGTCCATCGGGCCTCCCGGCGCGTCTCGCGACTCGGATGGATGGGCGAACGCCTCGTTTTCGTCACGATCGAAGATGCGATCATCGGGAGCGGTTACTTCCAGTCCTCGGTCGGCTGCTACGACCTTCGGACCCGGACGCTCGTGTTCGAACACGCCTTCGAGCGCGGGATCGCGGTCGATGCGGTCGCGAGTACGAACGACCGGTTGTGGGTGGCGGACAGCGGCAACGCCCAGCTCCACCAGTTCGACGCGCTGGGGAACCGGCGGCTCTCGCTGGATCTGGGCGAGTTCTTGCCCGACCGGTTGGTCGTGAGCCAGGAACGACTGCTCGTTTCCGATCGATTCCAGGGACGGGTACTCGAGTTCCAGCTCGCGGGCGCCCGGATGGGAACCGAGCCGACCGGGGAGTACCGGATCGGTTCCCATGGGGCATCCGCGATGCTGCTCATGCCGGACGACGTTTTGGCCATCACGGTCGGCCAAGCAGGGAGTGTTTTGCTTGTGCGGCCGTCCGAGGCGGCTCCCTTCACAGGCTACCGGTTCCCTTGAACGTCGAACGTCCCCCCTAGCGCATCAGGAACATCAGGAACAACAGGAAGCCGTTGTGCAGCGCGTGGACCGTCATCGACGCGTAGACCGAGCCGCGCCATTCGCGTACGACCGCGAGCACGATGCCGGTCATGCCGAGCGCGGGGAGACCGGCGAGGCCCTGCGGATGGATGACGGCGAAGAGGACCGAGCAGAGGATGGACGCGCCCATCACCGAGAAGCGCGGGCGCAGGTAGCGGTAGAACGCACCGCGGAAGGTGAGTTCCTCCCAGATCGCGGGGAAGATCGACACGCTCAACAACAGGGTCCACCACGGCAGGTCACGACGCGTCGCGAGCTCGTGGCGCACCGGATGATCCGGTTGCAGGCCGGTCAGGTCGGAGAGCTGCGCGGTGAGCAGCAGCCCAATGAGAATGACCGGCGCGCCCGCGAGGTAGCCGAGGATGCCGGCGCCGATCTCCTTGTGGATGGGGCTGCCGCCGCGCAGACCGATGCCGCCCGTCCACTCGCGCCAGGGCATGCCGCGCATAACCGGCCAGAACACCGGCACGAGGAGCAGCAACATCACCGCGAAGCCGGGCAGGCCGGTCTCGTCGAGCACACCCGCGGAGACGAAGAGCGTCGCCGCGAGCACGAGCACCACCGACTGCAGCCACGGCAAATCGCCCGACCCCGCGTCGTGCAGCGCAAACCGCATCGGGACCCGGCCGCGGCTGGCGCGCCAGACGAACCGCGCGCAGAGAAAGCAGCCGAAGAGGAAACCGAGCAGCACGAAGCCCTGGAAGACGGTGCGCTGCATGGCGCGGTCGCGTTCGACGTCGAGCAGCGCGCGGCGGACGGGATCCTCGTCGTCGAGGCCGTAGACGTTGGAGAGCTCGCCGAACCAGCCGTGCCGCTCGACGAGTCCGCGCTGCGTCGCCTCGTCGAGCGTGCCGCCCCCGTAGCGCCGCAGGAGTGGCTCGCGATCCTCGAGATCGTCGGGCAGGTCGCGCAGGACGCGCAGCGCCGGCTCGGGGCCGCGCACCTCCGCCTCGGTGATGGCACGCCGCATCGAATCCGCGCTCGTCCGCGAGACCGACTTCATCTGATCGAAGATGGTCTTCGCGTTCTGCTCGCCGGTTTCGACCCGGTCGAGCTCCTTGCCGAGTTCGTGGATTCCGACGGCGGTGCGGCCGAGCATCTCGAACGCGAGGGCTTCGACCGTGGCGCCGTCCCCGTCGACCGGCTCCCAGTTCCAGTGCACGGCCATCAGCGCGCCCGTCACGACGACGAGCAGGCCGAGCCAGTAGCTATGCTTCGACGTCATCCTCTTCGAGGTCGATCGACGCCGAGTTGATGCAGTAGCGCAGTCCGGTCGGCGGCGGACCGTCGGGGAAGACGTGGCCTAAATGGGCATCGCATTTCGTACAATGGACTTCCGTGCGCCGCATGAAGAACGACCGGTCCTCTTTCTCACCGACAATTTCATTGTCGATGGGTTGGTAAAACGAAGGCCAACCGGTGCCGCTTTCAAATTTTGCGTCTTGTTCGAACAGCGGGACGTCACAGCATACGCAGGTGAAGACCCCGGC
>JBCDBY010000034.1:0-22050 GCA_039182715.1 Planctomycetota bacterium
CCGGAAGAGCCGCGCGCCGTGGGCGGGCGAGCCCAGCTCGCGCATGCGATGACTGTAGACCGCGTGGAATGCGTCGGCCCACTCGGCACCACCGGACTCGGTTCGCTCGACCTCACGCAGGCCACGCTTGATCTGGCTTCGTAGTTTCTTTCGGAACCCGGGAAGCAGATCTTCCTCCACGGGCGGAAGGTCGAGCCGAACCGTCACCTTGTGCGAGCGGCAGGGCCAGGGCGCGCCCAGGTCCACGTCCGATCGCACCTCGAGAAACTTCGCGCCGTCCTCGCGCGCCATCTCCCACGCGCGCTCGACGAGTGGGCGCACGAATTGCGCATCGCCGATCGGAGCGGCGGCGTCGAAGTAGGGCACGGCGACCCAGTGCCGGCCCAGCACGAAGCTCGGCTTGCGTACCAGGAAGCACGCGGCCAGGTCGCGACCGCCGCGACGAGCCATGAGGCCGACGCCCTCGTGTCCGTACTCGCCCTCCCACACGCGCGACCATCCGGAGTGGTGAAACAGCGACGCGCCCGGGATCGCGGCGATCCGCTCGTCCCACGCCGGACCCGGCCGGTCCGTTCGCTCGATGGTGAAGTCGTCCATGGGTGGCGTTGCGTGCGGGAGCCGTCGCGATTCGGGACGATCATGGCCCAAATCGTCGATTCGACACGTTTCTCGTGTGGAAACGGACGGAAGCACCCGATTCCTCATCGTATATTGTCGGCCGTTGGAGGGGACCGGACCAGTCGGTTGTGGGCCGGCGGGCGAATCCCTCGCGCTTCGATGTCCATCCTTGCACGATCCGTCAACGCCGTTGCCTTGCCGGCGCTCGACCTCTTCACGAGCACGCGCTTCCTGAAGGAGGGGCGTCGTCTGCGGCGCGCCATGCGCGAGCCGGCGGACGTGCGCCGGGCGAATCAGCTCGCCGCGCTGAACGACCTGCTGCGTCACGCGCAGGAACGCGTGCCGATGCACCGCGAGCGGCTCGCCGGTCTCGTGGCGAACGGCGGGCTGACGTCGCTCGACGACTACCTCGCGGTCGCGCCGCTCACGAAGCGCGACATCTCGTCGGGTTTCCCTGACGAGGTGACCGACGAACAGTCGGATCGTGACGGCTGGAAGTACGTCGCGAGCTCCGGGACCGTGGAGCGCGTCGTGAGCGTGATGGACTTCGACCGCCGCGACGACGGTCGCGCCGCGCAGCTCTACGCGTGGCAGGCCGCATGCGGGTTCCGGGCGGGACAGGAGATGGTCCAGATCCCCCCGAACATCTGCAACGTCGTCTGCGGCACCGATGCGACGAACGAGGAAGAGAGCTTCCGTCGAGAGCTCCTGCAGTACGTCGGCGGCAAGGCGCGCGGACGCGATGTCGACATCTCGAGCGTCCGGGGCGCCTTCGAACGACGCATCATCTACCGCACGCGCATGCTGGACCCGCTGGCGACGACCCGGACCGCCGTCGAGACGGAGCGGCTCGAGGCGTACTGGAATCGCCTGCGTGCCGAGCGGCCGCACATCCTTCACGCGCTGCCGGAGTACCTCTACATCCTCTCCGAGTGGGCGCGAAGTGAGAGCAAGCCGCCCCTGGGCATTCCCTACCTCTTCCCCATGGGCGGACTTGCTTCGCCCGCGATGCGCACGCGTATCGTCGAAGGACTGGGGGGCACCTTCCTCGACATCTACGGGACGGCGGAACTCGGTCCGATCGCGTTCGAGTCGAGTCCGGGCGAGGGCATGCACGTCATCCACGAGCACTTCCTCGTCGAGGTGGTCGTGGGTGATCGGCACGCCGAGCCCGGCGAAGTGGGCGAGGTGCTCATCACCGACCTGCGCAACCGCGCCATGCCGTTCATCCGCTATCGCGTGGGTGATCTTGGCTGTTTCGTCGAGGCACCGGCATCGAGCACGGACCGTATGCCGCGCCTTCGCATCCTGGGCCGCGCCGACGAGCGAATCGACACCGAGGCCGAAGGCTGTCTCAGCGGCGTCGACGTTAGGGATCTGTTCTTCGGTGAGCTCGGCTGCCACGCGTTTCGCGTGACGATCCGTTCCCCCGAGCGTTTCGACGTGGACTACGTGGCCCGCGAAGGACGGCCCTCGAAGGACGAGGTGAAAGCCCGTCTGGAGCGGCTTCTGGGCTCGGGCGTCCGATGTCGCGTGCGTGAGGTGGAAAGCATCGCTGCAGAACGATCCGGAAAATTCCGATTCATTCGTCGTGCGAGCCGTGAAACCGTCCGTGGCTGAGATCCATCCTGACCTGGACCGGATTCGTGCCGCATTTCCCGCGCTGACCCGCGCCGAACGAGGTCGTCCGCCGATCTACTTCGACAACGCGGCGACCCTGCTCAAGCCGCAGCCGGTCATCGACGCCGTCGTCCGGTTCCTGAGCGAGAACGGCTCGAACGTGCACCGCGGCCTGCACTACCTGAGCCTCGAGGGGTCCGACGAGTACGAGTCCGCGCGGGAGATCGTCGCGCGCTACGTCGGGGCCGACGAGGACGAGCTCGTCTTCGTGCGCAACACGACGGAAGCGATCAATCTCGTCGCGCAGTCGATCGAGGCGGGCTCGAAGGTGGTGGTGTCCGGCATGGAGCACCACTCCAACGACGTGCCCTGGCGGCAGCGCCACGACGTCGACGTCGTCCCGCTGCTCCCCGATGGCCGACTGGATGAAGGGGAGCTCCGGAGCCGCATCGCGGAGGGCACGCGGTTGGTTGCCCTCTGCCACGTTTCGAACGTGCTCGGCATCGTGAACCCGATCGACGACGTCGTCGCCCGGGCGCGCGAGGTCGGCGCGCAGGTGCTGGTGGACGGCGCGCAGTCGGTCGCGCATCTGCCGGTTGACGTGCACGCGCTCGACTGCGACTACTTCGCGTTCAGCGCGCACAAGCTCGGCGGTCCCACCGGCATCGGTGCGCTCTACTGTCGCCGCGAGCTGATCGAGTCCCTCGCGCCGCTCAACTGGGGCGGCAACATGGTCTCGGCGGTCACGCGCGACGGCGTGACGTGGCAGGAAGGACCGCAGCGGCTCGAGGCGGGTACGCCGGCCATCGAGGCGACGATCGGATTCGCGGCCGCGTGCGACACGATCGAGGACTTCGAACTCGATGCGATCGCCGCGCACGAGGCGGCCCTGCGCGAGCAGGCGGCCACTGCGCTGCGCGAGATCGAGGGCGTCGAGCTGCACGGGCCCGTGGACGCGGGCTACGCGGTCGGTATCGTGAACTTCTCCGTCGCGGGCATGCGCGCCGACGCCGTCGCCCAGGTCCTCTCGGACCGCGCCGACATCTGCGTTCGCTCGGGCTTCCTGTGTAGCCAGCCAACGCATGAGAACCTCGGCATCGAGCCGTCGGTCCGCGCCAGCTTCTTCGCCTACAACACGCCGGCGGAGATCGACCGCATGATCGAGACCGTGCGCAACCTCCCGAAGAGCCGCTAGCGGACCATGGGCGGTGGTCTACGGTTCCTCGCGCTCAACGCGGCGCTCCTCGCCCTGGGGCTGAAGGACGCGCTCTGGGCGTTCATCGCCATCGCGTTCACCTACAACTTCGATGCGACCATGTGGTGGTGGGGATCGGCGATCCCGACCGTCTCCTACAGCTATTGGATCACGGTCTTCGCGCTGGGTTGCACGGTGCTGCATCTGCGCAAGTACGACGCTCCCGCCGTCTTCAAGGATCCCGCACTGCTGTTGGTAGCGTTGATGGTGCTGTTCGAGGCACTGCACTTCAACCCTGTCGACCCGGTCAAGCATGCGCAGTTCCTCGACCGCGACACGAAGTCTCTTCTGAAGATGTTCGTGCTGGCGCTCACGATCCGGAGTCCGGGCCGAATCCGACTGTTCGTCTGGGTGCTGCTCATCGGCGCCGGCGGACTCGGCCTGGAAGCGTGGCGCAATCCACGACGTGAAAGCGGCCGCCTGTACGGGATCGGGACGCGGGACGCCCAGGTCGACAACACCTTCGGGGCCCATCTCGCGTTGATGGTTCCCCTCCTCATTCACTTCATGGTGCGTGGGCGGAAGTGGGAGCGCATCCTCGCCGTCGTCATGGGTGCCTTCGTCCTGAACGGCATCATCCTGACGAGCAGCCGCGGCGCATTCCTCGCAACCGCGGTCGGGGCCGGTCTCTACATCATCGGCTCCATGGGCGAGCGGAAGACGCGCAAGAGAGCGCTCTACATCGCCCTCGCCGGCTGCGTTGCGTTCCTCTTCCTGATCGACCAGGTCCTCCTCGACCGCCTTGCCACGCTCATCGGCGGCGAAACCGAGGCGTTCGGGGAAGAGAAGCGAATCACGGGCTCGGGCCGCACGATCATCTGGGCCGCGGGTTGGGAGATGGTGAAGGACCACCCCTTCGGACTGGGAGGCGGTGGCTTCCGGGCCCTCTCCCTTCCGTACCTCCAAAGCCTCGAAGGCATCGATCCGGATGCCGTCAGCATGAGCGAGAGTCGAGCACCTCACAACACGTTCCTCGAGGTCGCGACCGAGACCGGTGTGCACGCGCTGCTTTGCTATCTCGGCGTCTTGATGATTGCCTGCCGACGCCTTTGGCGCGAGCGGAAGTGGGCTCGCTTCGAGCTGAAGAATGAGACCTGGTCCGGCATGGTGCTCGCCATTGGCTGTACGTTCGCCTCTCTCATGGTGGCGTCCGTGTTCGGGAGCCGCTTTCACTACGAGATGTTCTTCTGGCTGGTCGCCATGGCGAGCGCCGTGCCCGCAGCGAGCCGATTCCTCGGACGATGTTCCGAGTCACCAGACGGGGAGGCCGCCCGCATGTTGGACGATGATTACCTGACCGGAATCGAGATCCGCAAGGTCATCTTCGTCTTTGCCGGAAGCCTCATCCTGCTGGTCTAGCGAAGCACGTCGATGCAACGACGGGCGCATTCGTCCCAGGATCGCTCTTCCGCGTAGGTCCGAATCCGGTTGCGGTCCCACGTGGCGGTGAGCGCGCTCTGGAGCGCACTTGTCAGATCCGCGACGGTGCGGTCGAAGACGAGTCCCACGGCCGGGTCCGTCAGGACCTCCGGCACGCCACCGACGCGCGCCGCGACGACGGGACATCCGCTCGCGAGCGACTCGAGGATGACGTTGGGCCACCCCTCGCGCGTGCTCGCGAGACAGGAGACGTCGGCGGCCGAAAACCACTTCGAGAGATCGGCCTGCGGCGCCGGCCCGGGCAGGTGGACGCGATCCTGCAGTCCGAGTGCTCTCGCCTGCACCTCGAGCTCGTCCTCGTACGCGCGATCCTTGCCGCGCTTGCCGACGATCGCGAGGTGCGTGCGCGGGCCTCCGGATCCGTCGAGCCGTGCCATGGCGTCGAAAATCAACTCGTAGCCCTTCTCGCGGCTCAGGCGGCCGACGCTGACGATCAGCGGCGTGTCCGCATCGATCCCGAGATCGCTTCGAGCGACGTCCCGCTCCACGGGTCGGAAAAGATCCGCGTCGACGCCGTTCGGGACCACGGCCGTTCGTTTCGGATCGACGCCGACCGACTCCGCCGTGCGCGTCAGGTCGGCGCACACCCCGATGACACGGTGGGCGCCCTGCAGCGCGTCCACGATCTGGCCGCTGCGCGCGGGCGTGTCGAGGAACACGTTGAGATCGTCGCCGCGCACGGTGATCGCGTAGGGCACTCCGCACTCCCGCGCGAGGATCGCGGCCGCGACGCCGTCCGGGTAGCCCCAATGGGCATCGATGACGTCGGGCTGCACCTGCGCGACGAGTTCTCGAAACGTGCGGCGCACGCTGGCGGCCATGAGCCGCGCGTCCCAGCGCTTGCCGTACCGCGGCACGTTGAAGAACCGGCGGTAGCTCACGGCGAGTTGGTCGTGCCGGTGCACGCTCCGATAGAAGCCGTTGTTCGCCGTCGGCGAAGAGCCGGGGCGCCAGAGCACGGGAATCAGCGCGTGCACGGGCGCGTGGCGCGCCATCGCCTCCAGCCGGGCCCGCACGAAGAGGCCGTCGAACGGCGCCCGCGGGTTCGGGTAGAGGGTGGTGAAAGCGAGGATGCGCGGGGGCATGTCCGACCGGACGTCATTATGGGGGGTGGCTCCCCGCTTCCAGCTCTCGTTGGGATCGGCGGTCCGGCTTGAGACAGATGACCTCGATTCGCTGGCACATCGTTCGCTGCTACGTAGGATGCGAGGCCACGAGACGATGAATGTGAACACAAGCGACACGGAGAAGGTCCACGACCAGTTTCTCGCCTACACGGCGGAGAAGATGGACGACCCGGAGGCGGTCGAGCGATTCGAGTCGCTCAAGGAGCGCTGCGAGGCGCAGTTCGACGCCGACGAAAAGGCGAGCCTTCGCGTGCTCGACATCGGCTGCGGGATGGGCGTGCAGGCGCGTGTCTGGGCGCGTTCCGGTCACGAGGTCACGGCGGTCGACCTGGACGACGGCCTCCTGCAGGCGGGCCGCAAGCGCGCCTCGACCGACGGCGTCGAGATCGACTGGGTGCAGGCGAGCGCCGACCGGGTGCCGCTTTCGGACGGGCAGTTCGACATCTGCCTCGCCATCGAGCTGCTCGAGCACGTGCCCGGCTGGGAGGCGTGCCTCGACGAGCTGGGTCGCTGCCTGCGTCCGGGCGGCTATCTCGTGGTGACCACCACCAACTCGATCTGCCCTTCGCAGCGCGAGTTTCGCCTGCCGCTCTACAGCTGGTGGCCCGGCTTCCTCAAGAAGCGCATGGTGCGTCTCGCGCAGACCACCAAGCCGGAGCTCGCCAACTTCACGGCGTGGCCGGCGGTGAACTGGTTCAACTACTGGAGCCTGCGTCGCGAGTTCAAGAAGCGAGGGATGGAAGGTCTCGACCGCTTCGACCTGATGGACCTGTCGCGCAAGTCCTGGCCGATTCGCATGCTCGTGCGCACCGCGCGCGTCTTTCCGCCGGTGCGGGCCGCGCTCTACCTCTTTCTGCCCGGCACGCTGATGTACGGACGCCGCGCGCCCGACGGCTAGACTCGCCGCCGCGCGGCGTCGATGACCGCGAAGGTGCGGGCCGAGTTCCGCTCCGGCGAGAACTCGGCGTGGAAACGGTCGTGGGCCGCCTTGGCCAGCCGTGCGCGCAGCTCGGCATCCGCGAGCAGCCTTCGCACGGCCGCGGCAAGCGCCGCCTCGTCCCCGGCCGGCACGAGCAGCGCGTGCTCGCCGTCGGTCAGGATCTCCTCGATCGGCCCGAGCCTCGGCGCGACGATCGCCCGCTTCATCGCCATGTACTCGAACAGCTTGACGGGGGAACCGAAGTCGTTGCTGTTCGGCATGACGGCGATGTCCATCGCTGCGACCCAGGCCGGCGCGTCGTCGTGGGGGACCTGGCCGGCGAAGTGCACGTTTGAACGGAGCGGCTCGGCTCCGGCGATGCGGTCGATGTCCGGGTGCCCGGCGGTGCCGCCGACGATCAGCAGCTTGAGGTTCGTGCCGTCATCGAGCAGCGTGCCGCAGGCCTGCAGAAGCGTGTCCACGCCGTGCCACGGCACCGCCTTGCCGAGGAATCCCACGACGGGCAGGTCCCGCGCCCCGATCTCCTCGCGCGCTCGCGTGCCGTCGACGTCGGGATGGAATCGATCCGGGTGCGCGGTGTTGTGGATCACGTGGATGCGATCGGCCGGCGCGCCGTTGGCCACGAGGATGCGCTTGAAGGCGTCGGTGATGACGATGAGCGCGTCGGCGCGCGCGAAGGTGCGGCGCTCGATGCGGGCCGCGATGCGGCGGAAGAGGATGGGGCGCACGCGCTCGACGTGCGCGGAGTCGTTCACCTCCAGCACGATCGGGACGCCGCGCTTGCGCATCAGCTTCGTGCCGGCCGACAGGAAGAGCGCGTAGCGTTCGTAGTAGAGATCGACCCGCTCGAGGTCTCTCATCGCTCCGCGCAGCGCGCGCGAGGCGAAGAGGTTGTAGGCCATCTCCATCAGCTCGAAGACGAACTGCGGCGCGTGCTTCGCCAGCTTGCGCCACGGCGACGGCTTCGCGGGTGCCGCATCCGCGGTCGGCTCCGGCCGCTCGGGGTCGGCGCCCGGCGGGGAGACGATGCGGACGTGGTTGCCCTTCGCCTCCAGCTCGCGCACGACGTTCAGGATGTGGACCGCCTCCACGCCGCGGCCCTGCGTGCGGTGGTGGTAGATCACGTTCCAGCCGGACATGCCCGATCTCAGCTCGCCGTGGCCGGCTGCAGGACCTGTCGCATCCAGGTTTCGAGCACGAGGATCGCCCAGAGCCGGATGCCGTGGTCACGGCGACCGGAAAGGTTCTCGTCGTGCATGCGGCGCACCGCGGCCGCGTCGAGGTAGTCGAGGGACCGGCCGCGATCCAGCACCTGGTCCTCGAAGAGCGGCCGGAGCGGGCCCGCGAACCAGGCGCCGAGCGGGACCGAGAATCCCGACTTCGGCCGCGTCAGCAGCGACGGCGGCACGAGCTTCGTGATCACTTTGCGCAGCAGGAACTTGCGCGTGCCGTCGGGCGCGTACTTCAGCGCCAACGGCACGCGGGCGGCGAACTCGATCATGTTGTGGTCGAGCAGCGGCGGCCGCGACTCGAGGCTGTGCGCCATCGTCATCCGGTCGATCTTCACCAGGATGTCCATCGGCAGGTAGCGCAGGATGTCGAGGTGCATGCGCTCCGTCATGTCGTCGGGTGCGCCCGATCGCTCCATGACCTCGCGCCAGTCGGTGAGCGGCTCCGCGATGCCGAGCGCGTCGGGATGGAACTCGGGGCGCAGGATGCGATTGCGCATCGGGCGCGGCAGCAGCGCCACGCTGTACAGGTAGCGTCCGCGCCGGTCCTCGGCGGCGTAGTCGATGAAATAGCGGCCGGGCGCACGGTCCGGCAGCAGGTTGCCGATCGCGCGGCCGGCGCGCCGCGCGGCCATCGGAATGCGGTCGAGGTACTGGTCGCGCGACGCCCAGTGGTAGCGCTCGTAGCCGGCGAAGAGCTCGTCGCCGCCGTCACCGGAGAGCACCACCTTGACGTGCTGCGCCGCGAGCTCGGAGACGTACCAGGTCGGGAGCGCCGACGCGTCGGCGAACGGTTCGTCGAGGTGGAAGACCAGCTTGTCGAGGATCTCCGTCGCGTCCGGACGCACGATCATCTCGTGATGCTCGGTGCCCCACTTGTCGGCGACCTCGCGCGCGTAGGGGAGCTCGTTGAATTTCTGCTCGTCGAACCCGATCGAGAAGGTCGGGAAGCCGCGTGCGCCCTCCTGCGCCATGAGGGCAACGATGGCGCTCGAGTCGAGGCCGCCGGAGAGAAACGCTCCGACCGGCACGTCCGAGAGCAGGTGCGCGCGCACCGACTCCCGCAGCCGCTCCTCGAGCAGCTCCGCCGCCTCCTCGACGTCGTCGGTGATCGGCTCTTCGTCGTACGAGAGGCTCCAGTAGGCGCGTGTCTCGATCGCGTCGCCCTGCAGCCGCAGCACGTGGCCGGGCCGCAGCTGGCGGACGCCGCGCAGGAAGGAGCCGTCGCCGGCGGCGCTGCCGAACGTGAAGTATTCGCAAAGCGCGCGCGGCTCGATCGCGACGTTGCCGACCGGGCTCGCCGTCAGGCACTTCACCTCGGACCCGAAGGCGAAGCCGTCGGGCGCCTCGAGGTAGTAGAGCGGCTTGATGCCGATGCGATCGCGCGCCAGCCAGAGCTCCTGTTTGTCCGCATCCCAGATGGCGAGCCCGAACATGCCGCGCAGCCGCGACGCGAATTCCCAGCCACCCCAGTCCTCGTAGGCGTTCAGCGCCACCTCGGTATCCGCATGGGTGCGGAAGACGTGTCCGCGCGCCTCGAGCTCGCGGCGCAGCTCGGGGAAGTTGTAGAGCTCGCCGTTCAGGACGATGTGAATGCGGCCGGTCTCGTTGGCGATCGGCTGCCAGCCGCCCTCCAGGTCGATGATCGACAGGCGGCGCATGCCGATGCCGACCGGCCCGTCCACGTGCACGCCCTCGCCATCCGGCCCGCGATGTACGATGGGGTCGCACATGGCGCGCACCTGCGCCTCGGTGGCGGCGCCCGAACGAAGATGGATCCCTGCTATCCCGCACATGTGTGAACGCGCCCTGACCTTCCGTTCAGTTTCTCGATTCGGTACGACGCTTGAATAGCTTCATCGGCCTCGACCCCGATTGCCTGTAGAACGTGAGCTGCTTGCCATGGGAACGTCCAAGCCCCAAGTCCGCGTCCTGCACGTGATCACCTCGTTCGGCACCGGCGGGACCGAGCAGGGGATGATCAATCTCATCAATCGCATGCAGGGCGAGGGCATCAAGCACGAGCTGTGCCTGTTCGGGACGCAGGGCCTCGAGGAGTCGCTCGCGCGCGTCCAGGATCCCGATCTGCGGCACCGCTGCCTGCACAAGCGCTTCGGGAACGATCCGCGGGTCGCCCTCCGGCTTCGGCGTGTGCTGCGCAGCGGCGATTTCGACGTGGTCCACTCGCGGAACTGGCCTTCGTACCTCGAGACGGGCCTCGCCCTCTCCATGACCCGCTCGATTCCGGCCGTCCACAGCGAGCACGGAACGTCGTTTCTCGACGCCAGGCGGCGGACCATGGCCTACAACCTTTTCGCGGGACGCTGGCGTCGCTTCCTGTTCGTTTCGGAGCGGCTGCGGCGCGAATTCGAGTCGAAGACGAAGATCGACGCCGCGAAGATGAGGGTCATCTCCAACGGCGTCGACTTCGATCGCTTCCGCGAGGTGGCGGTCGACGACGAGCTGCGGCGCGCGTTCCCGGCCGACTGGTTCCACGTCGGCACCGCCGGGCGTTTCCACGAGGTGAAGAACCACCGCCTGCTGCTCGAGCTGGCGCGTCGCGCCAAGGCCGAGAACCGGAAGTGGCGCGTGCATTTCGCGGGCGACGGCGAGCTGCGCGGCGAGTACGAGGCGTTCGTGCGCGCCCACGGCCTGGAGGAACACGTTCACTTCCACGGGCTGCTGCGCCGCGTGGAGCAGTTCTACCCCTGCCTCGACCTCTTCGTGCTCAGCTCGTGGAGCGAGGGGCATCCGAACGCCTTGCTGGAGGCACTCGCGTCCGGCGTCTCGTCGGTCTCCACGCCGGTGGGGGACGTGCCGGAGTTCATCCGCGACGGCGAGAACGGCCTGCTCGTCGACCAGCGCGACGCCGAGGGGCTGTTCACGCGCATCGACGCGCTGGAGCGGGATCGGGATGAACTCGCGCGGCTCGCCCGCACGGGACACGAGGATGCGCGCGCGCGCTACGACCTCTCCACGATGGTGCGCAACTACCTGGCGATGTATCGCGAGCTGGCGGGCGTCACGGTGCCTCCGCCGGAGCAACCGGAGCTGACCGCAAAGCCTCGCTGATCGTGCTCCATTGGTAGCGCTCGAGCAGTCTCTCCAGCCGGCCCATCACGCGGTCGAGTCCGGTGTAGTGGCGCCAGCGGGTGAGTCGTCCGACCGGCATGCGCGGCTGGTCCGGATCGACCTCCCACGGGTGCAGGTAAAGCACCGCCGGCTGTCCGGCGTCGTTGGCCTGCCGGATGCCGCGGTGCAGCACCCACTCGGGGAAGATGCGCAGGTACCCGCCGCCGCAGCAGGGCACGTTGACGCCCGCCACGCGCCAGGTGGTCATCGGGAACTCGACCAGCCCGTGCGTCTGCAGCGGGAAGCGCGGGTACGAAGGAATGCCGTAGCGGTCGTGTCGCACGGGGAAAATCGAGGAGTCGATCTCGATGCCATGCGCGGCCATCGACTCGAGCGCCCAGAGCGAGTCCTCCCGCACCGAAAAGGAGGGGGCGCGGTAGCTTCGGGGCCGCACGCCGCAGGCCGCTTCGACCGCGTCGAGACAGCGCTGCAGGTCGGCCTCGAACGCCTCGCGCGAAAGCGAGTAGACCAGCCGGTGCTCGAAGCTGTGGGCGCCGATCTCATGGCCCCGCTCGGCCACCTCCCGGACCAGATCCGGCTTGCGATCCGCCACCCAGCCGAGCACGAAGAAGGTCGCCTTCACCTCGAAACGGTCCAGCAGGTCGAGCAGGCGGCGGGTGCTGGCCTCCACGCGGGACTCCTGACGGTCCCAGTCGGCACGATCGAGGATGTCGTCGAACGCGGAAACGTGGAAGTAGTCCTCCAGGTCGATCGTGAAGGCGTTGGGCATGGTGCGACCGGTCGAGATCATACGGGCTCACGGCTACCGGCCCGACGGCCGATGCTCTGAAGAGGATGTGCGGTTTTTGCGGGTTCGTCGGTCTGTCGGGTGGGACGCTCCCGGAGGCCTCCGTGCTCGATGCGATGACCGACTCGATGCGGCACCGCGGCCCGGACGGGCGCGGCACGCTCGTGCACGGCCGCGTCGGGCTCGGGCACCGGCGGCTTTCGATTATCGACCTCGATGCGGGCGCGCAGCCGATGGTGACCCCGGACGAGTCGGTCGCCGTCTCCTACAACGGCGAGATCTACAACTTCGCCGCGTTGCGCGAGGAGTTGATCGCGGCCGGCCGGACCTTCCGGACGCGCTGCGACACCGAAGTGCTGCTGCACGGTTATCTCGCGTGGGGCGAGGGGCTGTTCGACCGCATCGACGGCATGTTCGCCTTCGCGCTGCATGACCGCGCGCACGATCGCATCTACCTGGTTCGTGACCGCCTCGGTATCAAGCCGCTCTACTACGCCGAGGCGGGCGGGCTGCTGGTCTTCGGATCGGAGATCCAGCCGCTGCGGGAGAGCGGCGTGCTCAAGCGCGAGCCCGCGCTCGACCAGGTCGGTGCGTTCCTGGAACTCGGCTACGTGCCGGGCGGGCAGTCGATGTTCGCCGGCGTGGAGCGATTGCTGCCCGGGCACTTCCTGCGCATCGACGGCGACACGGCGCGGGCCGAGCGGTACTGGGACGTCGCGTCGCTCCCCGAGCGTGAGCTCGACTACGAGTCCGCCAAGCGCGAGTTTCGCGAGCTGTTCGCCCGATCGGTCGAAAGCCACCTGATGAGCGACGTGCCGCTGGGCGCGTTTCTGAGCGGCGGCGTGGATTCCACCGCGGTCGTGGCCTTCATCCGGCGCGAGCTGGGTGTGCCGCTCGCCACGTTCTCCGTTGGCTATCGCGACGACCCGGCCAGCTCCGAACTGGGCCACGCCGGTCGCATCGCGAAGCACTTCGGCACCGAGCACCACGAGTTCATCCTCGACCACGAGGAGTTCTTCGACGGGATCGACCTCCTGCTGGAGCACGGCGAGGAGCCGATCGTGGAGAGCGCGGCGGTCGCCCTGCTGGGGCTGTCCCGCTTCAGCGCGAAACATGCGACCGTCTTCCTCTCCGGCGAGGGGTCCGACGAGGTGTTCGCCGGCTACGACCTCTACGCGCGTTCGCTCAAGCTCGCGTCGATGCGACGCTGGCTGCCGTTCCTCCGTTCGCGGGCGCTGCGCCGCGGCCTCGGCGGCTTCCTGCCGACGGAGAAGCTGCGCAAGTACCTCGACTGGGTGGGGGAGCCGATGGAGCAGCGTTGGCGCACCATCCCGACCGACGTCTCGGAGTCGATTCGCCGCGATCTGCTGCGCCCCGCATTCGCGGAGCGCCACGGCGGGCTGACTTCGCGGGTCTTCGACGAGCACTTCCGGGAGATCGCCGCGCGCGACCCGCTGGCGCGCATGCAGTACGTCGATCTCAAGACCTGGCTGGTCGACGACCTGCTCATCAAGGCCGATCGCATGACGATGGCCGCCTCGATCGAGCTGCGCGTGCCGTTCCTCGACCGCTCGCTCGTCGAGTTCGGCCTCACGCTGCCGGCGGACACCAAGCTGCGCGACGGCATCGGCAAGGCGCTGGTGAAGGAGGTCGTGACCGAGTACGCGCCGCGCGACCTCATGTACCGGCCCAAGCAGGGCTTCCCGACGCCGATTGCCACCTGGCTGCGGGGCGACCTCTACGAGCGCGCCCGCGACATCCTCGTCGATCCGCGCACGGTCGCGCGCGGCTACGTCCGGCAGGACTACGTCGAGCGATGCCTGGCGCGTCACCGGAGCGGGAAGGAAGACCTGAGCCGTCGACTGTTCACGCTGCTCGTGCTCGAGTTGTGGCACCGAAAGTATGTCGACTGATCGCCCGGGCAAGCTCGAACTCCTGCTGCTCGCGTCGGCCACGGCGCTGTTGCTGCTGATCGGTTACGCGCTCTGGGATCGGGCCTCGGAGCGAAGCGAGCTGCGCACCATCTTTGCCGATGCCGGCGGGACGCCCTCGGAGCGCATGCGCGCCGCGGTGAAAAAGATCGAGGCCGACGTCGATCTGGCGCTGCCCGACGAGTACTTCCTGCTTCCCGTCTTCAGCCGGCTGCGTCCCACGGCGCTGCAGGTCTATCACGGCGGCGGGGACTGCGCCTATCGCGCCCGGCTGCTCATCGTAGCGCTCGACGAGTTCGACGTGGAAGCATCCAAGATAGCGGTCTACACGGCGGAGGACGAGCCGATCCACGCCATCGCGCAGGTCGACACCGAGCGCGGCCGGTACATCGTCGACATGTATTTCAACGTCGTGCATGAAGACGAGCGCGGCGACCCGATCCCGCTCTCCGATCTCGCCGATCCGGCGACGCTGCGTGCGTCGGTGCAGCGCGCGGTGGACGGGGGCAACGAGCTGGCCCGGAAGTACCCGTTCGAGAAGTACGCGCTCGGAAACACGCGGACGATCAACTGGGACGAAAGCTGGCCCTTCCGTGCCGTCTACTGGCTTGGTTCGCGCGTGGTCGGCGAGGAGACGATGCGGTCGCTGCCGCGTCCCCGCGCCGCGGAGGAGCCTCAGGTCATGGTCGCGTACGCGGCCGGCGGCATGCTGGCCACCTGCCTGCTGTTCGCGTTCTGGTTGCGTCGTCGCCGCCTACGGCGCGTCGAGCGTCGATCGGGCCCAGATCTCGAAGAAGATCAGGGCGGTTAGCAGGTCGGTGGCGTCGACCTTCTCGGCGCGATGGTCCGCGACGACGGCATCGATCGCATCGGGCGAGAGTACACCGCGCCGTTCGACGACCGGTCGGCTCAAGAACTCCTCCACGACGCCGCTCGCCGGATCGCGAATCCAGGCGCCGAGCGGGAAGCCGAAACCACGCTTCTTGTGCGTGAGAATCTCGTCGCCGAGCAGCGGCCGGAGCGCTTCCTTCTGGATGACGCGCAGGTTCCGTCCGCGGATCTTGCGCGCGCTGGGAATGCGCGCGGCGCAGCGCAGGACGTCGAGGTCGAGGTAGGGCACGCGGACTTCGAGCGAGACCGCCATCGACATGCGATCGGTCAGGTTGAGCAGCTGCTCCGGCATGGAGCCGCGCATGTCGAGCGCGACCATGCGGCGCAGTGAGTCGGAGAACGGCAACGCGCCGACCGCATCGACTGCTTGCGGCTGCGGGACCGCGTAGCCCGGGAAGAGCGCCTTGAGCGAGTCCTGGGACGCCATCGAGACCAGTCCCAGGTAGCGCTCGAGGGCGTCGCCCTGGGTCGCCGAGGTGTAGCGGTGGGCGAGGCGCGCGAGGTTGCCCAGCTTGCTGTCGCGCGTCTTGGGCAGAAGCGCCGTGCCCGCGCGAATGGCGCCGCGCGCCGCCGGGCCGATGAGCGGGGTTCCGAACCATCGGTCGAACGTGTAGCCGAGATAGCGCCGGTAGCCGCCGAACGCCTCGTCGCCGCCGACGCCGCTCAGCGCGACCGTGACGTGCTGTCGCGCGAGTTCGCTGATCAGATAGGAAACGAGGATCGAAGAGTCGGCCAGCGGTTCGTCCAGGTTGGTCGCCAGCTCGGGCAGCCGGGCCAGGGCGCTCGCGTCGACCTTGAGCACGTGGTGCTCGGTGCCGAGGCTCGCCGCGAACTCCGAGGCGAAGCGGGACTCGTCATGGAACGCGTCCGCGCCCTGGAAACCGATGGAGAACGTGCGGATCTGTTCGACGCCGCGCGCCTTCATGAGCGCGACGATGCCGGAGGAGTCAATGCCGCCGGAGAGGAACGCGCCGACGGGCACGTCCGCCACCAGCTGCGACTCGACGGCGTCGCCGAAAACGCGTCCGAGCTGCTCCGGCGTCACGTCCTCGACGGCGGTCGGGTCCTCCTCGAACGGCATGGGGGCGTAGCGTGACTCGCGCACCTTGGCGCCGCGCACGTCGAGCAGGCCGCCCGGTTCGAGCTTGCGGATGTCGCGGCAGACGGTGCGGGGCGCGAAGTTGAAACCGAACCGAAGAAACTCGGAGAGGCCGGCCGGACAGATCGCCCGCGGCACGGCGGGATGACGCAGGAGCGAACGCAGTTCCGACGACCAAACGAGGTGGGGGCGTCCGTTCCAGTCGCCGTGCCACCAGTAGAGCGGCTTGATGCCCACCGGATCGCGCGCGAGCACGAGCGATCGCGCACCGGGGTTCCACACGGCGAACGCGAACATGCCGTTGAGCCGGTCGAGCCCCTCGATGCCGTGCTGCACGTACTGCTTGAGCACGACCTCGGTGTCGGACTGCGTCTCGAAGCCGTGGCCGTGCTGCGTAAGCGCCTCGCGCAGTGCGGGATAGTTGTAGCACTCGCCGTTGTAGGTGATCACCGTGCCGCTCGCGGCGTCGCGGATCGGCTGCTTGCCCGTGTGCAGGTCGATGACGGAGAGTCGGCGCATGCCGAACGCGATCGGACCTTCGACGAACGTACCCGCGTCGTCCGGACCTCGATGGCGAATGGCCTCGAGCATCGCGGGGAGCGGTCCCGGGTCGGTCGCTTGCCCGTCCAGCGCGAGATAACCGGCGATGCCGCACACGCCTCAGCGCTCCGTCCGCTTCCACATGCCGCTTTGGCGCTGCCGCAGGCCGCGCGCGAGGCCGGCGAAGGTGCCCAGCTGGAACACCCCGATCTGCAGCACACGCGCCACGCCGGCGCGCACGCCGTCGCGCAGGCCGAGCCCGATGGTGACCGCGGCCACGCCGGCCACCGTGATCACCAGCGCCGGAATCCAGCCGAGCAGTTGACCCATCACGACGAGCGTCGAGACGGCGTAGAGGGGCGAGCACCAGCGGAACACCTTGTGCCCGATGAAGCGCGCGACCATGCCCGACGCCGCGGTCGGGAGGCCGGTCGACCACTGGTAGAGCTGCAGTACGCCCGCCGTGATCCGCGCCCGCCGCTCGAACTCGGCCCGCAGCGACTCGGCGGAGCCTTCGTGGCCGCGCGCCCGCCCCTCGAACACGACCCGGCGGCCCTCGTTCGCGACGTGCATCGCGAGCACGAAGTCGTCCAGGATCGTGCCGTCGCGGTAGGGGGGGAGGAGGTCCGTGCGCACGGCGACCATCGCGCCGTCCACACCCACGCACGAGCCGTCGTGACTCTCCTGCTCGAGCAGCCATTGCTCCGCCCGGCTCGACCAGGTTTGGCACGGCTGGTCGTCGTTCTCGTCGAGCAGATCGACCCGGCCCGTCACCGCGCCGACCTGCTCGTCCTCGAAGCGCGCGACCAGTGCGCGGATGGCGCCGGGCTCGTACATCGCGTTGCAGTCGCTCAGCACGGTGATCGGAGTCTCGATCGTCTCCGAGACGCGGCGAATCATGCCGGCCTTCCCGGTGCGCGGGTCATTGCGATGGAGGCGAACGCCTTGGGCTTCGAACTCCCGGGCGATTTCGTCCGTGGCATCGCTGCTCCCGTCCGAGGCGATGACGACCTGCCATGCGCCGGGGTAGTCGGTCTCGAGCGCATTCTCGAGCTTGGCGCGCACGACCTTCTCCTCATTGTGTGCGGAGATAAGCAGGGTCACCGCGGGCCAATCCTCGGGCTGCGGGGCGGCGTCCGGTTCGCTCTTGCGCCCCAGCGCGAGCGGCAGCACGAAGAGCAGGAGATGCGCGAAAAGTCCGAGCACCGAAAGCAGGGCGCACACGCCCAGCACGGTGCCCGTTCCGGGAACGATGCTCGCGAGGACGAGGACGAAGGGGAGCAGCGCGATGACGAAGCTGAGCGCCGTCACGACGCGCACGTCGCCGCCGCCGTCGCCCGGCTTGCGTTTCGTCTGCCAGGTCGTCGCCACGTCGCCGCGCAGGGCACGCATGATGCCGCGTGTCGAAGCGAGCGCGACGCCCACCGCGTACATGAGCTCCGTGACGAACGGGATCGGCGACGCGCGCACGCCCGCCAGATAGAGCATGCCGAGCAGGGCTCCGCCGACCGCGCCGATCCACACCGGCGGCCGCAGCCACGGATAGCCGAACGACGCGCACGCGAGCAGAACGAAGATCAGCAGCGCGAGCACCGGACTGAACCAGCGCACGACCTTGTGCAGCCAGAGCTGCACGGAGAAGAGGCCGAACCGGAACGGGTTGAGCACCGTCGGGACGCGCATCAACCCCGCCATGGAGCGGTTTACGATGCGGCCCTTGCGGGCGATCTCGCGGCCGACGGAGCCGGTCGTCTCCTCGAAGCACTTGGCGCGCGGCTCGAACACGCCGCGATAGCCCTTGGCGATGATCTGCAGCGGATTGACGAAGTCGTTGATGTCGGTGACGAGCAGCGGCTCGAACAGCTCGCGGCGAATGGCATAGATCGCGCCGTCGGCGCCGACCACCGAGGAGACGTTCGACTCGAGCTCCTTGATGCGAAGCTCCTTGTCCCAGTAGCGTCCTTCCGTTTTGGCCCCGATGGTGCCCTTTTCATCGGTGTAGATCGCGGCGCCGACGACGTAGCCGACCTTCGGGTCGGCGAGCGGACGCACGAGGTGGCGGATCGCGTCGGGCTCGAACATCGCGTTCGCGTCCGTGAAGATCACCACGTCGGTCTCGATCGTCTGCATGGCCGAGTTGAGGCCGAGCGTCTTGCCGCCGCGCTCTTCCATGCGGTGGAGCCGCACCCGCTGGTCGGTGGCCGCGTATTCCTCGACGATCGCATCCGTGCCGTCGGAACTGCAGTCCGAGACGACGACGAACCGGAGGTCCGGGTAGTCGATCTTCGTCGAGTTCGCGAGCTTGTCGCGAAGGACGTCCTCTTCGTTGAACGCGCTGATGACGAGCGTCGCGCTCGGGGTCTGTTCGGGATGATCCGTCGCGGGACGACGGCGCAGCGATGCCAGCAGCCGCAGGAACGGCTGATAGAGCGGAAATGCGAGCAGAAGGAGGGCGAAAAGCCCGCCCGCGAGGACGCAGAGCCAGAACGAGATGGTCACGAGACGAGGGTTTCCTGCTGGAGGCGGCCGCCGCGGCCGTCGTCAGGCGTCGACGGAGCGGCGGCCCGTCGGCGCGTATTGCACGAGCCATGCCGTCGCGCCATCAGTCACGGCTCTTTCGCTCGATTCCGTACTTGTCCATCATCTCGTAGAGGGCGGGGCGGCTGACGCCGAGCGCTTTCGCCGTCTTCGAGATGTTGCCCCCGTTGACGTCGAGGGCGCGCCGGATGAGGTCGCTCTCGGTCTTGGCGCGCAGGTCCCGCAGGCGCGGGATCTCACCGGCTTCGGGGTCATGCGCCCGCGCGCGCAGGTCGAGTTCCGCGGCGGTGATGCGTGTGCCGTCCGCCATCACCACGGCGCGCTTGAGCTTGTTCTGGAGCTCGCGGATGTTGCCCGGCCAGTCGTAGGCGCGGACCGCGTCGCAGGCGTCCGGGCTCAGCTCCTTGACCGGTCGCCCGAACTCGCGCGCGTAGACTTCGGCGAAGTGTTCGGCCAGCTCGACCGCGTCATCGCCGCGCGCGCGGAGCGGCGGAAGCTCGAGCGGGATGACGTTCAGGCGGAAGTAGAGGTCCTCGCGGAAGCGGCCGGCCTCGATCTCGTCTTCGAGCTTCCGGTTGGTGGCGGCGATGAGGCGCGTCCGCAGGGGGATGCGGTCGGTGCTGCCGACCCGCTCGACCACCTTCTCCTGCAGGAAGCGGAGCAGCTTCACCTGGGGATCGGGCGCGAGTTCGCCGATTTCGTCGAGGAACAGCGTGCCGTCCTGCGCGGACTCGAACTTGCCGATACGGCGCTGAGTGGCGCCCGTGAACGCTCCCTTCTCGTGGCCGAACAGCTCCGACTCCATGAGTCCCTCGGGGATCGCGCCGCAGTGAATCGGCACGAAGGGACCTTCCTGGAACTGGGAGAGCCGGTGGATCGCGTTCGCGACCAGCTCCTTGCCGGTGCCGCTCTCCCCCGTGATGAGAACGGGAATGTCGGAGCGCGCGACCTTGCGGATCATCTCGAACACCGCGTTCATGGTGCCGCTCGATCCGACGATGCCCTCGAAGGCGGTGCCGCGCGCGCTGCGCTTGGCGGCGATGTCGAGCTCCATGCGTCGCAGAACGCGGTCGAGCACGGTCGAGAGCTGATCGAGGTCGATCGGTTTGGGGAAGATGTCGTAGGCGCCGCGCTCGACGGCGCGCACGGCGTTGGCCCGCTCGGCGTTGCCCGAGACGATGATGACCTTCGTGGCCGGTTCGATCTGGAGGATGCCTTCCAGCGTGGCGAGGCCCTCCTTCGCCTGCCGCGGCTGCGGCGGCAGACCGAGGTCGAGCAGCACGATCGGGGGGCGCTCCCGACTGAACGTCCGAAGCGCGGCGGTGCGGTCCGATGCGGTGTTGAGCCCGAAGCGATCGGCAAGAGCCCAGCGGATCTGCTTGATGATTTCGGGATCGTCGTCGACGACGAGCAGCTTGGGTTTGGGCTCGGCCATGCTCAGCTTCGATCACGCTAGCATGCGCGACTAACGGTTCCCGTCGAGGGGGAACTCAAGCTCGAATCGCGCGCCTTCGCCGGGTCGCGAAACGAGACGGATGGAGCCGCCGCACGCTTCCATCTCGCGGCTCGTCTGGAAGAGCCCCAGCCCGAGGCCGTCGCTCTTGGTGGTCTGGAAGGGCTGGAACAGCCCGGAGTCGATCAGCTCCGAGGAGACGCCGGGACCGTCGTCCTCCACCTCGAGGTGGACGGAACCGTTCTGTTCCCAGGTGCGCACGCGAATGCGGCCGTCCGGTCCGGCGGCTTCGCGCGCGTTGATGATCAGGTTGCGAACCGCGCTTGCCACCTTGTCGGGATGCAGCCGCAGGGTCGCGATCGACTCCGGCGCGAAGGTGAGCAGATCTTCCTCGCCGCATTCCGTCGCGACCTCGCGCACGATCTCGTTGAGATCGAGGTCCGCCGTCGGCTCCGGCTCGTCCATCGAGAAGAACCGGAGGCTGTTGCAGAGACGCCGCATCTTCTCCGCCGTGTCGATGACCGAATCGAACGCGTCGCGGCGAAACTCGGGATTGTCTCCGTGCCGCCGGGCGTTCTGTGCGACGAGGTTCAACGTCGAGGCGAAGTTCTTGAGGTCGTGCATGACGCCGTGCGCGAAGTCGCGGAACGCTTCCGATTCGCGGGCACGGAGCTGCCCCTCCAGGAGCTTGCCTTGCAGCAGCTCGCGCGCGGTGTGTCGGGCGAGGACGCGGAGGCACTCCAGGGTCTCCGGATCGTGCCGGGTGCCGCTGCGGTCCGGTCCCACGGTCAGCACGCCGAGGAACTGACCGCCGGATCGAAGCGGGACCGAGGTCTCCGCGCGGTTGAGACGGAGAAACTCGTCCAGCTCGGCGGGTGCCGGCTCCGATGCGTCCTCGCGCTCCAGGTGGCTGCGTACGGCCGCGAGCGTGTCGTCCGGCGTGGTCGAGAGGTCGCCGCGATGGGCGGCGAGCTGCAGGGCGCGGCCTTTCCCGTCGGTCAGCCAGACCGTGATCTCGAGCGCGTTGACCGTGCGCGCGACGAGGGAGGCGAGGGCGTCCGCGAGAGCCGTCGCGTCGGGCGAGGCGGGGATAGCGTCTTCCGCCTCGAGCCAGAGCGCGCGGTAGTCGTAGCGTCCCGAGTAGAGGTTGCGGCGCACCCAGGTGCGCACCTTGTGCCGGACCTCGGTGGAGAGGAGCGCGGCGGCGAGAAACGAGAGCGCGAGAAGGAAGAGAAAGGCGGCGAGCTCGGTCGGCGTGCCCTCAAGGGATCCGAGCCAGGTCGCCAGGATGGCGGCGAGGACCAGGTAGATCCCGATCGCGACCAGGGTGAAGCTGCCGACGATCGCGCTCTGCGAAAGCCGCAAGGCGCCTTCCGGGCGGGCGCGCCTCCAGCCGGGCACGAAGAGACACGCCGCGACGACCTGGGCCGAGGACCAGAGCGCCAGGTCGAACGACTCGAACGTGTGATAGAGCAGGCAGCGTGTTGCC
>JBCDBY010000035.1:0-21765 GCA_039182715.1 Planctomycetota bacterium
CTTCCTCGTCGCCGGCCAGCTCGAGGAGCAGTTCTTCCCCCCCACCGACCGCGACGAGTTCGCGATCGAACTCCGCCTGCCGCCGCAGTCGTCGATCCTCGAGACCGAGGCCGTGGCGCAGCGCGCGAGGGACCTGCTGCTGTCGCACCCGGAGATCAACCGCGTGCACTGGTTCGTCGGCTCGAGTGCGCCGAAGTTTTTCTACAACATGCTCGAGGGCGAGGAGGACACGCCTTCGTTCGCCCAGGCGTACGTGCAGATGAACGGACAGACGGCGCCCGCCGCGCTGCTCAACGAACTGCAGGACGAGCTCGACCGGCGGTTGCCGGAAGGGCAGTTCATCGTGCGCCAGCTCGAGCAGGGGCCGCCGTTCGCGGCGCCGGTCGAGCTTCGCATCTTCGGTCCCGATCCCGAGGTGCTGTTCGGCCTCGGCGAGACCTTCCGCGCCGAGCTGGCAAAGATCGAAGGCGTGACGCACACCCGCGCCACGCTCGCCGACGGCAACCCCAAGCTCATGTTCGCCACCGACCAGGTGGAGGTGAATCGCGCCGGCTTCGATCACCGCATGGTGGCGTCGCGGCTCGAGTCGAGCCTGGAGGGCGCGCTCGGCGGATCGATGGTCGAGGGCACGGAGGAGCTGCCGGTACGCGTGCGCATCGCCAACGCGCAGCGCGGCGATCTCGACCGCATTACGTCGCTCGAGCTGCTCTCGGTCGACGGCCAGAGCTGGGTGCCGCTGCGCGCGCTCGGTTCCATGCAGGTCGTGCCGGAGCTGGCCGACCTGCCGCGCCGCGACGGCGAGCGGGTCAACACCGTGCAGGGCTATCTGCGCGCCGGTCTGCTGCCGAGCGTGATTCTCGGTCGCTACAAGGAGGTCGCCGAGTCGATGGCGCTGCCGACGGGCTACCACATCCAGTTCGGCGGCGAGGCGGCGGAGCGCGATCAGGCGGTCGCCAACCTGATGGCGTCGGTCGGCATCCTGCTCGTCATGATGATCGCGACGCTGGTGCTCAGCTTCCAGTCGTTCCGCACCGCCGCACTGATCGGCTTCGTCGCGATGCTCTGCGTGGGTCTCGCGCTCGGCTCGATCTGGCTGTTCGGCTATCCGTTCGGGTTCATGGCGATCGTCGGCACGATGGGCCTCATCGGCGTGGCGATCAACGACTCGATCGTGGTGCTGGCGGCGCTGCGCGACGATCCGCAGGCGCGCGTCGGCGATCCCGACGCGGTGCGCCGCGTGGTCATCCGCTCGACCCGCCACATCGTGGCGACGACGCTGACGACGATTGCCGGCTTCATTCCGCTGCTCATGGACGGCGGCACGTTCTGGCCGCCGCTGGCGATCTCGATCGCGGGCGGCGTGAGCGGCGCGACCATCCTGGCGCTCTACTTCGTGCCGGCGGCGTGGATCTTCCTGCGCCGTCGACGCGCGCCGGCGCCGGCCGCCGAGCGCCAGTTGCCGCTGCCGGTCCCAGTGTAGGATCGCGTCGATGGACATCCGGTTCTACGCCACCCTCCGGGAACTCGCCGGCGCGCGCGAGCTCTCCTTCGAGCTCCCGGAGGGCGCGACGGTGCAGATGCTCATCGACCAGGTGATCGAGCGCTTCCCCGCGATGCGCGAGGAGCTCTTCGACGAGAACGGCGAGCTCTTCGGCCACGTGCACGTCTTCATCAACGGGCAGGACGCACCTCATCTCGAAAAGGCGCTCGATACGCCGCTGAAGGAGACCGACAAGGTCGACCTCTTCCCCGCGGTAGGCGGCGGATGATCGAGCGCGACGTGCGCGGCATCCCGCTCTGGCTCATCCGCGAGTACATGGAAGAGCTGGGCGGCGTGGTGCGCGACGAGCATCACGTCGAAGGCGACGGCTGGCGCGCCGAGCTGGAGCAGATCGAGGACTTCCAGATCGGGAGCCTCAAGGTCGGGCAGGTGATGGTCCGCCTTTACGGCGACGACCTCGACGCGATCAACGCGCAGCTGGACGACAAGCTGATCCGGGCGGGCGGGTAGGCCGATTTGCCACGGAGGCACGGAGGGCTTCGAGACTTCCCCACCGAGTCTGCGTGACTGGAACCGATGAAGCTTGACCGGAAGGGAACGGAAGGGGAACGCCCGAGCGAATAGCCAGCACGGCGGCCGCGCTCATTGCGAAGCCCAACGGGACCAGCCCCCGCCTAATCCGCAGCGAGTTTTTCATGTGCGACGAGAGAGTCCTCGGCGACCTGAAGCCGGACTGTTTGCTCTCGATCCGGCGAGCCCGGAATGCGCATGAGGATCTCGTATCGTCCCGGCGATAGCCCGGGAATGGCGAACGATCCGTCCGCACCAAGAACGCACGAAGCCCAACGCATCGCGCCGAGGGCATACTTGCGCTTGCGGAGCGTCGCGCTGCATGTGTCGGGGTCGACGACCTGGAGATTGGACCAGAGCCCGATCAGAATCGCGCCGTCCTCGGAACCGGTCACGCGTCCCGTCCAGGTGCGCGGTCGGTGCAGTTCGACCCGGTACGGTGTTTTCTTGGGCCTCGCCCGGCACAACGCGAAATCCGCACTTGCGTATCCGTTGGCGACGACCAAACCGCGGTACATCCGATCGGGTAGCAGCGCCACGCTAGCGACGCTTCCATCTTGGACGATCTCGCACTCCTGCGGGCCGAGGTTGTTGTCCGCGATGCCTTGAACCCCAACGGACTCGACACGGACCGGATCGCCCGACTCGACGTCATGGAAGCTGAACTCGAACCTTGTCCCCGGGTCGAGCTGGATTACTTGCGGCGAATCGGACTCGTCCTCCTTGACTCGATGTCGCGCCGGGGCGAACGAAGGATGAATCACGAGTAGCTCGTAGACCTTCGTGCTCGGAGAAGCGCTTCGGAGGCGGAACCTTCCGGCCTGATCCGTCCGCGCTTCCATCCGCCAACTCCCGGCTCCGATCGACACGCGTGCATCGGCAATCGGCCTTCCGCCCCCACGGTCCTGGACCGTGCCGGTGAAGACCTCACTTTCCTTCATCACCACTTCGCCGCTCTCCACGGGGTCCCGGAGATCGAGTCGCCAGGAGGTCTTGCGGAATCCGGGAGCGACAAGTGACACGATCAGGGTCGATCCTGGAAGCGGACGAACGGGGTGCGCCACCACGATCTCACCCATGGCTTGCCCGGAGTCCAGCCGAGAGATCGTTGGTCCGGTGCGCATGGATACGACGTAGCCCACATCCGCCACGGCTCCACCCGATGCATCGACCAGCCGCAATCGGGTCGCACGCGCCTCTTCAAGTTCCAGTCGCACTTCACGCCGTGTCGGAACCACACCGGCCACGACGCGGGGGATGAAACCCTTCGCGCGAACATGGAGTGTGAGCAACTCCGTGCGCTGCACCGCGATCTCGGCACGGCCGTCCGCATCGGAGATTCCCCGCCACATGGGACGTGAATCCCCCGGGATCTTCACCCGCAACGAACTCACGCTCCAGAGCAGGATCTCGGCCCCCGGCACGGGCGTATCGGATTGCGTCCGGAGGACAACGCGAAGAGTAGCCTTGGTGTCCGAGGTCGGCTTGGGCTTCCGCTTCTCGACCGGGTTTGCGTTGTGTTTTCCCGAATCCGCCTCGTCCGTAGCCGCGGGCCCATCTGTCGAACCACGGCGCTCCGAAGTCCGATCCGTGCGCGAAGTACGCGAGGGACCGCCTTTCGTCGTGCTACCACCGAGCCAGATCACCACCCCCACGAGCGCGATGACGACGAGGACGGACACAGTCCAGCGACGGCGGGAACTCATCGCCCCTCCGCCCGGCTCACCGGTATCCGCACGTCGTAACCCCACGCTTTCAGCTCGACGACTCCCAACCGGGGCGAATCGGGCCCCGGGCGAACGGTGATCTTTGCAGCCCCGGGCTCTTCACTCCGGATCGATAGCTCGAAGTCCCGCGGGGCGTGGGTGATGTTGACATGCCCGTCCTCGGGAATCGGGCAAGAGATCAGGATCTCGGCCGAAGCGCCCGATCCGCAGGTTATCACTTGGGTACGCAACGCACTGGCGCCGAAAGATCCAAAAAAGAGGCACCATTCGCTCAATACGATCCCGACTTCGAGCGGACTTCCCCGGTTCGCATGTCAGTAGGGCGATTCGCCACGGAGGCACGGAGACACGGAGGGCCTCAAGACCTCCCCACCAAGTCAGCGTGACCGGCAACGAGGGAGTTTGACCGCAAAGGAACTCAGGGAGGACGCCGGCCCACCGATGTCCCCCTTCATTCCCCCTCCGTGCCTCCGTGGCAACTTCCCGCCCAACCCAAAAGAGAAGGGCCGCGGAAGCCTTTCCGCAGCCCTTCGGTGTTTCAGAGTTCGTCGGCAGCCTAGGTGATGCCGAGCTCCTGCGCCTTCGCGTCCGGGACGACACCGTCCTCCCAGCCCCGCGCCGCGTAGTACTCCGCCAGCATCGGCTCCAGCTCGCACACGTGCCCCTTCGAGCCGCCCATCTGCGAGGGCTCGTCGGTGTAGCGCTTCGGGAGCGTGTCGCTCCCCTTCCCGAAGCCCGCCCTGTTGTTGAACATGCGCTCCAGGTTGTAGATGCGCTCGCCCGCCGCGAGTACGTCGTCGGCGGTGTAGTCGATGCCGGTCATCGCCTGGTACTGCTGGGCGTACTCGTCGGCGCCCATCGCGAACGCGCTGAACTTGCAGAGGTCCATGCTGTCGGAGAACGCGTGCAGGTCCTGCATCAGCTTGACCAGCTCGCCCTTGCCCTCGTAGTCGAGCGGCTTGGTGCGCAGAGCGATGACGCCGGTCTCGGACGCCGGCGTATACGCGCGCAGGTGGCACGCGCCGCGGTTCGACGTCGCGTAGGCGACGCCCATGCCCTTGAGGCCACGCGGGTCGTACGCCGGCACGCCCTGGCCCTTGCAGTGCATGCCGATCGACTCGTCGCCGAGGTACTGCGACGCCGGCAGGATGCCGTCCGCCAGCACGCTCGCCTCTTCGTCGGCGCGCACGACGATCTTCTCGATCATCGCGATCATGGCCCGGTAGTCGCCCCACGGCAGGCCGCCGAAGCCCTTGGCCTCCGCGTAGCCCTTCTCCGTCGCCTCCATGTAGAAGCCGAGCACGTCGCCGATCTCGATCGCGTCGAGGCCGTAGCGGTTCGCCATGTCGATCATGTAGGAGACCGACTCGATGCTGTCGTTCTTGCAGTTCGCGCCGAGGCACCAGGCGGGCTCGTACTCCACGCTCTCCATGCGCAGGCCGGCGAACTCGCCCTCGGTGATCTCGATCTCCTTCTTGCAGGCGACCGGACACGCATGGCAGGTCGGCTCCGCGACGAGGATGTTCTCGCGCACGTATTCGCCGCTGAGTTTCTCGGCGCCCTCGCCGAACGAGGTGACCTGGCTGTTGGCCGTCGGCAGCGCGCCCATCACGTTGGTGATGTTCATGAGCACGTTCGTGCCGTAGACCGAGAGCCCGCCCTTCTTCGGCGCGGTGATGTTCTTCGGGTCCATGATGGTCCCGAGCGCGCGCTGGTGCGCCGGCTTCCACTCCTCCTTGCGGGCGGGCTGCGGGAAGACCTTCTTCGCCTTCACCACGATCGCCTTGAGGTTCTTGGAGCCGCCCACGCAGCCGGTGCCGCCGCGACCCGCCGCGCGATCGTCCTCGTTCATCCAGGCGGCGTACTTGACGAGGTTCTCGCCCGCCTGCCCGATGGACATGACCGTCAGGTCCTTCTCGCCGTAGCGGTCCTGATAGTGCTTGCGCGTCTCGTGCGTGTCCTTGCCCCAGATGTCGGAGGCATCGCGGATCTCGACCGTCTCCTCGGACACGTAGAGGTAGACCGGCTTGTCCGCCTTGCCGCGGATCACGAGCCCGTCGAAGCCGGCCCAGCGCAGGCGGGCGGCGGACCAGCCACCCTGGTGCGAGTCGGTCACGGTGCCGGTGAGCGGCGACTTGGTCACCACCGCGAGGCGGCCGCTCATGCTGGCGGCCGTCCCGGTCATGGGACCGTTCATGAAACAGAGCAGGTTGTCGGGCGAGAGCGGATCGACCTCGGGTCCGTTCTCGTAGCAGTAGCGCACCCCCAACCCACGGGCGCCGATGTACTTGTGCGCCCATTCCTCGGGAATGGCCTTGTTCTCCACCGAGCGGGCGGAGAGGTCGACGTGGGCAATACGGTTGGCGAATCCGCCGATCGTCATACGTCGTCTCCTTTCTCCCGCATCCTACGCGATTCCTCCTCCGCCTCCTGCCGGTACCCGTGCACGACGAGGATGATGAAGCCGACCACGCAGAGCGCGAGGAAGCCGAAGAAACCCTTGCCGGCCAGTATGAGGCGCGCGCCCACGAAGGAGGCGAGCAGCGCCGCGACCAGCCCGAAAACGATCAGGAAGCGGCGATAGGGGGAGCCGTCGGTCATGGACCGATTATTGCCCGTCCCCCGTGGATCGCTACGATAGGAACCCAATCGTGAGCGACCGCGTCCACAACACCCTCCTCGACCTCATCGCGCTCGGCATCGGGCTCACCGACCTCGTGATGCTGATCGAGACGTTCACCGGCGACGTGAGCGGCTTCTGGTTCGGGCTCTCCTTCGTGGTGGCCCTTTTCGTGCTGTTCATTGCGCGGGGCTTCAAGAAGCGCAAGGGCGGTGCATTCCTCGCCGTCAGCGTCGCGTTGCTGATCGGCTGGATGGTGCAGCTGATTCGGGCCATCGCGCTGTTCGACGTCGGCGGCTGGGCGGCGGCGAGCGGAACGGTCTACTCGTTCCTGCTCATCAACCTGCTCATCGGCTACCTCGGCCGCTGGTCGATGGAACGTCGCTTCCGCCCGCACCTCGAGGCGCACTAGCTTTGCGGGGCGCGGCGGCAACTCTCCTGTTGCTGCTGCTGGTCTGCTGCGCCCGCCACGACCCCGAGGTCGAGCGTCTGCTCGCCCTGCTCAGCGAAGGCCAGCGCGAGGGGCGCCAGCTCGCTGAACTGGGCCCCGAGCATGCCGACGGCATCCCCGCCATCCTGCGGACGATGGCCAACGACGACCGGCGCAACGTGCAGGTGATCTGCATCGAAGCGCTCCTGCGCATGGAAGCGGGCCGCGAAGCGAAGGGCGCGCTCGAAAACGCCGCCGCGCACGAAGACGTAATGGTCTCCGACCTCGCCTGCCTTGCGCTCTGGAAAGTCGACGGCGCCCGGGACCCCGGCCTCGACCGGCTCGTGGCGCGGGCGTCGGCGGATCCGCGTGCGGCATTCCTGCTGCGACGCGCCCCCCCGCTTCCGCCGACGGTCGCCGCCGAGCTCGCGGCCGGCGCGGAGCTCTCCGTGCTCGCAGCTCTCGGCCCGGCGGTAACGGTCGCGCTCCCCCGCATCGAAGAAGCGCTCGCCTCGAACGAGCTCGACACGCGTCTGCGCGCGGCGGAAGCGCACTACCGCGTCACGCAGGACCCGAAGCGCGCCAACGACCTGTTCGCGCAGGAGTTCCGCGGCGACAACCTCTTCATTCGCCAGCGCATCTACGCGCTCTGGTCCGACATGCTGCGCACGATGCCGGAGAAAGCGCGCGCCGACCTCGCCCGCTTCCGCGACGACGAGAACGAAGCGTTGCGCGGCAGCGTCCGCGAACTGCTGGGCGGTTGACTCAGCGTCCCGCCGGGCGCATCGGCTCGGCCCGAACCAGCGGACCGGCGACCTCGATCGGGAAGGCGAAACCGATATCGGAGCGCAGCGCGGCGCGCACGGCGGGCCGCAGCGAAAGCTCCTTGCCGAGTTCGCGGCGCAATTCGACCGTGGCCTGCGCGACGGCGAGCGCCGCTTCCGCGTTGAGATCGCGTGCGGTGCCGCGACCGGCGGTCCGGCGCGCGAAGCGCTCGAGGTGCGTGCGCACGATCGACGCCTCCGCCTCGTTGAGCAGGAAGCGGTCGGTGAGATCGGTCAACAGCTTGGGCACCAGCTCGTCCCGCGTCACGTAGGCGATCGGTCGCGCGTAGGGACCGAGAATGGAGTGGCCGGCGAAGAGCGAACAGCCGACGCGGCCGCGCACGGAGGCGGGCTCCAGAATCGCCTGCTGGCGCGGCGTGAGCGCGTGCCGCGTCCAGAGCATGAGGCGCTGCTTGAGTTCGATCTCCTCGAGCAGGCGCGCCAGCGCGAGCGGCTCGGCGCCCTGGCCGCGCCGGCGCGCGCGGTCCTGGTCGAGGAACTGTCCGCCGATGCGTCGCAGATCGGCGGCCTGCGCGGCCGTCAGCGGGCAGTCGGCGCCGCCCAGCGTCGCGTCGATGGCGTTGACCAGCACCGCCGGGTGCAGCAGCACGCCCTGTGGGCCGGACCCGGCGAGCCCAGCCTTCTGCAATCGGTCCAGCCGCGCACGCACCTGCGATCGCAGGGGCTCGACGCGGGCGGGAGCTCGTCCCTCCTCGGCCGCCTGGGCGAGCAGCGGCTGCAGCGCAACCAGCTCCGCCCCGAGTTCGTCCCACGAGACCAGCGAGAGGGATTCCTCGAGTCCGGGGAAGGCGAATCGCGGGGCGTCGGGCGGCGTGGCCACCGGATCGCCCGCCTTCACGTCGCCCCCGCAGAAGGCGAGAAGAATGCTCAGCAAGAGCGCGAGAAGCGTGCGAAGCAGCGACAACGTATCCCCTTACACGTATTAGTCTCCGCCGAGGCCCATTTCGTGCCCGAAATAATTGTAAAAACCCGGAAAAGCCCGGGAATCAAACGCGGGCATCCCGTGCGGCATCACGGCGGGCCGGTGTAGCCGAGCGCGTCCATCATCACCGCCACCATCATGTGCAGGAGCGCGCCGCCGTAGAAGGAGCGGAAGCGCAGGGCGAGCATACCGAGCACCACACCGGCGATCAGGGCGCCGTAGCACTCCATCGCCGGCTTGTGAAAGTGGATCATGCAATAGGGCACGGCCATGACGAAGCAGGCGTTCCATTTCATGGAGCGTTCGAGCGTGAAGAGCAGGTAGCCGCGGAAGAAGGACTCCAGCGCGAGGAACTGCATCAGGTAGACCGCCTGCCACTGCCACCAGACGACCGGATCGGTGCGCGCTTCGGCCACGAACGGATAGCGGCGCGCGAACTCGGGCTGCGTCGACGCGTAGTAGACGAACGGCGCCATGAAGGCGAAGCAGGCCAGGTAGACCCACATGTGCCGGAAGAAGCCGTCGAAGCGCCAGCCGTGGTCGCGCAGCTTGCGCCGGTGCACGAACTTGATCAGCAGAATCGGGATGACGAGCTGCGCCACCGTGGTGGCGATCGCCCAGCCGGCGCCCGCCTCGAAGGAGGTCGTGCGGCGGTAGGTCCCGTCGCGGATGTTGATCTGCCGCTGCAGGTAGCTGGAGAGGTAGAAGAACTCCAGCGTCGTGAGGTTGATGCCGGTGTAGAGCAGCGCGATCGCGGAGTCGCGATCGACCGTCTTCAGGCCCTCCCAGATCTTCTTCACGCGCGGGATTGTAGTCGGGAACCCCCGCCCGCATCCGTGCATCTCAAGGATACGAAGGAGTAGATATGCAGATCGACATCGGAATCCCCGAGGCGCGGCGGCAGGAGATCGCGGCGGGCCTGTCCCGCGTGCTGGCCGACAGCTACACGCTCTACCTGAAGTCGCACAACTTCCACTGGAACGTGACCGGGCCGATGTTTCAGACGCTCCACGTGATGTTCGAGGAGCACTACACGGAGCTGGCCGAGGCGATCGACGAGATCGCGGAGCGCATCCGCGCCCTCGGTTCTTTCGCGCCGGGCAGCTTCGAGGCGTACGGCGAGCTCTCGAGCATCAAGATCGGCGCCGAGGTCCCGAGCGCGGAGCAGATGATCCGCGAACTCGTCGAGGGCCACGAGGCGGTCGTCCGCACGGCACGCGACGTCTTCCCGGTGTGCGAGGAAGCCAGCGACGAGCCGACGGCCGACCTGCTGACGCAGCGCATGCAGATCCACGAGAAGACCGCGTGGATGCTGCGCTCGCTGCTCGAGTCGAGCTAGACGGCAAGAGGTCTTACGCTGGACGATGTGTCGGATCGTCTCCCGCAGCTCGTCATCGTCGCCGGTGCCCCCGGCGCGGGGAAGTCGACGCTCGCACGGCGGCTCGCCGACACGATTCGCTGTCCTCACGTAAGCCGAGATGCGATCAAGGAGGGCTGGTTCCGGTCGACGGAGCAGGTCGGGTTCCGGACGACGATGTCGCGTGGCACACCCACGATGCGTTCTTCGACACGATCGCGATGCTCGTCGACCGGGGGCATCAGGGATCGCGCCCGACGTCGATCTGCCGACCCTGCGATTCGACACGAGCGACGGACATCGGTCGGCTTGGGAGGATGTCGCCACCGTCGTCGAGGCTCGAGGCAGGTTCGGAGAGAGCTGGTAGCCGCAAAACCCCGACGCGACCCGCGTTACACGACGTGGAACAAGAGGCCCGTGCTCCACGGCAGGGGCGCGGCGTGGATCGCGATGAGCGCGATGGCGAGGATGCGCGCCTTGCGTCGATCGCGATCGGCTACGAACTCGCAGGCGAGGATCACCAGACCCACGATCAGGTACTTGAAGAGCACCATCCCGAAGAATCCGTGCGCATGCAGAACGGCGTTCGCGAGCGGGTTGGCCTCACGCGCTCCGAACTCCAGGAGAATGCCGGTCAGCCATACGTCCAGCGAGCCGGCAGCGATGATCGCCCCGTACAGCGAAGGGAATCGCAGGATTCGCGAATGCGAGGGGTAAGCGACCGTCGGACTCATGATCGGTATCAGCGGGCGACGCTTCGGCCCGCGATGGACGAAAACGCCGTTATCTTGTTCGTGGCGGCGCGCGCCACGGATCCATCCTACTCGTGAATCGGACACGCGCGGCGACGGTTGCTCCTGTGACCGGAATCCTCCGGCGCAATACGTGCAGGTCCACTCCAAAGCGCCCGCGACATGTCACACTCCCCCCCCAACGGACGCATAGTCCGAAGTGGTGCTGAAAGAGAAAACGACTGATGCGACTTCGTCTTGCGTTCGGCAGCCTCTGCGTGCTCGTCGTCGTCTTGCTCATCGCGCTGATCGGCAACGAAGACCGAAGCCGAGGAGACGGCACCCAGGGTCGCGACGCGCCCTCCCCGACACCGCGTTCGCCCGAGCCGCGGACCGAAGCGATCGACGACGCGGCGGCTCCGCCCCCAGAGTTCGGCCGCGAGACATTCGATGCCGTATCCGCGGGAGGCGCCACGGGAGCACGGCGGACCTTGTCCGGCGACCTGTCGGTCCAGGAAAGCGACGGATCGATGCTTCGGGAGTTGGACGGCACGCTGACCCTACTTCTGTGGCGCGGCGGCCAGGGAAGATGGCACGAGGTCGACGTGCGGGGCGGGAAGTGGAGCGTCGCCTTCGTGGAAGGCCAGGAGATCAGCGCTGCCAAAGGCCGTCTCGCCAAACGCGCCATCGCCCCCGACCTCCCGCGCCAGCCCATCCCCAAAACGCGGCACCTGTCGATCGTCGCGCGGTGGTCCCTGCCTTCGACCCTGGAGGCGATCGACGCGGAGACCCGGCGGCCAATCGGCGCGTTCGAACTCGTGAAGAGAAACGAATGGCGGGGTTGGGACGCCCGCGCGATCCATCCGGGCGCGCGCAACGACGTCACGGTGCTCGCGGCGGCGGCACGGTCCCCCTATTCGTTTCCCGAGAGCACGGAGGAGAACGCCGTCTACTGGGTGCGTGCGGAAGGCTACGCCTGGCAGCGCATCGAAGTGAATCACGTCGTCGGGGGCGAGCGCACGATCGCGCTGGCGCGCTCTGGTTCGCTGCGCGTCGAAGTCGTGGACCTCGAGCCGGATGCGAAGCTGCACGTCCGGCTTCGCTCGACGGAAGGGCGCATGCGAGCCGAAGCGACCGCGCGCCCCCAGACCTCCATCGAGTTCGACGACGTACGACCGGGGAGGTACCTGGTCCGTCTCGAGCGAGGCGTCTGGGCCGCGCGCCATCCGCCTCTGGATGAAATCGAGGTCGAGGTAAGACCCGGCAACGCGTCACAGGTCACGCTACGTGCGGCGGAGGCCGCCAAGACCGGGGCGGTCATCCAGGTGGGCGGGACGCTCCGGTTTCTCGGGGACTGGCGCCCTTCGGCGCCGAAGGTGCGCGTCAGCGGGAGCCCGCGCGAGATAGGGAGCGAAGCCACGATCACGCGACAGGCGAACGGCATCTGGCGCTGGGACGCGTCCATCGCGCGCACCCCCACCGCCAGGGCCTACGTTTCCTGGCACGGCACGAACGCGTGTCATCTCGAGTTCCCCCTCGAAGGCATCGAGAACGGCACGCAAGACGCCGTTCTCGAAGTGCCGGCACCGGCCGACGTCGTGCTCCGCCTGCGGGACGGTGAGGACGACCCGATCGAACTCTCGCAGCTGGAGTGGCGCGTGACCTCGAAGGAGTCGGTCGTGGCCTCCGGCGCGATGACGACCCAGCGATCCGCCCAGGACGGCGCCTTTCGATTCCGCGCGATCGCCGGGAGGCTCCGCGTGTATTGGCGCGACCCCCGCTTTCGCCGGGCGACCGAAGACCCGACCCTGCAACGAGGTCCGAACACGCTCATCGTGCGCGTCGCGCGGCGCATCGCGATTCCGATCCGGGAGCGGCACGCCGGCTCGGACCTCCCGCCGATCCCCGACCCGTCCTTCCGGATTCGCCGTGAAGGAGCGTCAGGCTGGTCGAAGCCTCGCCTGATGCGAACCCGGGACGGTCTAACGATCTTCGTGGACGCGCCCGGCCGCTACGAACTCCGATCCGAGCGCGCCGGGTTCGCGCCGGCCCTCGTCGGCTGGACGGTCTCGCAAGGCGAAACGAACGAGCCCGTCGTCCTCGACTACAAGCGGGAGTGAGCCCAGGGCGAGCCGAGAGGAGCGTGATGGCCCGCCTTCGCGGGCTGCGCCCGCTTCGGCGCGGCGCTCCATTGGACCCTGCATCGGATACGTCCAACCAGCCGTTTCCCCTACAAGCCAGACTTGGGAGTCACAACACTCGTTCGTGGGGTCGCCATACGGATCGCGGTACTTCTCAACCAGCGCTCCGGAGCAGACAACTTCCAGCGCTGCGGCATCGAGCAGCAGCCACTGCCTCGCCGTCCCACGATTCGTTTTCTTCTCGAGCCCGCGCCGGTGCGCTTCCACGGCGTCCGTAGTCGCTCCCTTTCGTGAGACGTGTTCGACTGGATCGAGATCCGCTAAGACTCGTTCGTCCCGTGACCACCATCCTTTCAAGGAATAGGGTCCCCGGGAAAACCGGGCGGACCAACCAACACAAGTTGGGGCACTCTGGGGTCCCTTCCTCGGCAGAGATGCGAGAGTGGGACCAGACGGCTCAGTCGAGTGGCCCGACGAACCACCGGACAATCTTCGGAGATCCAGAATGAACGCTCAAACCTTCCTTTGCTTAGCTGGGAGCTTGGTACTTCTAGCGCTCTTTTCCGTTGACTCGCGGAGCGATGAGCCGACCTCCAAACTGATATTGCGGAACGGGGAATGGTCCACAGAGATCGGGCCCGGGTACATCAAGCTCAATGGTCCACATCAGTCCGAGATTCGGATTGAGGCGGGGAAGTTGATTCCGGTCGAAAATGCCGAACCGATCCTGATGCCGACCCCCGCCGTATCGCTCCGAGGCCCGAACACGCTTGGAGCCAAGGTCCCGGCCTCGGCGGGGATCAGAGTGGACAAGTCATCAAGTGTGACATGGGCCTCGGCTCCGGTGTTCTCGCGCCAGGATGAAGCCAATTCCAGCCCCGCAACCCTCGAGATGCGTCAGTTTGCCGCCGTCCTCAGCGCCGGGGTCGATGAAGAGAACGGGAACCGGGAGTTTGCCCACGTAGTGTTCCGAGGGAAGGACCAGGAGATTGGGCGATTCCCACGGGCCGATGCTGACTGAGATGCCGGTCGTTTCGGCATCAGGACTTGGGCCCCGCCCTTACCGGGACCTCCCGAAGCTCGGGTCTACCCCGGGGTCTGTAGGTTGTTGTACCAAGACCGGGGCGGCCAGAAGGGGCAGAGATCAGGTCGGTCTCGCGCGACAAACTCTTCGATGCTAGCGGCCCTATCGAGTACGTCGCTCATGCCGTCAACCTCGCGATCAGCCCAATTGAGCCGCTCAGAGTTCGGACAGTCCACGGCTCCAACAGCTCTTGGAGCATCGCTGAGAGGTTTCTCGATGGCTACATGCGGCGCAGTGAGCCCTCTGACCCAGCGCATGCAGATCCACGAGAAGACCGCGTGGGTGCCGCGCTCGCCGCTCGAGCGTCAGCGGCCAACGGAGCCTTTCGCTGGAAGCGTGACGTCGCCCCCTTCGCAACGCGGGATCGTCACTGGCCACGACGTGTTTCTTGACGCTCGCTCGTCCGGAGCCGGACATCGAGAGTAGAGTCGGGTTCATGGGCGGGCGCGACGGTGACAGAGGCGGCTGGCGAACGCATGCCGTTTCGTATCTTCTTCCCGTCGCGCTGATCTTCTGGTTCACCGCGGATTGGGTCGGAGTCGACTACGGACTCAGAGCGGTGGCGCTCTCCCATTTGGGCCCCTTTGTCATTTTCGTGATATTTCCGGGAGCGGCGTTTCCAACTGCGGGTGACGTCGCCTGGATCGTCGGCGGTTGTGTGCTCGCCGCGGCGATCTTCCTTCCGCTCTACGCGCGAAGCGCGTTGACGAAGCTCTCTGGCGCGGTCGCCCTGGCGATCTGGCTGGTCCTCGGTGGCTTCTTGTACCTCGTGAAGCTCGGGATGAGCGTATAGCAGGACCGGCCGCCCGACGCACCGACTAAAGACGCGATGGAGGCGACGCCCGGATTCGAACCGGGGATCACGGATTTGCAATCCGTTGCCTTACCACTTGGCCACGTCGCCATCGCGTAGGCGGGCATTGTCGCTGAAAGGCGGGAGAGGGCAAGAATGGAGGAAGGTCGCGGGCGCGAGGCTACTTGCTGCGATGGAGGACCGTGCCGCCCACCACCGTCAGCACGCACTCCGCGTCGGATCGGCCGAGCGTGCCGTAGCGCGCGTCGGGCGTGAACGCGGCAAGATCGGCCAGCTTGCCGACGTGCAGCGCGCCCACGTCGAGGTCGAGGGCGCGGGCGCCCCACTCGGTCGCCATGCGGAAGACCGCCTTGGGCTCCAGGTCCATGCGGGCGCGGCTGAGAAACTGCGTCTCGCTCAGCAGGTCGATGGTGTCGCCGGACGCGGCGCTGTCCGAGCCGAGCGCCACGCGCACGCCCTCCTGCATGAACTCCAGCGCCGGGTGCTGCGGGTGGTTGAAGAAGTGATGCGCCGTCGGACAGTAGACCACCGTCGCGCGCGGCGGCACGTCGCTCGGCCGCATGTAGTTGGCGTGGATCAGCAGCAGCGGCGCATTCAGCAGCGTGAGCTGCTCGAGGAACGCCGTCAGCGACCGTTCGGGTTCGAAATTCGGGTCATCCACGCCGAACTCGCGCAGCATGTCGCGCAGCGGACCGATGCCGTGGCGCAGGAACGCCAGCTCCTCCAGCGTCTCCGCCACGTGGATGGCGAGCGGCCGCTGGTGCCCCTCCGCCACGGCAACCAAACGGCCGAGCAGCGGACGCGACACGCTGTAGGGCGCATGCGGACTCACGCCGGTCACCACGCGGTCCGGTACCGCCCGCATCTCCATCAGCTCCCAGACGCGCTCGTAGACTTCGTCCGCGCGCTCCGGCTGAAAGCCGATCGCCTCGATGAACAGCCGCCCCCGCGCGCCCGACTCCTCGAAGGCCGCCGTGGACTCGTCGAACGACGCCGGCGGCACGATGTCCCCGAACGACGTCGTGCCGCGCGCCAGCGCTTGGCGCAGCAGCGCGGCCCCCGCCCCCCCACCTTGCGCGCGGCCCGCGGTGACCCCGCGCAGCCAGGCGCTGAAGTCGCCCTCGAACGGCACCGCGCCCTGCAGATGCGACAGATCGGTGTGCACGTGCGCGTTGACCAGCCCCGGCATGAGCACCGCCTCGGGGAGTTCGATGCGCTCGTCGGCGTCGGGCGCATCGGCGGTGGCGCCGACCCACGCGATGCGGTCGCCGTCGCAGACCACCGTCCCCGGTGCGACCTCGGTCTGGGCGTCGACGAGGACGCGGGCGGCATCGATGCGGAGAGTCAAGGTCGAGCGGTATCCTGTCGCGCGTATTGGACTACATCGACAGCCACGCGCATACGAACTTCGACGTCTACGACGACGACCGCGACGCCATGTACGCGCGCGCGGAACAGGCGGGCCTGCGCGCGATCATCGAGGTCGGCGTCGGCCTGGAGGGATCGCGCGCCGCCGTGGCGCGAGCGCAATCGACCCCGATCGTGCATGCCGCCGCCGGCCTGCACCCGACCGGGCTCGAGAACTACCCCGACGACTGGGCGCCGTTCGAGGAGCTGGTGCGCGCGGGCGGCATCGTGGCGGTCGGCGAATGCGGGCTCGACTACTACTGGATGAAGTCGCCCGAGGCGCTGCAGGAGGAGGCCTTCCGCCGCCAGATCGCGCTCGCCGCCGACGTCGACCTTCCGTTCATCGTGCACTGCCGCGAGGCGGAAGAAGATCTGCTCCGGATTCTCGGCGACGCCGGCTATACCCGCGGCGTGGTGCACTGCTTTGGCGGCACCGCGACGCAGGCGGAGGCGCTGATCGCCCTCGGACTGCACATTTCGTTTTGCGGAAACGTCACCTACAAGAAGAATGACGGGCTGCGCGACGCCGCGCGCGTGGTGCCGGTGGAGCGGCTGCTGCTGGAAACGGACAGCCCCTTCCTGGCCCCGGGCAAGAAGCGCGGCAAGCGCAACGAGCCGTCCTATGTGGTCGAGACGGCCGCCTTCCTCGCGGAGCTCAAGGGCATCGCCGTCGAGGAGCTGGTCGCCGCGGCCACGCACAACACCGAAACCCTCTTCTCCCTCTGACCCAGCAAGTCCTGTGAGTCTCGACTTCCTTCTGCTCGTCGGCGCCGGTCTGGCGTGTGCTCTCGGATTCTGGGCCGCGCTGCACAAGACGCCGCGCCACCCCGCCGCGTGGATCGCCGCCGTGCTCTACCTGCTCGCCGGCGTGCACACGGCGGTGTTCGTGTCGCTGGTCGGCATCGGCGAGATCCTGCCGGGCTATCAGCTCAACCCCGCCGTGCAGGCGTATTGGTCGAAGCTGATGGACGACGGGTTGACCTGGGTCCCGGCCAAGGGCTTTGCGCTCGCGGCGCTCGTCGCCCACGTGCTCACCGCGGTGGCGCGCGGCGATCGGCGCCTGGTGCCGGTGCTCTGGCCGGTCACCGTCTTCTTCGTGAGCTTCTACTTCGTGGGCGCACGCGACCAGGCGATCTCGTTTGCGCGTGCGCGCGCTGCGGACGCGACGGCGTACGTCTCCGTGCTTGCGGAGAAGGAGGGCGCGCGCATGGTCTTCGCGATCGGGGCGGAGGACGATCTATTCCTGCCGATCGTGCACCGGCACGAAGCCGACGGCCCCCCGCCGCAGCCGGAGCTGCGCTTCAGCCGGGACGGCGCGGTGTTCACCTTCACCACCCGCGGGGCGAAGCCCTACTTCGCGCTCGACCGCGACGGAAACGCCACCGGCTGGCTCCCCACGCGCGCCGACCGCTGGGCCGAGCGGAGCCCCAGCCCCGCCGATTCGGTCGACTTCCGCAGGATTCTCTCGGCGGCACAAGTGGCGGTCGCGAAGCTTCTCGCGCAACATGGCGGGCCGGCGAGAAACTGAGGGCGAGGAACTGACATGGCGGACACGCAGGCGATCGAAGCGAAGGTGGAGCGCTGCCGCGAGGTGGCGGACGCGCTGCGGGCGCGGCTCAAGGAGCGCATCCTGGGCCACGACGCGGTCATCGACCTGACGCTCACCGCGCTCTTCGCCGGCGGCCACGGCCTGCTCGAAGGCGTGCCCGGCATCGGCAAGACGCGCCTGGTGCGCTCGCTGGCCGAGGCGCTCGACGCGCGCTTCTCGCGCATCCAGTTCACGCCCGACCTCATGCCGGCGGACGTGACCGGCACGATGATGCTTCACGAGAGCGCCGAGGGCGGCCGCGAGTTCCGCTTCCGCGAGGGGCCGGTCTTCGCGAACGTCCTGCTCGCGGACGAGATCAACCGCGCCACGCCCAAGACGCAGGCGGCGATGCTCGAGGCGATGGAAGAGCGGCAGGTGACGGTCGACGGCAAGAGCCGTCCGCTGCCGGTGCCGTTCTTCACGCTCGCGACGCAGAACCCACTCGAGATGGAAGGCACCTATCCGCTGCCCGAGGCGCAGCTCGACCGCTTCCTCTTCAAGATCCTGGTCGAGACGCCGACGCAGCAGGAGCTGGCGGACATCATTCACATGGCCGCCCGCACCGAGGCCGCGGCATCGGGGCCGGTGGCACAGGCGGATGATCTGGCCGACATGATCGTGCTCGTACGCGACGTCGTGCTCACCGAGGACGTGCGTCAGAAGATCGCGCAGCTCGTGCTCGCCACGCATCCGTCGAACGACGGCGCGCCGGAGAGCGTGCGGCGCTACGTGCGCCACGGCGCCAGCCCGCGCGCCGCGCTCGCCGTCGCGCTCGGCCTCAAGGCGCGCGCCATCATGAACGGCCGCGCGCACGTCGAGCGCAGCGACATTCCGGCGCTCTTCACGCCGGCGCTGCGTCATCGCATCGCGCTCAACTTCGAGGGCGAAGCGGAAGGCTGGACGTCCGACCGCGTGCTCGCCGAAGTGCTCGAGACCACCGGCCTGCGTTGACACGAAAAAAGCCCGCAGCGCGTGCTGCGGGCTTCGAAACGTGTCGAGTGGATACGAGAACGACTAGGAAACGTTCTTGCGGCGCCGACGCATCACCAGGAAGCCGGCCGCGGCCGCACCGAAGAGTGCGATGGTGCCGGGCTCGGGGACGGGCTGACCGGTGAAGAGCCAGTCGCTGGCCTTGACGTGACCGGGAATGTTGTTCGGACCGATGGCCATGTCGTCGTGATTGACCCAGCCCCAGCCGACCCAGGTCTCCGGGCCGGACAGGCCGCTGCCGCCCAGACGGTGGTTGTCGTCGTTGTTGAACTTGAAGGCGAAGCCCTTGTTGCCGTCTTCGTCGACGTAGTAGAAGGTCTCGCCGATGTTCGGGCCGGTCAGCTTCTTGATGGTGCCCTCGTTGAAACCGGGGGCGCCCATCTGGCTATCCGGGGCGACCACGACGTCCAGGTCACCGTCGATCATGACGTTCTCGACGTAGGTGAAGTCGATCTCCCAAAGACCAACCTTGTTCATGTCGGCCGCGTAGCCGTTCCCGGCGTTCAGACCACCGAACGCGGTGCCGAAGATGCGGACCGTGCCCGAGCCGCCGCCGTCCGGCGTGACCGTGAGCTTCATGTCCGCGCCAGGCGCTTCGAAGTCGAAGGTGTAAATCGAGCTTCCACCGTCGTTGAACAGCCCGTCCAACCGGAATCCGTACAGCGGCGGCCGCGCCCCACCGTCCGGATGGTTGCCGAGCTGGAACGTCAAGGGATCCGCGCGCACCTCTGCCGCGAACGCACCGAGAACCATGGCCAATCCCAGAAGGCCAAACAGAGTCCTAAACATTGCCGTCACTCCTCCCCCGCAGGGGTCAACTACACCTATTTCGGGCAGAAGCTTATCGGACCCCACCGTCTCGATCTAGGGCAATTTCCCTAGTTTTTCGTAAAGGGGTCTTGCGCTAGGCGCCCAGCTCGCCCAGAACCCGCCCGATGCCCCGCTTCTGCAGCTCGAACTCCATCGGCGGCGCCCCACAGGCGAGATCCGGCGTCGGCGGCACGTGGATGAACCCGCAGGGCACGTCCGGACCGAGCTTGTGCCGCGCGAGGTACATCGAAGCGTTGCAGAGATACGGCCCCGCGCTGAGGCTCAGCTCGTGCGGCACCTGCTCTTCGGTCAGCGCGTCGCGCAGGCGCGCGAGCGGGAGCGTCGAGAAGTAGGCGTCCGGACCGCCGGGCACCACGTCGGTATCGGCCGGCGCGAAGCCTTCGTTGTCCGGACGCTGCGGGTCGCGGTAGTTGATCGCGACCTTCTCGAGACTGAGCACCGAGCGCCCCACCGCGACGCCGAGCAACACGACGGCTTCCCAACGTTCCTGCAACAGCGCGTCGAGCGACGCCTCGATGCGCCGGTAGTCGACCGGCAACACGGCGCCCTGCACGTTCTGGTGTGCGTCGCCGAGCGCAAGCGCCAGATCGCCGCTCGGGTTGCGGGCCAATCCACCAAAGGGTTCAAAGCCGGTGACGAGGAGCACTGTTATGATTCCGTGTGGAAAAGGAGCTTGCCGCATCACACCCGGCAACGCGAGGAAATGGAATGAGAATTCGATGCGAACGCATTGGATCCATCGCCGTGCTGACGATGCAGGGCCAGCTGGATCCGAGCACGCTTCCCCGACTCGACGAGCGCGTCGAGCAGCACCTGAACGAAGGGCGGTCCCGGCTCGTGCTGCAGCTGCGTGAGGTCGGCGCGATCGACGCCTCCGCGCTCGGCTTCATCGCGCGCACGCAAAGACGTTTGCGCGAACGCGGCGGGGAGCTCGTGGTCGCCGAGCCCTCCGACGCGTTCCTGCAGGCGGCCGACGACCTGGGGCTCGACGAGCTGTTCGCCATCCACACGACGACCGTCGATGCCATCGGTCATCTGCGAGGCGAAACGTCGACCGACATCGACGGCCCCCACGATCTGACGACGATGCTTTTCCACCAGCGCGAGTTCCCCGAACGCATCGCCACGGCGCGACTCGTCTCGCATCCCGGTGGGCCGAGATTCGAGTATCCGTCGGACGGCGAGGACATGCCGATCGATCCCGGCGAACTCCGCGTCGGACAGCACATTTGGGTTCGATTTCGGCGCCCGTTTCGCGAAGGTGGGCCCCACGTCCATGCAGAGTGTGTGATCGTCTGGGTGAAATCGAGCCATGGCGGGCTCCCCGGGGCGCGGCTCGTGCAGCTGCGCTACGTCGAGGACGACGCCGATCGCGGGCGGAGCGACCTTTAACGGAGGCGACGGGGCTGGTAATCTGCCGCTTCTGCGGGCCTTTCGTGCCGGCGCAGCGAGGAAAAGCCATGAAAATCGATCGGACCGAGGTAGACGGCGTCACCATCCTGACCTTCACGGGCGAGTTCGACGCGTTCAACCTGCCCAAGATCTCCGAGGGGATCGACCAGCTCATCCAGAAGGGCCGCAAGGATCTGGTCTTCAACCTGAAGGGGCTGAAGTTCATCAACTCCTCCTCGCTCGGCTACCTCATCAAGACGCACCGGCACCTGAAGGAGTACGAAGGCGAGCTGGTGCTCTCGGAGCCGTCGAAGTTCTTCCAGACCACGATCGTCACGCTGGGAATCGATCAGATTTTCCACATCTACGAGAACGACGACGAGGCGGTGAAGCACTTCCACGGCGAGGGCGGGGAAGAGAAGACCGACTTCGAGGAGATCCCGGTCGACGAGAGCCAGCTCGGCTCGACCAAGCTGTTCTTCAAGCTGCTCGACGCGCCCGAATCGATGGGTGTCGGCAAGATCCTCTCCCTCTGGGAAGACGGCCCGACGTTCAAGTACCCGTCCGATCCGGACAAGGTGAAGATCGAGCCGGACGACCTCATGATCGGCGGCAAGGTCTGGATCAAGTTCCGCCAGCCGTTCCTCGAGAAGGAGCGCTTCTTCGAGATGGAGGCCGAGATCACGATGGCCATCGATCTCGAGAACGACCCGCACGGCGCGTGCAAGTACCGCCTGCGTTACACCAAGATCGACCCGAAGGACCAGAAGGTGCTGGAGGAGTTCGTGAAGGTGCAGGACGAGATTCGCCGTCTC
>JBCDBY010000036.1:0-21576 GCA_039182715.1 Planctomycetota bacterium
CGGCGAGCCGGGCGCGCGCCACGCGCTCGTCGCGCTCCGCGCTCTCGAACTCCGACTCCGACAGCACCTGCCGTTCGGAGAGGCGGCGCGAGCGCGCGAGCTGCGACTTCTTCTCCTGCCACTCCGCCTCGGCCGCTGCCGAACGCGCCTGCGCGCGCTGTTTCTCCTCCGCGCGCGCGCCCGCTTTCGCCAGCGCGAGCCGCGCCGATGCGATGGCGAGCTCCGCCTCCGCGGCCGCGAGCTCCGCCCTCGAGGTGCGCGCGACCAGCTCCAGCAGCAGCTCGCCCATGCGCACCTTCTGGCCCGGTTTCACGTGCACCGCCGCGACGACGCCGTCGCGGCCGGGGGAGAGCGTCGCGTCCCGGCGCGCCTCCAGGAAGCCGCCCGCGACGACGACGCGCTCCTCTTCGACCGGAGCCAGGGGCGCGGGCGGTTCGCTCGCGAGCAGGACGTTGTTGGGCCGGGATTTCAGGTTCGAGTCGTCCGGGCTCCAGCGGTCGTGCAGAAACGCGCCGCCGGCGCCGAGCAAGATCAGCAGGGCCAGCAGCCAGCGCGCGTATCCGTTCGACAGGCGCCGCTGCTGCGGCTCCAGACGAAGGCGATCGACGTCGACGCGGCTCATCGCGCTGCTTCCGTCAGCCCTCGCGCGGTTCCTGTGCGGGCACGGCTTCGCTGCCGCCTTCGACCGCGTTCTCGAACCACCGGATGTGCTCGTCGAGGACGCCCCGCGCCGCGCGCAGATCCTCGACGATTTCGCGCTGCATCGTGCGCATCTCCTCGCGCCCGCGGCGCGAGATGCGATAGACGCGCTGCGGGGCCGCCGGGCCGCGGCGCAGGCGCCCGATCACCAGCCCCTGGTCCTCAAGCCGCTTCAAGAGCGGGTAGAGCGATCCTGGACTCGGTTTCCAGGTGCCGCCCGTCGCCGCGTGAATCGCCACCATCAGCTCGGTCCCGTAGCGCGGCGCCTCCCGCAGCAGCGTGAGGACGTAGTACGGCAGCATGCCGCGCACCATGCCCTGGTAGATGGGCGAGCGGCCGGCCAGCTCGGCGTGCCGCGCGTCCACGGGGCCGGAGGGGGATTGGCGCTTCGATCGACTCATGGGGCTGCCCAAATGGGATCTATCGGGTCGGCATATTATCGCCGCCGATACTATGGAGCAAGCTCTGGCGGATGGCGACCGGGAGGTCACCCCCTCCGCGCGCCGCGGTGTCGTCGGAGGAGACCGGGACGCGAAGTCTCCCGACTCGGGACTGGAGTTCGGCGTCACCGGAACCCAGGCCCGCTCGACGTACACTTCGCGGAATGGGGAGGCTGCACCGAAGCAGCGCCGCCCGAGGCGGTTCGTACATGGACAGGAGCAGAACTCGGGAGCGGCCACACGATTGTCGTCTTCCAGCGAAACGGGCCGGCGGTGAGCGACGATCTCTACCCGGACCCGGCAACCGCGTCGCCTTGACGCTGGAAGCGCTCCCAGACGATGGGCGAACCACGACATCAACGGCAGGACGGAACGACTCGTGACTCCCAACCGTGACCCCCACCACGAATCGGCCGGAAGGCTCGCATGCGCGTAGCGGCCTTGGCGTTTCTGGCGATCGCCGCCGTCACGCTGCTCCTCTTCTGCAGCGAGAGCCGGCGAGAACGAACCTTGCGGCGTGATGCGCCCGCGCGTCAGACGAGGGTACCCGGGGCCGTGGCGGAGACGTCATCCAAGCGGCAGCAGGAACGGACTTCGGACGACGAGCACCCTGTGCCGCTCGTCGGCACCGTCATGTTCGAGGGCGAGCCGGTCCGAAACGTCCGGGTCTGGCTCGTGGTCGATCGCCGCGAAGTGGACGAGACGGTCGCCCCGACCACGCCGGTTTCGATGGAGACGTTCTCCGACCCCGACGGTGCATTCTCGTTCGACGCCCCGAGCGACCGCGGTTATCTCGTCTACGCCAAGGCGGACCGGTTCGCGCTCGCCGCCACGTCGGTGTCGGTGGGGGAGCGACATTGCGCGATCGATCTACCGGCGAGCACTCGGCCGGCGACGTTTCGCGTTGTCGATGTCGAGGGCAGGGCGATCCCGCGTGCGACGTACGGCCTGTTTCACGGGCGCGACATGGGGCTGCGCCTGGACAGCGGCGTTGCCGGGATCGACGGGACGTTCTCGATCCAGACCTTCGAAGACGCGCAGCTGTCCGTGGCCGCCGATGGATACGCATCCCGCGCCCTGCCCGCGGATCGCGATTCGAAGGAGATCGTGCTGACCGTCGGGGCACCGATCGCCGGGACCGTCGTGGACCGCCGTGGGGCGCCTGTGGCCGGTGTGTTCGTCCTGCACGATCGCCCCTTCTCCAGCGTGGGTGTCGTCACGACGGATGAGGCCGGGCGATTTCGCTTCGAGGGTGCGGAACTCCAGACGCAGTCGGTCCGGGTGCATCGCGGTGCACGGCAGCTGGCCGTCGCGTCCATCGAGCCGGGCGATGAGGAGGCGCGCATCGTGATCGAGGAGTCACGCCGGGTCTCCGGAGTCGTCGTCTTCGCGGATGGGCGTCCCGCGGCCGGCGCGAAAGTCGGCAACGCTCGATCGGACGCGCGAGGGCGCTTCGTCTTCGATGCGCCTCACTATCTGAACGTCGTCACGGCATCGCTTGGGACGATGGCGATCCTGCCGGGCCAACCAGCGACGACACCGCAGTGGCTGGGCGAGGCGCCCTTGCCCACGGAGCCTGGCGCGACCGTTCGCATCGAGCTGAAGCGGCGGTACTGGTCCTACGTGCGCTGTCGCTTGCTCGACCACGCGGGAGTCCCCATCCCCGACATCATGCTCGGGACGGCTCCCGGCCAGAAGACCGACCAGGAGGGAAGGGCCGTGGCGGCATTCGCCGTGAGGGCCGGGACGACCGTGCACCCGCGCCCGAGCATTGGCGGATTCCCCTATCCGTTCGAGGCAAAGACGCATGCGCCGTTGGAGTCGGCGCCGGAGCAGGTGATTCGCGTGCGTCGGCCCGCGCAGGCCACGCTCGTGGTTCGTGTGCGCAACGGCGATCCCCTCCCGCCTGAGGTCCACGCACGGTTCCGCACGACGTTCGCGCGCGTGCTCGAGGCTCACCGCGATCGCATCGTGTTCTCGTTCGATCGCACGCAGAAGAGCTACCCGCGGTTTCATGTATCGATCACCGCACCGGGCTTCGCGAAATGGTCGGGTGCGCTGCCGCTGCCGGCCGAGGGCGACGAAGTCCTGGTGCAGATCCACCGCCCGGCGGAGCTGGTCGGGCGTCTCCTGCACGAGGATGGATCGGCCGCTGCCGGATGGGTGCAGGCGTGGACACCGGGCGTCGGCTCTCTCGGCGCGGACATCGGTGCCGACGGGCGATTCGAGCTCAAGGGCGTCCCGCCGGGCGACTGCCGGCTGACGTTCGGACGACGCGACGGTGATCCGCTTCTGACGCTCGAGCGAACGCTCGTCACGGGCCGCAACGAGCTGGGAGACGTGCGCCTGAAGCCGATGCGCATCCTTCGCGGCACGGTGTCGGGCGAAGGGCCGCTTGCGGGCGCGATCGTTGCGTTCCCGCACGCACATCATCGCGTCGTGACGGCGACGCGCGCCGACGGCTCGTTCCGGCTTCGGATCCTTCCGGGCCTGCGCGGAGAGATCCAGATCTCGAAGCCCGGGTGGGCGTCGACGGTCGTCTCCGACGCGGATCAGCAGCGCATCGTCCTGCGACGAGGGGGGCGCGTGCGGCTTCGCTACGAACGCGGTGATCCGCCGAATCCGGTGGTCTCCGCCATCTCGTTCGGTATCCGTCGTCCGGGCGCGAAGACGCCGCTGCCGGTTCGCATGGTGGCCGGCGGTCAGCGCGAGCGAGTCTATGCCGACGTTCCCGCCGGCCGGGTGGAGGTCGTCGCGCTGACCATGCTTGGCGAACACTCGGTGGAGGTGAACGTCGCCGTGGGCGAGACCGTCGATGCGCGCATCACGGTGCCGTGACCGGGCGTCCGCGACGGTCCGATCGTCAGTCCTTCAAGACCGGATGGTCGAAGGGCGGGAGCCCCTTCGCCGCGCGCGGATCGGTCAGGGCGAACTGGAGGAACTCGATCAGGTCGCGGCGCGCGGGGCCGGGGCCGGTGCGCAGACGCAGCAGCGGGTCGAGGTTGTCCTCCGACCGGTCGACGCGGGCGCGGTAGTGGCTCAGCACCTGGCCCAGGTTGTCGAAGCGGCCGTGGTGCATGAAGCGCGGGCGCAGTCCGACGTTGCGCAGCGACGGCACCTTGAACTTGCCGCGGTCATCCTTGCGGCGCGTCACCTCGCGCCGCCCGAGGTCCTCGAAGGGGGGGCGCAGGCCGATGTTGCGGTAGGTGTTGTCGGTGAAGAACGGGGCGGGGTGACACACCGCGCAGTTCGACTGCTGAAACACGCGCCAGCCGCGCACCTGTGCCGCGGTCATCGCGTTCTTGTTGCCGCGGATGTAGGCGTCGAAGGGCGTCTGGTCGGGAACCAGCGTGCGCTCGTAGCTGGCGATCGCCATGGCGATGCGCGTGGGCGTGATGTCGCGCGAGCCGAAGGCGCGCTCGAAGAGTCGGGGATAGGTGGGGTCTTTCGCCAGCGCCTTCAGGATGTCCGGCGTCAGCGTCTTCGCGTGCGCGAGCGGAATCGCGCTCGACAGCTTCGTCGTCACATCGCGCCAGGTCCGGCCGGGCTCGCTCATCTCCGCGGTGTCGAGAATCGGGGCGAGCGCCTGCGTTTCGAGCGCGGCGCCGGACGTGAGCACGACGCTCTTGGTCACCGGGTCGCGCAGCTTGTCGCGCGCGCGCCCGTCCCAGAACTGCTCGCGCGCGTGGAGCGCTCCGAAGAACGACGGGCTTATTCTCCGTGTGACCTGCACGACGCCCTTTTTGTCGAGCATGCCGGGCGAGCCGAAAATGTCGTCGATCGTGCCCGGCGCTCCATCCGGACCGGGGTGTCGACCGAAACGAATGTCCGCGCCGCCGGCGCGCGGCTGGTGGCAGGTTCCGCACGCCACGCTGTTGCTGCTGGAGAGCTGCTGCTCCCAGAACAGCATCTTGCCGAGCACCGCCTTCGACGGCGTGACCGGGTTGCGCCGCGGCGCCGGCACGGGCGGCAGCGGCTTTTCCGGATCGGGCAGCTTCGTCTTCGGCTGCGGGAAGGAACGGAGCACCGACTCCGTCCGTCGCAGCTCCTTCTCGTCGAGTTTGCCGTCGCGGTTCGTGTCGAGCAGGCCGAACTCCCGGCGATGGGCGATCAGCTCCGTTTCCGAGACGCGCTTGTCGCCGTCGAGATCGAGGTGCCGCATGGCCGCCGCCATCTCGCGCTTCGAGATCCGGCCGTCGCGATCGAGATCGAACGGCAGCAGGATCGGCACAGGCTCCCGGCCGCGGCGGCCCTGCGCCCAGACGCTCGCCGTGGCGAGCAGGAGGATGAGCGCAGACCGGTACACACGGGTGCAACCCGGAAAACCGGCGCGAGTTTCGGCCGGAATCGCCCGCGCTACCGTTCGGCGGCGCGCTTCATCGCCAGGGCGAAGACGTCGCGCGTGCCGCTTTCCCCGCGCAGCGTCAGGGTGTGGCTCCGGATCCGCCAGCGGCCGTCCGTCTTTTCCAGCTCGTACCGATATCCGCCGCGCACCTGCCAGAACAGCTTGTCCACGAAGTGGTCGGCAACGACATCGGCGGTCGCGATGGCGCGCGACCCATCCACGCGGACGGCGATGTTCGCGAGCGCGTGGCGCGTCCGGTCGAAACCGGGAAGCACCGCGGCCCACTCCCGCATGAGTTCGCTCGCCTTCCGGTCGGCGGCGGCGACCCCGTTGAGGGAGCTGTAGTCCACGCGGACCGTCCCGGCGTAGAGGCGTTCGAGCGCGTCGAACTCCCCCAGGTCGGCAAGGAGGGCGACCCCTTCGACGACCGAGGTGACCGCGGCCACGTCCTGCTGCCGTCGGAACGTCTCTCGGAAGTACCCGGCAACGGCGTCCGCGGCCGCCGTGACGGGCGCCGCGCGGTCGTAGAAGTCGAACTGGCTCACGTTCTCGAGCCAGACGATGCGCGCGCGCCCGTCCATGCGTCGCGCGAACTCCTCGATGCCCTGCGGGATCACCGCAGCCCGGGAGTGGACCGCGAGCGTCGGCTTGCGAAGCGTGTCCGCGATGCGGAGCGCGTCGTAGGTGAGCCACGGCTCCCACGACGCCACGTTGAACTTGTTGTCGTACGCGGCGATCAGGCCGCGGTCCGCTTCGGTGTAGTAGGGCGCCTTGTACATGAGCGCCTTCGCGTTGGTCGTGCTCGCCGCCTCGATGATCACCGGGGCTTCGGCGGACGCGGCTTCCCGGCCGGCCGCGATCAGCTTCGCCACGCCGTCCGCGCCGCCGTAGACCGCCTCGGCAATGCCGGCGTCGTGGAGCCACGGCGCGACCAGCGCGAGCGCCCGGATGTGCGGGCTGCGTCGGGCGGCGTCGGCCATGTAGCCGGACGAAGCACAGACGCCGAGTCCACCGATGCGCCCCGCATGCACCTCGGGTCGCGTCGCGAGATACGCCGCGGCCGCGAGGATGTCCTCCGTCTTCCGCGTCGGATGCTCGAGGAACCGGGGCGTGCCCTCCGACCCGCCCCAGCCGCGAAAGTCGAAGGTCAGCGCGGCGAACCCGCGCTGCGCCATGGCGGCGGCGTAGGTCGCCGGCATCTGCTCCTTCACGGTCGTCCATGCGCCCGTGACGACGACGCCCGGCAGCGGCGTCTTGGTCTCTCGGTCGGCGGGGAGATAAAGGTGTCCGACGAGTTTGGATCCATTCGACGGAAACGTGATGTCGATGCGGGTCGTGGCTGGTTCGGCGTGGGTCGCCGTGGCCGGGACGAGACCGAGAATCGAGGCGAGGAGTGCGTGTTTCACGGACGCATGCTAGGCCCGTGCGCCGCGACCGCTTGCAGACTCCTGCGGAAACGCTTGAACAATGCCGCTACGGTCCGGCGCGCCACTCGCTCGGGGTCCGGCCCTGGTGGCGCTTGAAGAGTCGCGAGAAGTGCGCCTGGTCCGAAAAGCCGCACGCCAGCGCGATGTCGCTCATGCGGCGATCCCGATCGGCGAGCATCTCCTTCGCTTTCTCGATCCGGTAGGCGATGACGAACTGGTAGGGGGTCTGCCGCACCGACTGCTTGAACAGGCGCGCGAAGTGCGACTCGCTGATCGCCGCCACGGACGCCATCTCCTCGAGCGTGATCTTGCGCGCGAAGTGCCGGGCGACGAAATCGAGCACCCGCTTGTACTGCTCCGCGGTGAACGACGCGTCGAAGTCCGCGTCCGGATCGCGCTCCAGCCCGTAGCGCTGGATGAGGCGGACGAGGAACACGCGCGACAGCGCTTCGAAGATGACCTCGGACCCTACGCGCTCGCGGAGCGCATCCATGACCAGCACGCCGGCGCGGCAGAGGTCCTCGTCCTGGAACTGCGGTACGTCCCGCAGCTGCTCGCTCGTCAGGAGAACGCCGACCGCATTGCGCGCGAACTCCCCGAAGCGTTCCGGGTCCAGGGTGACGACGATCACCTTCGAACGCGCGTGCCAGCGCCATCCGCTTCGCATGCCGGCGGGCGTCACGACCACCTCGTCGGGCCGGAAGATGAAGTCCCGGTACGCTCCGTCCCGCCAATTCTCGACCCGGTGCGGGTTCTCGTTCAGGTTGAGCAGGATGTGATGCTGCGCGAAGACGCTCGTCTCCATCTCGCCCGGATCCGACTCGAAGTACTCGAGGGTGAGCAGCTCCGACGCGAGCGGTCCGATCTGCCCGTCGCTCTTCAGAAGCGGGGCGGAGGGGTAGACGTCCTGGTAGCGACGGGGCACGGCTCTCGAGGTCATCCTACGAAGACCAGTAGTCCGACGCCGAGCGTGACGTAGGACCAGCCCGCGAAACGCGTGCGGTAGCGGACGGCGCGGGGGCTCTCTCGAAGCCAGCGGCGCGCCGTCCCGGCGAGCAGCGCGTAGGCGCCATCGCACAGGACCGCCATCAGGACGAACAGGAGTCCGAGCGTCGCCATCTGCGTCGTGGCGCGGCCGCGCGCCGGATCGACGAACTGCGGGAGGAAGGCGAACAGGAACAGCGCCGCCTTCGGATTGAGAACCTGCACGATCACCCCGTCGCGGAACGCGCGGCGCAGCGACGGCGACGTCGGCTTCGAGGCGGCGGCCGCAGCCGGTTCGCTGCGCAAGGTGCGCACGCCGAGATAGACGAGGTACGCGGCGCCGGCCACGCGGAGGCCCCAAAGCAGGCCGGGCGAGGCGGCCAGCAGTGCCGACACGCCGCCGGCCGCGGCGGCGACGTGGACGAGGCCGCCAAGCCCGAGGCCCAGCACCGACACGACGCCGGCGAGTCGCCCCTGCTCCACGCTGCGCGCCACGACGAACAGCACGGCGGGGCCGGGCACGAGCAGCAGCGCCAGCACGACGCCGACGAAGAGGGTCAGGGTGGACGAATCGGGGAGCATCACGGTCCCCGGGATAGGCCGATCGACCTGATTTTCGGACTACGCGAGAATTGCGAGCGTCGTCGTGGCGAGGCCGATCCAGAGGCAGGTGCCGAGCAGGAGGGCGCGCGGCTGCAGCGATCGGATCTGGAGCCCCATGCCGACGAGGAACAGCGCCACGTTCAGGCCGCGTCGGGCGAGCGTCGCGACGACTTCGCCGGCCGGGCGGAGCGCCGGCAGCAATCCCACCAGCGCCACGACGGCGACGAAGCCGAGGATGAACCACGGGAACCGGGCGCGTGCGCCCTGTTCGCCGTCGCGGGCGGTGACCGTCAGGCCCAGCGCGATCACGACCGGCAGGATCCAGAGCGAGCGGACCATCTTCGTGACGGCCGCGGTCTCGAGCGCGAGCGCGCCGTGCGCCGCGCTCGCGCCGGCGACGGAGCTCGTGTCGTGGATCGCCAGCGCGCACCAGGTGCCGTACGTCTCGGCGCTGAGTCCGAGCGCCGTGCCGAGCCACGGGAAGGCGAAGAGCGCGATGGCGTTCAGCAGGAAGACGACGCCGAGGGCGGACGCGATGTGGCTGTCGCGCGCGCGCAGCACCGGTGCGGTCGCCGCGATGGCGCTGCCGCCGCAGATGGCGGTGCCGAACGTCACCAGCAGGATGAGGTCGCGGGGGAGCCGGAGCAGCATGCCGATGCCGAGACCCGCGATGACGACGCCGAGCAGCGTAAGCGCCGTCGGCCCGATCGCCGTCGCGCCGGCGGTGAGTACGACGGCGGGCGTCATCGCCCCGCCCAGCCCGACGATGCTCCACTTCAGGACGCGCTGCCCCTGCGTCGCAGCCCAGGCCGGACGCCCCAGCAGGGCGCCGAGAAGCGCGCCGCCGAGCAGGGCCGCGGCACCCGACACCGGCGCCAGCGCGATCACGAGGATCCCGAGGCCGGCGGCCGCCGCGGCGCGTGTTGCTTGCTCCTGCACACGCACAGAGTGCCTCCGAATCGAGCGGTGTAAAGAATGAAGATCTGATATGCCATCAGCCTTGCTGATAGTCTGGGTGCATGCGACTGCCCGAACTCGACCCCGGTCTGCTTCCGACGTACCTGGCCGTTTTGGAGCATGGACGGATCTCGGCAGCGGCGCGTGCCGTCCATCTGTCGCAGCCCGCGGTCACGGCGCGCATGAAGCGCCTGGAGGAGTCGATCGGCGTGCCGCTTCTGATCCGTTCCGTGCACGGCGTGACGCCCACGCCGGCGGGCGAGCGACTGGCCGCCTATGCTCGCCGTGTCGACGCGCTGCTGACCGACGCGATCTCGGAGATCGGCGGCACGCGCCAACGGCTCGGCCGCCTTCGCCTGATCGCGAGCACAACGATCGCGGCGCATGTGCTGCCGCCCGTGCTGGCACGCTTTCGCGCGCGGTACCCGGACGTTCGCATGGAGATCGAGATCGGCAACACCGAGGATGTCATCGCGGCGATTCGAGCCGGCGACTTCCCGCTCGGCCTGGTCGAGGGCCACGCGCGGGCGGCGGGCGTCCGACTCGAGCCGTGGGTCGACGACGAGTTGGTGCCGGTCGTTGGGGCGCGCTCCCCGTGGCGCCCGCGCGACGTGAGCGAGCTGGAGCACGTCCCCATGCTCTGGCGCGAGGCGGGGTCGGGCACGCGCCAGGTCGTCGCGCGTGCTCTGCGCGAAGCGGGCGTGCGCCACCGCCCGTCGGCGCGCGACCTGGTCCTCGGCGCCAACGAGTCGATCGCCGGTGCCGCCGCCGCGGGGCTCGGCCTCGCGTTCCTGTCGCGCTGGGGCCTCGGCCCGCGGCTTGCCGCCGGCCAGCTTCGCGCCGTGCCCGCCCTCGAGCTGACGATCCAGCGCTCCTTTCACTGGGCCAAGCCCGCCGCCGCGGTGGAGGGCGCCGCCGCGCATTTCCTCGCGTTCGGCCGCCGGCATCCGCCCAGCCCACACTGATGGCGCGTTACATTCGGTCCCGCGGCTGCGAACTCCCCATGAACATGACGGAGTCGACTCTCTGGGATCAATGGTGCGACCGGCGCGACGGCGCGGCGTTCGAGCGCCTCGTGGCGTCGTACGGCACCTTCGCCTACGACTTCGCGCGGCGCGTGACCGGCCAGACGGCCGACGCCGAGGACCTCATGCAGGAGGCCTTCCTCGCGCTGTCCAAGGAGCCGCCGGAGGTGCCGCGTGCGATCGGTCTGCGCGCGTTCCTCGGCCGTCGCATCCTGCTCGGTGCGCGCACGTTGCATCGAGTGACCGCCTCCCGCCGGCGGCGGGACCGTCGGGCGGCGCGACCGGAGTCGACGAGCGATCGACCGGACGCGCGCACCGACGCGGAGACCGCACTGGCGCTCTTGAGCGATCCGCTGCGGGCTGCCGCCACGCTGCGCTTTCTGCACGGGCTCTCCTACGCCGAGGTGGCTGCGACACTCAACGTCTCCGAAGCGGCCGCGCGCATGCGCGTCCATCGCGCGCTCGGGGAGCTGCGCCGGAGGCTTGGGCCCGACGCCGAGGCCAAGCTCGGAGCGTTGGTGCTCTTCGTGCCCGCGGCCGGGGCCGCGGCATCGATCGAGCAGGTTGCCATGATGGGGGGAGGGCTGATCGGGATGAAGAAGGCGTTGCTCGCGATTGCGTTGCTGGTGTTTCTGGGCGCGACCCTGGTCGTGCAGCAGACCGACGAGCCGAATCATCGTCGGGCCGAGTCCGATCCGGCGCGACGGACCGCTCTCGCCGGCGCATCGAGCCCCGACGCCGCGTCGCGCGCTTCGACCACGGACGGCCCCCGCGAGGACCCGTCGCGCGAAGAGCGCGAGGGCGCGCGTTCCCTGTCCGGCACGAGCGAGGTCGATGCGGGCGACCCCGCGCGCGTGCAGGGGCACGTGCGCATGCCGAACGGCGATCCGGTGCCGGACATGCAGCTGCACCTCAGAAATGCCGTCGGAATCACGTTGATGCCGACGCCCGCCAAGCCGCCGGTGATTCGAACCGGCGCCGAGGGGCAGTTCCGGTTCGAGTATCAACCGCTTCGCGACCTGCAGTCGCGCTCGCTCGGTATCGGCAACAAGCGGACATGGATCTCGTTCGCGACGATCGCGCCGCAGAGCCGGATCGACACGGCGGTCGACCTGACGCTTCTGCCCGGCGTCGTGCTCGAGGGGATCGTGCTGCTCGACGGGCAGCCGATTCCCGAGAAGCAGGTCCAGCTCAAACGCCGCGGCGTCTACGAGGGCGGCCCCGAGCAGGGGCGCGAGGGATGGACCTTCACCGACGCCGACGGCCGCTTCCGATTCGCGCACCTGCCGCGCGGCGACTACCAGCTCACCGTGCGACACACCGGCTGCGAGATCTGGGCGGGGACGGTCGAGGCGTCGGACGAAGCCGCGCTCGTCGAGATCCAGCTGCGTCATCAGCGCGAGCTGGAGGTGCGCTTCGAGAACCTGCCGCCCGAGTGGAGAGACGCGCCGATCTACCTTCACGTCTCCGACTCCGAGCATCTGTTCGTGCACAGCTATCGGCCCAGGCTCGTCGATGGCGTTGCGCGCATCCCGGCCCCGCCGCCCGGTCGCTACCGCATCATGCAGATTGCCTCGCTAGGCAGCCCGCTGCCTGCGATGGAGAGCAACGTCGAGATCGCGCCTCACACGCTGGAGCCGGTCGTGTTCAAGCTTCCGTCCGGCGCCGTGCTGACCGGCATCGTCACCAAGAGCGACGGCACGCCGTACCACGGCGCGCTCGAGCTCGAACGCGGCAAGCTGGGGTTCCGCACCGACAAGCGCGGTCGCTTCCGCGTGCCGAGCGCGCCGGCGGGCCGTACCTGGGTGCGGCTACCGCTCGATCTCTTGCGCGCGCGCCTCATCGAGATCGACGTGCCGGCGGGAGGCGCGGCGCACTTCGACATCCGGCTTCCGGGCGGCGCCGGCTTCACGACGGAGGCGACCAGCGACCGCAAACTCGACTTCTACATCGTGGAGCTGCGGCGCGGAGACGAGGTTGTGGGTCAGGGGTTCTCCTACGACGGCAAGGTCCGGTTCGAGCACCTCGCGCCGGGCCGCTACGAGCTGCAGGTGCGGGCGAATGAAGCGACGACGCGCAAGATCACGGTCGACCTCGCAGCCAACGAAATGCGCAAGCTCGACCCGATCGTTTTGACCAGCCTGCCGCGCGTGCCGGTCAAGGTGAGCGTGCCCGAGGGCGAAAAGATGCCGCAGTTTCTCTATCTCACGACCACGCTGGCCGGCAAGCCGAAGCCGGTTCTGCTGGTCATTTCCGGCACCGGTGACGGCCACTTCTCGGGACTGCCGCCGGGCCGATACACGCTCCACGTGCGCGAGAAGAACTACAAGCAGCGCGCGATCGCCGTGACCGTCAAGGCCGAGGGCAACGAAACCGTCCGCGTGCCGCTCGTTCGCTGACCCGTTCGGTTTCGCGGCCCTCGCCTTGTTCTACTCCTGCGGCGGCAGCGCCATGTTCTGAAGCTGCTTGACGAACTCCTGGCGCGGCGGGCCGATCATCTCGGCGAGCATGCGCGCGTCGGCGCCGACCGGGTTGTGCACCGGCATCTCCGACGTGGCGCACTTGTAGATCAGATCGGCGACCTCCTGCGGGTCGGCTTTCTGCCCGCTCTGCATCGCCATCTGCCCGGCGACCGCCTGGATGTGGTCGTAGAGGACGCGCGCATGCGCCGCTACGTCCGGATCGCCCGCGTCGAGGGCGTCGTCGGTGCTCGCGTTGAAGCGCGTCGTCGGATAGGCACCGGGCGCAACGGCGAGCACGCGGATCCCGAGCGGCTTGTACTCCAGCGCCATCGCCTCGGTGAGCCCCTCGACCGCCCACTTCGTCGACGCGTAGATCGATATGGTCGGGGCTCCGAGCATGCCGGCCATCGAGGTCACGTTGACGATGCAGCCGCTTTCCTGCCGGCGCATGATGGGCAGCACGGCGCGACTCACGTTCATGACGCCGAAGACGTTGGTGTCGTACATCGCGCGAATCGACTCGTCGCTCGCCTGCTCGAAGAGCGCGTGCCCGCCGTAGGCGGCGTTGTTGACGAGAGCGTCGATCGAGCCGAAGCGCGCCACGCCTTCCTCGACCGCGGCGTGGATGGACGCGGGTTCCGTCACATCGAGCCGCGTGACGAGCACGTTCTCCAGCGTGGTCAGCTCGGCTTCCTTGTCGGGGGTTCGCATCGTCGCGATGACGTTCCAGCCGCGGGCTTGGAACTGCTTCGCCGTGAGCTTGCCGAAGCCGCTTGACGCGCCGGTGATCAGTACGGTTTTGATCGTGTGTTCCTTAGTCATGGGACCGTGCCGCCGACCCGGGCATGGCCCGGAGCCGGATGAGTTCGATTTCATTGGAGGAGCCGAGCCGCATCGGCACCCCGAAGGTGCCGACGCCCTGCGAGACGAAGATGCGCGTGTCCTGCTCTTCGTAGAGGCCGCGCAGGTAGCGGAACGAGAGTTTCGCGAGCCAGGTCATGGGGAAGACCTGTCCCGCATGCGTGTGGCCCGCCACCATGAGGTCGACGCCGCGCTCGACGACGTAGGGCACGCCGACGGGGCTGTGGTGCATGAGCAGCGTCGGTTTGCCCGGGGCGAGCTCGAGCTGCGGGATCACGTCGCGGATCGTGGGGCCGCCGGTGGCGTGCGGGTCGAAGGCTTCGTCGTCCGCGCGCATGTAGTCGAGGCCGATGAGCTGCAGGCCGTGCGTCTGGACGACCTCGTTGGTCAGCACGCGCACGCCGTTCTCGCGGATGATCGCCAGGGCGCGCGCGTGGTCGACGGTCAACTCGTGGTTGCCGTTGACGAAGTAGACGGGCGCCTCGATCTTCCGCAGGGCGGCCAGGGCGTCCCGGTTCACCGCGTGGTTCGTTTCGACGAGGTCGCCGTTGAGCAGAACGAGATCCGGCCCACGCGCGTTGATCGCGTCCACGATGCGCTCCAGGTACGCGGCGCCGCGCTGGTGTCCGAGGTGGACGTCGGCCACGTGCATCACCGTGACGTCATTTTCGAGCCCGGGCATGGCCACGTCGACTTCGACGACCTCGAAGCGATAGCCGCGCCAGACCCCGGCGGCGACGAGCAGGGCCGCGGTCGCGATCGTGATCGTCAGCGCCGTTCGATTGTCGAGCGGAACGACGCGGCGCAGGCCGTCCATGGCGAGCGTCGCGAGGGTCAGCAGGAGCAGGAAGACTGCCGCGATGCTGGCCGCAATCGTGGCCGAACCGAGAATCGCGTTCGTCGACCCGGGCACGATTCCCGTCAGCGTCATGAACGAGGCGGCGATCGCAACGGCGCCGGCGAAGAAGGGCCACGTGCGCGGAGCGCCGCTCCACGATGCGATGCGGGACGGCGCGTACCAGACCATCAGCGCGAGAAAGCCGAGCGTGATGGAGGCGCTCAGGATGATGGCGAACATGCCCATTGACGGATCTCCTTGTTTTCGAGGACCTGGTTCTTCGCTTCGCCCTCGAGGCCGACGCGCAGCATCCCCGCGGCGAGATCCGCGGACTCGATGCCGGCGTTCGGGAGGATGCGCCGCACGATCGGCCACAGCGCGCTCATGACGCGGTAGCTCGCGGTCATCGACGCGCGCGGGGTGGTGGGGTGGATGTAGCCGGGGCGCAGACTGTGGAAGCGGGCGAGCCCGATGTCCGCGAGTCGGTTCTCCGCGATGCCCTTGTAGCGCGCAAACGCGAACCGGCTCTTCTCGGTCCGGTCGGCGCCCATGCCGCTCAAGAGGCAGAACGCGGCGTCGGGACGCACGCGTGCGAGCGCCTCGGCGAACGCGACCGGCATGTCGATCGTGATGCGGCGCAGCTCTTCGTCCGATACCTGGCCCGTGTAGACGCCGATGCAGTAGAGCGCGACGTCGGTGCCGGCGAGTGCATCGAAATCCTCGAGCCCAACCTGCCGCAGTTTCGGGTGATCGATGTCGACGGGGCGCCGGCCGAACGAGACGACGCGCGCTACGCGATCGCTCGCAAGGCAGGCGCGCAGCGCTTCGCCGCCGACCATGCCGGTCGCGCCCGTGAGCGCGACCTGAATGCCGTTTGACTTCTCCGCGAAGCTCATTACACTGCACAGTGTAGTTTCGCTGCGGCGACCGTCCAGTGAAATTACACTAGTCCGTGTAGTTTATTTTTCGAGGACGGTGAAATGGCCGATGCCAAGCGGAAAAGCAGGACCGAGGCAAAGCGCGAGGAGATCCTGGCGGCCGCCTCCCATGTCTTCCGCGAGGAGGGGTACGACACCACGAGCATGGACCGCATCGCCGAGCGGGCCGATGCGTCCAAGCGCACCGTCTACAACCACTTCGGGAGCAAGGAAGCGCTCTTCGAAGCCGTCGTCGCCGGACTCCTCGAGTCGATGCACGCCGCGAAGCAGGTCGCGTGGGATCCCGATCGTCCCCTCGCCGATCAGCTCGGGGAGTTCGCCCGCGCGAAGGGGGCCATCTCGGACGACGAAGCCTCGATGGCGCTGATGCGCGTCGTCCTCGGTGTCGCCATTCACCGCCCCGACTTCGTGGCGCGCGTCCAGCAGAAGTTCGAATCGGAAGAGGACGCGCTCGTGCGCTGGCTCCGCGATGCCGACGCGGCGGGGGCGCTCTCGGTCCCCGACCCGGCGCTCGCCGCCGAGCTGTTCTGGGCGATGGCGGCCGGTGCGCTCTTCTGGCCGGCGGTCATCGGGGCTCCGATCCGTCCGAACCGGCGAGATGCACTGGTCGCCGAGCTGGTCGAGACCTTCCTCGCCCGCTATCGCAGGTAGCGCGGATCGCCTTGACGGGAGGTCGCGCTTGACAGCACAGTGATCGCCGGATATATAACCATTCGGTTATGCGAAAGGTCGACGCCAGCCAACTCGATCTCGTCTTCGCGGCGCTGTCCGATCCGACACGCCGCGGGATGCTCGCGCAGCTCGCGGCGGGGGAGACCAACGTCTCGTCCCTGGCGGCGCCCTACGACATTTCGCAGCCCGCGGCCTCGAAGCATCTGCGCGTGCTCGAGCGGGCGGGGCTCATCCGGCGCACGCGTCGGGGGCGTGAGCACCGCATTCAGATCGATCCACGTCCGATCGAGGAGGCGAGTGGGTGGATCGGTCACTACGCGCGCCTTTGGAAATTGCAGTTCGACGCGGTCGACGCGTACTTGAAGAACCAGGCGAAGAGGACACCGAAGAGATGAGTACCGACATTCAGTTCGAGGACGGCAACCTGATCGTGACCCGCATCTATGACGCGCCGCGGGAGGCGGTCTTCGAGGCGTGGGTCGAGACGAGCAAGGTGGAGCAATGGTGGGGCTGCGCCCAGACGACGGCGGTGCGATCCGAGATCGAGCCGCGCGTTGGCGGGAAGTACAACCACCTCATGACGCTCGAGGGCGTCGGTGACGTACCCAGCGTTTCGGTCCTGGTCGCTTTCGACCCGCCGGAGCGCATCGCGTTCGAGTCGCCGAGCCCGGCCGGCCCCGACGCGACCATGACTGTGACCGTGGAGTTCACCGATCTCGGTGACGGGCGTACGCAGGTGCGCCTGACCCACGCCGGCATCCCCGACATGCGGGTCGACGGCGACATCGAGCTGCGCGAGATCATCCGCACCGGTTGGACGGCCGCGTTCGGCAAGCTGGCGGAGTTCCTCGGAGCGGCGGCGTGAGCGACCCGACCGAGCCCATTCTGGAGCGCGCGCGTGGCTACGCCGATGTGGTGGAGGGGAGCTCCTGCACGCAGACCTCGTTCAAGACCGGGAAGAAGGCGTTTCTCTACATCGGGATGCAGGGCGGTCGTCACAAGGCGATGTTCAAGCTGGAGAAGTCGATGCCGGAAGCGATCGAGCGTGCGGAACGCGAGCCCGATCGCTACCAGGTCGGATCGACTGCGTGGGTCACGGCCCGCTTCACGGACGAGAAGCCGCTGCCGAAACGGCTCTGGCAGAAATGGCTCAAGGAGAGCTACGAGTTGAGCGCTCGTCAGTAGATATAGGCCGCGCCCGCCATGGAGTGTCGTCGGTCGAGCGCGGCCGTGCCGGGAGCGCCGACGATGGCAGTGTTGCCGGACACGTCCACCGCGGAGCCGAAGCTGTTTCCCAGTTGGCCGCCCGGCGCCTCCAGCCGCTGCGGTTCGCTCCAGATCTCGCCCCGGCGAACCATGATGAAGGCCGTTCCGACAAACGAGCCGAATCGGTTGTTCACGCCGGGGGCGCCGATGATGGCCGTGTCGCCCGAGACCGCGACCGCAAACCCGAACGCATGTTCGCCGCTCACGACGTGTTGCCGCTCCCACATGTCGTCGCGATGGACGAAGACGGACACGGCGTTCCCCCCGCCCACGAGGATGGTGTCGGCGTCGATCGCCACGCCGGAGCCGAACCCAACCTGGCCGAGCGGCGCCTTGAGGCGCGCTTCCCGGACCCAACCTGCCTCTCCGCGCCGATAGACGTAGGCGCTGCCTTCCAGTCCAGGCTGGCCGATCACCGCCGCATCGCCGGAAACGTCGACGAAGAGCCCAAAGAGGTCTTCGAGCGCTTCGTGCGCCGGCTCGAAAATCCGGGTCGCAAGGGACCAGGCACCGCCTTCGTCGCGCTCGAAAATGTACGCGACGCCGAAGTGGCCTCCGATGATGGCGGTATCCCCGGAGACACCGACGGTGTGCCCGAACGGGAGATTGTTCGCTCGATCTTCGTCGGACTGCACGAGCGTGGCTTCCCGGGACCAGCTCGTGCCGGTGCGGCGATAGACGTACGCCGCGCGAGCAGACGGTGACGACGCGACGAGGACGTCGCCATCGAGATCGAGGGCAAAGCCGAGTATGCCCGACGCGCCCCCGTCCTCCCCAGGGCCCGGGAGGCGCTGCTGCAGCGACCAGCCGGTCCCGTCCCGTACGTAGATGTCGATCGGACCCGGGCTGTCGATGTCCCGAGCGGTGAGGGGCGCTCCGACGGCCGCCGTGTCACCGGAGATCGAGACGGAGTAGCCGGACCAGCTGTTGATATGCCTGTTGCCCAGTGCAAAGCGAAAGCTGCGCGGCGACTCCAAGAGGAGCGGAGCGTCCTCGAGGGAAAGCACCGCGCGGGCACCGCTTGCGAACTGGACCTCCACGCGGGCCACGACCGCATCCCCATCGACCGCGGCCGCGGGGTAAAGGCCTCGAATGCCGGTTGCCTCTACCGAAGTGGGGGTCGTGACGAGTCGATCCGAAGTGCCCCAGACGAATGGCGTACCCGCGTCGGACAGAAACGACACGGAGACGTCGGCCCCGGGCTCTCCGAGACCGTCGCCGTTCAGCCGGAACTCGGCGCCCACCGACGCTTCGGTCAGCAAGGGGCCGAGGCTCGTTAGGGTCGGCGGGCGCACCGTCGCTAGCGGGGTCGCCGACGATGCCCTTCGCCCATCCGCCAGCACGACCTCGACGAAGGCGCGCACGTCCTCTTCGCTCACGCCCGCCGGTGTCGTCGTCGCGCGGATCCGGCTGTCCGATTCGACCGTAGCGGACAGGTCGATCGTTGCGGCGGTACCGCCGAGGAACGGGGTGCCCGTGTCGGCCACGAGTCGGACCGTCGCCTCGCCGCCGTCGCCGAATCCGGAACCTTCCACGACGAGCTCGGACGGGATCTCCGAGGGGATCGTGGCGCTTGCGATCGCGTCGACGATCGGCGGCGCGATGGGATCCTTCGAGCGGCAGCCCACGGCGAGAACGAGTGCGAAAAGAGCGCCGCAGAGCGGGCCCGACTGGTGAATCCGTCGCATGTCTACCTCCGACGGAGGGACGCGAACACATCCCTCCACGAAGAGAAGCGGGATCCAGGCGGGGAAGCGATCGATTATTGCGATCCGAGCCGGCGCGCCAGCCAGGCGCGGGCCAGATACCAACGGCGTCGCACGGTCGGCTCGGCCGCACCGATCACTTCGCCAATCTCCGTCATGGAGAGGCCGGCGAAGAACCGCAGCTCGACGATGCGGGCCTGCCGCCCGTCCAGCTCGGCGAGCTCCGCGAGGGCCGCATGCAGCGAGAGGATCTCCGCTGCTCCCGCGTCTTCCCCGATCACGCCGTCGATCTCCTCGACGTCGACGCGCTCCCAATCGCCCCCGCGCTTGGCCGAAGCCCGCGCGCGGCTGTGATCGACCAGGACACGACGCATGGCGCGCGCCGCCAGCGAGAGGAAGTGTCCCCGGTCGTTCGGGTCGACGCGCTCGTGGCCCGCGATCCGCGCGTACGCCTCGTGCGCCAATGCCGTCGGCTGCAGCGTGTGGCTCGACCGCTCGCGGGACATCAACCGGTGGGCGATCGCACGCAGCTCCTCGTAGACCACGGGGTCGATCTCGTGGTGCATCGAGGACGCCGATTCCATGCGATCGAGTATAGCGACTCGCTAACGCGCGCCCTCGAGGGCGAGGGCGAATGCCGCATCCCGCTCCGCGTCGTCGAGGCTCTTGTCCCGCGCCAACGCTTCGATCGTCTCGGCCAACGTGCGGTCGGCCCGAAGTTGCCGCACACGGGTTCGCACGCGGTCCTCGACCGTGCGAGAGCGCCGGAGGGCCTTCTCGTGCTCGTGCGCGCTCCGCGTGTCCCAAAGCTCGACCGTCCCGTCCCCGGACCCGGATGCGAGCACCGTTCCGTCCCGCACCAGCTCCAGGGCTGCGATGTAGTCGACGTGCGAGGTGTCGGTTGTGCCGAGGCGGCGTCGCGTGCGGGGGTCGTAGATCGATAGCGAGCCATCGAACAGGCCGATGAAGAGCCGTTCCGCGCGCGGGCTCAAGGCCGCGCTCAGGACGGCCGCGTGGGTCGTGGGGGACCACGGGGGCGTGTCGCGCGACAGGTCCCAGACGCGGAAGGTCGATACCGGATCGCTGCCTGAGCTCGCCTCGACGGCGAACGGCCCCCCGTAGGCCCGTCCCTCGAACGAACTTCGGACGCCGGCGTCGCGCTCGTGTAGGGCGCACCTCCGGACATCGCTCTTCGAAGGTGGGGCGAGGGACCGGAGGCGATCGGAAGCGACGCGGGGGCCGAACGTGCGAGAGCCCTCCGCGGTCCATAGCGTGAGAGTCGCATCGTCCCCGATCGCGAGCAGCGGCACCGGGAGCTTGCCGCGGCGCCGGACCGAACCATCCCACGCACCGAACGTGTCGAGCGTACCCTCGCGGTGCTGGACCGCGAGCCAGCGCCCGTTCTCGCTCCACGTCACGGCGCGCGGACGGAAATCGCCGGTGTCGTTCAGCGGAAGCTCCTGCAGGAGGGCGCCGGTCCAGGTGTCCCAGACGAGCAGGCGACGATCCCAGGCGGCCGTCGCCAGCCAGCGACCGCGTGGATGCCAGCCGAGCGCGTACACGTAGGGGTAGCGGGCGGCCGGTGCGGCGTGCCGGAGCGTGCGCGGTCGCGAGTCGTGCGGCCATGATGCGCGCGCGTGGGGCGTGAGCGTCATCCATCTTCGCGTCCTCGCATCGAATCGACAGAGCGGGTCGTGCAGCTCGGAGCCGCCGAGCAGGCGACGATCCCGCGCGCGCAGGCGCGTGGTTCGCGCCGCCGGGTCCACGACCCGGATGGTCGAGTCGGAGAACGCCAGCGCCAGCTCCGCGCCGGCCGGTTCGAATCGCGCGTCCATGCCCCACGCGCCCGCGGGACTCGGGGGTGACCACGGCGGCCGCTGTCCATCCAGGTCCAAAATGGTGAAGCCGCGATGCAGGACCGCCAGCCAGCGCGCGCGCGGATCGAGAGCGACCTTGCGGACGCCTTGCGGGGCGGGGGACTCGTGCAGGATGGCGCCCGTCCGCAGGTCGCGCACGGTCAGGCTGGCATCGTCGGCCCAACGAACGAGGTAGCGGCCGTGCAGGACCTGCGCGTTGAATCCCGGAACGGCGTCGGAACGCGTGCCGGATCGGAGGTCCACGACGGCCCACGCGTCCGGCTCGGGGCTCCAGGCCGCGAGCCAGCCATCTCGCGGTAGCTGGGAGGAGGGCTGCGGGTTGATTCGCGCGACCCGTGTCCTACGGCCCGCAACGAGATCGATCTCGTGGAGCGCCCCCGCCGCGGTTACGAGCACGGCGAGGCTCCGTTCGGGGGCGAAGCGAATGCCGACGTCGGGTCCGATTCTCTCGAGTTCGACGTGCGACTGCGAACCCC
>JBCDBY010000037.1:0-21564 GCA_039182715.1 Planctomycetota bacterium
CGCAGAGCGCAATCAGGACCAGCGCGGTGGTGCGCAGGTCGCCCCACGAGCCGTCGGGCTTCTGCATCCGTAGCAGCCAGCTCTCCGCGGGGCGAATCGAGTCGCGAATGCGTTCGGGCAGCGGCTTGCGCGCGACGTTCAGCTGCACGTCCAGCGTGATGCGGGTCATCGCCTGCATCGCGATCGACGCTTCGGCCGGGCGGTCGATGGCGAGCGCGATGAGCCCCGAGACGGCGTTCTCGGCGGCGGCGCCGATGTTGCCGAGCGCCAGCGCGGCCTGACGGCGCACGAGCGCGGACTCGTCGTTGAGTGCGATCAGCAGCCGGTTGACGCCGAGGCGGCCCGCGCGACCCAGGGCGCCGAGCAGCGCGGCGCCCGCGGCCCGCACGCGTTCGTCCTCGTCGCCGAGGGCGGTCAGGCCGGGGCCAAGCGCGCGCACCCCGATGGCGTGGAACCCGACCGGCACCGCAATGCGCACCGCTTCGCCGCCGTCGGCCCAGGCGCGCAGCAGTTCCGCCGTCGCCTGCATCTCGGTCAGTTCGTCGACCGCGGCCAGCCGCCGGTGCAGTTCCGCCGAGGGCGAGGTCAGCGTCGAGATCGCGTTGGTCCGCTTGTCGTCCGCGAGGGTCGCGGCAGTGAGCAGCAGCAGGACGATCAGGGCCTTGTTAGACACGGGTGCTCCCTTGCAGATAGTCGACGACCTCGGGGGCCGCCACCGACTCGAGTCGGGCGCGCACGTCGACGCTCGATTCCATGGCCAGAATTTCCTTCACCCATGCCTCCGTTTCGTCACGGTCGAAGCGCGCCTCGAGCGCTCGCAGGGCGGGGATGCGCCGCGCGTGCACCGAGAGGCGCGTCACGCCGAGCGCGACCCAAACCGGCAAAAAGAGCGGATTGCTGGCCATCTCGCCGCAGACGCAGAGCTCGCGGCCCTGGTTCTGGACCGCCGCGGCGGTCATCGTGATCGCGCGCAGCAGGCTCGGGTGGCAGAAATCGAAAAATCGCATGACGCGGGCGTTGGTGCGGTCGACGCCCAGCAGGTGCTGGGTCAGGTCGTTGGTTCCGATGCTGATGAAATCGGCTTCGCGCGCCAGCTCCTCGATGCCCATCAGCGTGGACGGCAACTCGACCATCGCGCCCAGCTGGGCGGGCTGCAGATCGGCGTCTTCCAACAGGCAGCGGACGGCGCGAAACTCCTCGACCGACGCGACCATCGGAACCAGCACGCGCCCCTCGCGGTCGCCGAGCGCCTCGAGGATGGCGCGCACCTGGCCGCGCAGCACGTCGGGGTGGTCGAGCAGCAGGCGCGTGGAGCGGTAGCCGAGGAACGGGTTGGGCTCGCGCGTGAGCCCGAGCGCCGGCACGATCTTGTCGCCGCCCGCATCGAGCAGCCGGAAGGTGACCGGGAGCGGCTGCACCTCGTCCACCACGCGGCGGTAGAGCTCGGTCTGCTCCTCCTCGCTCGGCAGGTCGGGACGCATCAGGAAGGCGAACTCGGTGCGGTAGAGCCCGATGCCGCTCGCCTCGTACTGCTGCGCGCGCACCGCGTCGCCCCACAGGCTCACGTTGGACTCGTACCGGATGCGCCCCGTGTCCGCGGAGTGCTCGCGCGCATAGCGGTGCATCGCGTCGGCCAGCGCCGTCGCGGCGCGCAGCGTTTCGTCGATGAGCCGGTCGGGCGGGTCGACGACGACCTCGCCGGACGCGGCGTCGACCAGCACGCGCTCCCCGTCTTCGACCGTCTTGACGAAGTCGCCCAGGCCGACGACGAGCGGCAGATCGAGCGACCGCGCCAGCAGCGCCGCGTGCGACGTCGCGCTGCCGCCGCCGGCGAGCACGGCGACCGCGCCCTCCGCCGACAGCGTAACGAGGCGGGACGGCGTGATGTCGTGGATGACCGCGACGGATCCGCGCACCGAGCGCGGCTTCTCGGTGCGCCGCTGCTCGAGGTGGCGAACGAGACGGTCGGCGAGATCCGCCACGTCGGTGCCGCGTTCGCGCAGGTAGGGATCGGTCATCGCGTCGAACTGCTCGATGAGGCCTGCACGCACCTCCTGCACCGCCGTGACCGCGTCGACCGGCGTGCCCAGCGCCTCGTCGAGCCGCTCGCGGAAATTCGAGTCGTCGAGCAGCATCAAATGCACGCTGAAGACCAGTGCCGCCTCGTCCGCGTGCCGGTCGCGCAACCATTGCTGCATATCCTGGAGTTCGCGCCGTGCACGCAGGATGGCGACCTCGAGGCGCGTACGCTCCGCCTCCTCGTCGACGCTCACCGGCGGCGGCGGCGGGGGCTCGACGTCGAGGCGGCGGACGGGACCGGCCGCGACGCCGACCGAGCAGCTGGTGCCTTGGGCGCGCCGGATATCGGCGCCCTCGTCGTGGCGCAGCGTTTCGGGCGACGCGGTCGATCCCTCGCGGAACAGCCGCGCGTTCTCCACGACCGGCGCGACCTGGCTCGCGATCGCGGCCAGCGCGCGCTCCTCGTCGCGGGTGAAAACGCGTGCGCTCCGGCTTTGCACCGCCAGCGTGCCGATGGGGGCGCCGCGCACGCGCAGCGGCACGCCGAGCAGTGCCTTGAGATTCTCCTCGCCGACCTCCGGCAGGTAGGCGAAGTGCTCTTCCTGCGTGATGTCGGCGGCCATCAGCGGACGCATGCGCTTGAGGATCTGCCAGGTGACGCCTTCGCCGCGCGCGAGCCGCGCCTGGCCGACCGCTTCCGGCTTGAGGCCGCGCGTCGCCGCCAGCGTGAGCGCTTCCCCGTCGTCGTCGAGCAGGTAGATCGAACAGACGTCGGCCTCCATGCGATCGGCGACGAGCCCGACGACGCCGTCGAGGATCTCCTGGAGCGTGCGCGACTCACCGATCAGGCGGGCGATGTCATGGAGAAGCAGGAGGTCGGGCAAGCCCGCACTCTACTTGGAGAAGGGCCACTTGGGCAGCGCTTCGGACGGCGCGGGCAGCACGCGGACCTTGCCCCACTTGCCGGAGACACGCAGCGGGACCAGCAGCAGGCCGGGGTGGACGATGTAGTCGAGCTCGCCGTCCAGCGTCACGGTGCCGCCGAGCTTGATGGGGAACGGGCGGCCGTTGAGTTCGAGCGGCTCGGTCGTCACGACGCCGTTGCGCACGCTCCACTTCATGGTGCTGTCGGGAATCGAGTACGGCTTGTTGGTGAGCAGCTTGCCGACGCGCAGCGAGAGCAGCGGCAGCAACAGCGACCCCTGGATTTCGGCGTTCTCGAGCTGCAGGTTGCCGCCGCCGCGCAGCGAGGTCTTGATCGTCGACCAGTCGGTCCCGTCCGCGCGGACATCGATGCGGGCCGAGACGAGCCCGGTGGCCGACTCCCGCTTCCCGGAGAGCCGCAGGATGGGAAGGATAAAGCTGAGCGGGTCGGTAAAGCCGCGGTCGAGCTTGGCGTCCTTGAACTCCATCTGCACCGACCACGGCGTTTCCTTCGCGCGCAGATCGATCGACGCCTTGCCGCGGACCGCGCCGCCCTTCACGCGCGCCCGGAGGTCCTGCAGGCGCACCACGCGTTCGCGCATGGAGACACGCGCGGAGCCGTTCGTCCAGTCGAGCGCGATCGCGGGCAGCTTGCGGAACGCGAGGTCGCCGTCGAACGAGAGGACGTCGTCGCGCGCCAGGTCGGTGTGGTGGAAGGTCCCGTTGCCCCCGAGCTGAATCTCCTCGAAGCGGCGCTCGCCGAGGCGCATCGATCCGGCGCGCCCCTTCATCGTGAACGCATGGCCGGGACCGCCGCGGTCCGCGCGCAGGGAGCCGCGGCCCTCGTAGTCGAAGCGCACGTCGCGCCAATCGATGCCGGGCGAACGCGTGCGGTCGGTGCTCACCTTGCCTTCGAGGCGCAGGTCCTCCACATCGGATGCGCGCAAGCGGAAGCGCGAAACGGCTTGAAATGCGATCCCCTTCCCGGCGAACTTCGCGATGCGCATCGACGCGATGCGGCCGTCGACCTGGACCGTGTAGTCGTCCGTCGGATCCGCGATGGGGACGACGGCTTCGAGATCCAGGTCGTACGGGCCGCTGCCCTCGAGCTGCGGGTGCAGGCCCGCGAGCGGTCCGAAGTCGGCGCCCGCCGTGTTCGCCTTCAGGCGCAACGTCCGGTCGATGTCCGCTTCGCCCTCGATCTTCACGCCGTCACTCGAGCTTAGTGCGAACCGCGGAACCCGGATCGTCTCACCCAACTGCACGCCGGGCGCCGAGAACTGCACGCCCGCGAGTGGGCGACCCATGAACTCCAGCGTCTCGCTGCGCGCCACCACGTCGAACCCGTCCGTTGCGCCGAGGGAGCAGCGGAAGTCGACGGAGAGCGGACCTTCGACCCCCTGCTCCGCGAGCACCGGTAGCTGGTCGTGGAGCTCCTCCCAGAGCGTTGTCGCGCGCAGGTTCATCTCCGCCGCGCCGCCCTCGAAGCGCAGTTCGTCCGCGACGATCTCGAGCGCGCGCTCCGGCATGCGCACCTTGGTGCCGTCGAAGCGCCACGTGGCACCGGACGAACGGATCCGGGCTTTGACCTGCGTGGGTTCGTTGCGGACGCCGCGGTCGCCGTAGCCGAACGTCCAGGCCGGTGCTTCGACGCGACCATCGATCGACTGCCCGGACGGCGTCCACTCGTAGGTCACATCCGCTTCGTGCGCGCCGCTCCACGTCCAGTCCGGCAGGAAAGTCCGGCGCAGGATCTCGACGTCCTCGAGACGCGCCTTGCCTTCCACGCGGAAGATCTTGGTCGCGGGGAAGAAGAAGAGCTGCCGCGCGTCGGCGAGGAAGCGGGAGCCCTTGAAGTTCGCCTTGCCGGCGACGCGCTCCGGGGTCCAGTCGAGATCCCAGCGGCCCTCGATGTCCGAATCCTCGTAGGGCACGTCGCCGAGGCGGAACGCAAGTCCGCTCATGCGCGTCGTCCCGCTGGTCGCGATGCGCTGGCCGTCGGAGTCGAGGCGCGCCCGGAGCTGGATGTAGCCGTTCGGGTCCTTGAAGTCGTCCAGGCGCAGCATGCGCGTGAGGCGGCGCGAGAAGAGCAGCGAGCCGTTGAGGTCGAGCTCGCCGGCCGGCATCGAAGCGTGCGCGCGCAGGCCTCGCAGTTCGCCGGAGACTTCGAGGTCCTGCACGGCGAGGCGGCGAATCGCCAGCTGGTCGAAGCCCTCGCGGAAGGTGCCGTCGAAGCTGCCCAGCACGTCGATGAACTCGCTCGGCTCGGCGCCGGCACGTCCGATGAAGAGCCGTTCGAAGCCCGCCTCGATGGTCAGGTCGAGCGTGCCGGGCGTGGCCCAGCGCAGCTGCCGGAAGCGGGCGCTGCCCTGCCCGCGCAACACGACGTCCGCCAGCTCCGGCACGAGCGGTTCCAGCAGCGCGCGCAGGCGGTCGAGGTCGCCCGACGCGTCGCCCTCGAAGCGCGCCTCGAACTCTTCGCCGCGCTGCACTTCGCCCTGCAGGTCGACGCGGGCGTAGTCGGCGCGCAGGGCGAAGGAGTCGAGCATCAGTCGCCGTTTCACGCGGTCGCCGCGCAGCATGAACTTGAGCGCGATCTCCTCGGCCGCCGTCTCCGAGGTGAGATGGTCGCCGTAGATCTCGCCGCGCATGCGTCCGCCGGTGGTGTGCAGGTCGGCGTCGATCAGGAACCGCACGCGCGCGGGACCCGGCGTGTGGCGGCCGGAGATCAGCTCCGCGATCGGTTCCAGCGCCAGCGTGCCCTCGAGTTTGCCCGACGGACGCATCGGCTCCGCCTTGCTGACGCGGAGCTGTCCGTTCGTGGCGAAGCGTCCCGAGGCGCTCTTCAGATCGATCCGTTCGAGGTGAATGGTCGTGGCGTCCTCGGCCAGCTCGAACGCGCCTTCCATCCACTCTTCCTGCAGCGACGAGACGCGCAGGCCCTCGACCCGGAAGCCGACCTTGGCCTGCGATGCGCCCGGCGCGTGGGCCCCCTCGACGTAGAGGCTCACGAGGCCGGCGAGCGGCTCGCGCAGGAAGGGGTTGACGATGGCGAGATCGAAATTCTCGACGCGCAGCGCGCCGTCGACTTCGCCGTCCCGAATGCGCCCATCGCCGACGATCGCCGAAGACGTCTCCCCGTCCTGGAACGCGCCGTCGACGCGGAACGCGACGCCGTCGGAGCTCATCTGCACGTCGAGTTGCGCCAGTTCCAGCGCGTAGTCGCGGCGGCCTTCGTCGACGCCGCGAATGGGGGGGTCCTCGCGGAAGACGTGCACGCGCCGCGCAGGGGGCTGGTAGGGGAGCACGCGCACCTCGAGCCGGCTCTCGCGCACGGCGATGTGAATCTCGGGGATCGCGGCCGGGACGCGGGCGGGCTTGGCGTCCGGGGGCGGATCCGCGACGTCCCTCGTCTTGTCCGGCATAAGTTCGCGAAGGATCGCGTCGATGCTGGTGCGGCCCCCGGCGCGCCCTTCGACGGTCGCGACGAGAGAGTGCACGGTCACGTCGATGCGCTCCGGGCCCTGCAGCCAGCCGACCAGACCCGGGCTCAGCTCGGCGGCGTGGAGCGAGAGGAGGCGCGAGCCCTCGAACTCGCCCTCCGGCAGCGTCAGCTCGAGATCGTCGACCCGGAACGGGCTGAAGAGTCCTCCGGAGATCTTGCCAACGCGCGCCGTGACGCCCAGCTCGCGCGTGAGCGCCGCCTCGACCTCGGTGCGCACGAGGCCGCTGCCGACGACGAAGGGAATGGCGAGCACCGCAGCCACGAGCAGGACGAGGATTCCTCCCAGTCCGAAGAGCAGTCTCCGTCGCCAGCGCCGATTCACGGGACCGGCTAGTCTACGCGCGACCGATGGAGTGTGTATGAAGCAGGCAGGCTGGGTGGCGCGGGGAATTCTCGGCGGTGTCCTGATGGGGTTGGCGAACCTCGTCCCGGGCATCAGCGGCGGCACGATGCTCGTCGCGAGCGGGATCTACCAGCGCTTCATCGACGCCATCGCGGATGTGACCCGCGCGCGCTTCCGTGGGCCGTCGCTCGCGACCCTGGCGATCGTGGGCGGCGCGGCGGCGCTGGCCATCCTGACGCTGGCGGGGCCGGTGCGCGATCTCGTGGTCGAACGCCGCTGGGCGATGTTCAGCCTGTTCATCGGGCTCACGCTGGGCGGCGTGCCCCTCGTCTGGCGGATGGCGGCGCCGATCGACAAGGCGGCCCGCTTCGGCATGGCGTTCGGGTTCGTCGCGATGGCGCTGCTCGCGTGGCTGCAGTGGAAGGGTGGGGGTGCGGGGGCCGCCGAAGGCACCAAGGCGCTCTACTTCGCCGCCGGCGCGGCGGGGGCCGCCGCCATGATTCTGCCCGGCGTGAGCGGCGGCTACCTGCTTATCGTGATGGGCGCCTACGTGCCTATCTTGACGGCGGTTGACCGGCTGAAGGAGGCGCTCAAGGGGCGCGACATGGATGCGCTCTTCGACGTGCTGACGTCCGCGGTGCTGCCGATCGGGCTCGGGGTCGCGATCGGCATCGCGGTGGTGAGCAATCTGCTGAAGTTCCTGCTGCACCGCTACGAGAAGGCGACGCTCGGCGTCCTCGTCGGGCTGCTGTTCGGCGCGGTCGTCGGCATGTGGCCCTTCCAGGAGGGCGTGCCGCCGAAGCCGGGCGACGTCGTGCGCGGACGCGTGGTGACGGAAGAGACGGTCGCGTCGATTCCGCCGCACCACTGGGAGGTGGCGTTCTTCCGCCCGACCGTGGGTCAGATTGGCGCGTCGCTCGGACTGATCGTGGCAGGGGCGGCGGTGACGCTGGCGATTGCCCGGGTCAGTCGCGAGGGCTAGAGGTCACCTTCTTGGCTTCGTCGACCCAGATCCGGAAGAGTCGCACGTACTTCTTGTCGAGCGTGCGCATGTCGCTCGCACAATCCTCGCGGGCCATGCGCATGGAGTGGAATCGCGATCGGACGTCGCGGTTCTTGAATCTGATCTGCTGCTCCTCGTCGGACCAGTGCCATCCGCCTTCCTCTGCCGCGAGACGCTGCAGCTGACCGTCGGTCAGCGGCAGCCACTTCAGCGTGATCTCCCAACGCTTCCGGACGATGGGCGGGATCGGCGTCAGCGTCGTCTGGATGGCCGGCAGGGGATCGGTTTCCGGGAGCGCGACGGAGGCGAGCATTCCTTCGAGCGTCTCCTCGGGTCGGAGTTCGCTTCCCAGGACGGCGCGACACGCTTCGAGGACACGCGGAAACGCCTCGATGCGCTGGTGCACCGCGGCGCCGTCGCGCACGAAGCTCCATTCGGTGGGAACCCATCGATTCGCAAGCTCGTTGTAGGCGTCGATCGCTTCGTGGTAGCGCTCGAAGTAGTGCAGGTAGACGTCGAGGACGTCCCGGAGGCGCGGGTCCGATCGGGTTTCGCCGGATGCCGAAGCGATCGCGCCCGCCTCCGCATGGGCCTCATCGAAGTTCGATACCTCGACCGACTCCGCGATCCGAATCGAGTCCTCGACGTCGGCGAGCCTCTCCGCAAGGCGGGCGTCCTGTTTCGCGGTTCGGTCGTGCGCCTGCCAGATTTGACGGGTGTGGAAGGACAGTTGGACGGCGACGAGGACGCAGAACGCCGTTGCACACGCGACCGTGGAGCGTCGGGAAAGCAGGAGTACGAGCAGGGAGAGGAGTCCCGCCGAACCGAAACCGATCGCCGCGAGGTACGCCGCGCGACCGATGACGCCGAGCGGAGGCGGTGCGCGGTCGATCGAGTCCCGCCAGAACGTGAGCCCCAGCCAGCCGAGGCTCGCCAGGACCAGCGTGAGCTGGACTGCGAACCCGGGGCCCGGACGGTTGGTTCGCGAAACCACCTGCTCCTCTCGTCCCTCCATTGCGAGCCATTCTATGCACTGGAAGAAAGGTGGCACCCCCGGCAGGACTCGAACCTGCAACCGTCGGATTAGAAATCCGATGCTCTATCCGGTTGAGCTACGGGGGCGTAAGGAAGCCCGCCCAAGAGTACCGTGCTTCTCCCGAGCACCACATCGTTCGGTGGGTCTTGGCGTCGCGTGTTGGGCCCTCGTTGAGGCGGCAAGAGAGCCGCTGGCGCTCTTGCCGGAAGGATGGCCGGAGCGGCGGGCTCGGACCCTGGTTGAGCTACGGGGGCTGGAAGGGGCTTGAGGCCCAAGGAAGGATACCGATCAGACCTACTCAAGTTCGGTTGGGGTGGAGGTCGATAGGGGGGCACCTCCGAAAGGTAGGGGGAGTTCCGAGTCCCCCGACGATCATCCACGCCCGGCGTGTCGTGCAGTACACGCCGGGTTTTTTCGTTCGCCTTCGCCCGCTGCGCGGGCTTCGGCGCAACAGGTTCGCCACCGGCTGATCGCGGGAGAATCGAACCCGGCTCGGTACTCCCGGTATCCGCGACTCCAGCTGGCTCGGAGTCGCCCGCTGCGCGGGCTATGGCGCGACAAGTCAGCAAAGGAGTCGACGAGCCACTCCCGCCGGCTCTCATCAAGCTCCCGGGGTCGCCCAGCCCCAACGGCGTAAGCCGTTGGGCCAGAAATACCGCTCGGGGAGGTGGGAGTCGAACCCACACCTGAACCCCCCAAAGGTTCCGCTCTACCGTTGCAGCTACTCCCCGATCCGGGTTTTTGGGTTCGGGCGGATGGTAGCACGTGTGCCTTGCTCCGGTCCGTGTCGCGGGGGACACTGGAAGCGATGAAGGTTCTCGTCGTCGGAGGCGGTGGTCGCGAGCATGCGATCGCCTGGAAGATCGCGCAGTCGCCGCGCGTGGAAGCTGTTTACTGCGCCCCGGGCAACGCCGGGATCGAACAGGTCGCGACCTGCGTCGACATCGGCGCGAGCGACATCGACCGGCTGGTCGGGTTCGCCAAGGAGATGCACATCGACCTGACGGTGGTAGGCCCCGAGGACCCGCTCTGCCGCGGTATCGTCGATCGCTTCGAGGCGGAGGGCCTGCGCATCGTTGGTCCGCGCGCGCAGGCCGCGGAGCTCGAGGGCAGCAAGATCTTCTCGAAGCGCATCATGACCGACTACATGATCCCGACCGCGGCCGCGCGCACGTTCGAGGATCACCAGCGCTGCCTCGCCTTCGTCGAGGAGGGCGACTTCCCCGTCGTCATCAAGGCGGACGGCCTCGCGGCCGGCAAGGGCGTGTTCATTGCGCAGAACTTCGACGAGGCGAAGGATGCGCTCGAGGCGTGCTTCGTTGAGAAGCGCTTCGGCGAGGGCGGCGCGCGCGTGCTCATCGAGGAGCATCTGCAGGGCGAGGAGGCGAGCGTCTTCGCCTTCACGGACGGCAACACGATCGCCGTTCTGCCGACCGCGCGCGACTACAAGCGCGCCTACGATGGGGACGAGGGGCTGAACACCGGCGGCATGGGCTGCTACTCGCCGTCGTCGCGCCTGACGCCGCAGATCATGGATCAGGTCGTGGGCCAGATCCTCGTGCCGACCGTCCACGCCATGAACCGCGAGGGGCGCACCTACAAGGGCATTCTCTATGCCGGACTCATGCTCACCAAGGGCGGCCCGAAGGTGATCGAGTTCAACGCCCGTCTCGGCGATCCCGAAGCGCAGGCGGTCCTGCTGCGCCTCAAGAGCGACATCGTCGATGTCTTCGAGGCGGTCCTCGACGAGCGCCTCGACGAGGTCGAGCTGGAGTACGACGAGCGCCCCGGCGTCTGCGTCGTGATGGCGTCGGAGGGGTATCCCGGCCCAAGCTCCATCGGCAAGGCGATCGAGGGTCTCGACGCGCTCGCCATGGGATCGGACCTGCAGGTCTTCCACGCCGGAACCCGCCGCCGCGACGCCGAGATCGTCACCTCGGGCGGGCGCGTGCTGGGCGTGACGGCGCTCGGAAACGACCTCGAGGATGCCCGGAAACGGGCCTACGAGGCGGTGTCCGGCATCTCGTTCCAGGGCGGGCACCACCGCAGCGACATCGCCGCTTCCGGATAACCTGTAACCGACCCGGCCGCCGCTGCGTTCGGAGGGACAAGATGAGAGCTCTCGCCATCCTCGCCCTCGTTCCCGTACTCGCCCTCCCGGGCCAGGCCGCCCCCACGTCGGCCAAGGAGCTGGCCAACCTGCTCGCCGGACGTCGCATCTCCGTCGAGTTCAAGGACGCCTCGCTCGACAAGGTGGTTGAGTACGTACGGGCGGCCACCGGCGCGAACATCGTCGTGCGCAAGCAGAAGATCGAGAAGGACGGCGGCGACGCCGACGCCATCGAGATCACCATGAAGGTGCGCAACGTCTCGGCGCTCGACTTCCTCAAGCTCGCGCTCGAGCCGCACGGCCTCGGCCTCGCGGCGCGCAAGAACGTGCTGCTCATCACCTCGAAGCAGGACGCGCGCGGCAAGCCGGTGCTGCGCATGTACGACATCTCCAGTCTGCTCGTGCAGATCCGGGACTTCCCGGCGCCGGACATCAACGTCTACCCGACCAACTACGAGCCGCCCGAGGCGCCGGAGCCCGAGGTGCACCAGGCGGTCGAGTCGTCCGAGGAGGTGGCCGAGCTGCTCCGCAACTTCATCGGCGAGGAGACCTGGGAAGACGAGGGCGTGCGCATTCACGTCTTCCGCCGCCAGCTTTTCGTTCGCCAGTATCCGAGCGTCCACCGCAAGATCGCGCGCTTCCTGTTGCAGCTGAACGCGTTGCGGTAGACTCCCGGAGTGTCCGCGGACCATATCGAGCAGGCCACCGAGCTCTTTCGTCGCTTCCTGAAATCGAAGGACCTCAAGGTCACGCGCCAGCGTGAGATCCTGTTGCGCCGCATCTTCGAGAGCGAGGGGCACTTCAGCGCGGAATCGCTGGAGGATCGCGTCAAGGGCGACGGTATTTCCAAAGCGACGATCTACCGCACGCTGCAGCTGCTGGTCGAATCCGAGCTGATCGCCGAGGTGCTGCTCGAGGACGACCGGCGCTTCTACGAGCACATCTGGGGACGCACGCCGCACGACCACATCGTCTGCACCGACTGCCGCAAGGTCTTTGAGTTCGCGGCGTCGGAGCTGGAAGACGTCGAGAGCGAGATCGCCGCGCGCATCGGGTTCGTGCCGGTGCGACATCGGTTGCGGATCGAGGCCCACTGCACGCAGTACCGCGACACCGGCTCCTGCGATCGCGAGGAAATCCACCTCTCTTGAGCGAGGAGCCGACGCAGCAGCAGCTCGACGAGCGCTACATGCGCATGGCGCTGCGGGAGGCGCGGCGGGCGGCGGACGACGACGAGGTTCCCGTCGGCGCCGTGATCGTGCACGGCGAGCGCGTGGTGGGGCGCGCCTACAACCAGTGCGAGCGCCTCAAGGACGCGACGGCGCATGCGGAGATGATCGCGATCACGCAGGCGTCGGCGGCGCTCGAGAACTGGCGGCTGACCGACGCGACGCTTTACGTCACGCTGGAACCCTGCGTGATGTGCGCCGGCGCGCTCATGCAGGCGCGCATCGGCCGCCTCGTGTACGGCGCGCCGGACGAGCGGGGCGGGGCGTGCGGTTCGCTCTACAACATCGGCGTCGACCCGCGGCTCTACCATCGGTTTCCGGTGGAAGGCGGCGTGCTCGAGGGGGAGTGCGCCGAGCTGCTCGTGGAGTTCTTCGCGCGGAAGCGGTAGCTACGCCAGCAGCCGCACCTGCAGCAGGATGCGGTCGATGTCCAGGCAGTCGGATGCCAGCACGCCGTCCGTGGAGACTGACTCCCCCCGGAACTCGTACGAGCCGTCCGTCCACTGCAGCACGTCGTGCACGATGCCCGCGACGTGCATGGCGATCTCCTCGTCCGCGACCCGACCGCTGATCAGGCCGAGTTCGTAGAGGATCGTGCCGAGCGGCTGCGCGAACGTCCGGCTCTTCTGCACCCGCAGCACGCCGCGCAACGCGTCCTCGGTCAAAACGCCCTTCTGGACCAGCACGCGTCCGATCGGCACGGCACGCGTCGACGTCGCGAAAAGCACCTTGCCGTTGGCAACGGTCAGGCGCGCCATGCCCTCGTCCGCGCGGATGCGAACGACACCGCAGGCACCCGAATCGGCGAGCTTGCGCAGGGCGTCCGGCAGCTCCCGGACGAGTTTCGATTCACCACTCTCCACGTTTCACCTCTTCGTTTGCTTCCCCTTTTGTCTTTCGGACGAGGCGCGCGACCGACTTGAAGGCGCATTGCCCGATGTCGTCCACAGGAATCGGGCACGAATGCTGGGGGATCGCGCGGCGCGAGGAGTAGAATCCGGCCCAACAAGCCGGTCCCGGCTCGTGGTGTGGAAACCATGCGCGACTGAAAACAGCGATTCCAAAAGCGGCACAAAGCCAACGCCCGTTTCGCACGGCGCGCTACACCGCATTTGGGAGGAGATTGCTCTGTCCGATACACGAAGCAGCCATGACCGGCTGGCGGAGGTAGGAATTCTCGCGGCCGGGCTTGCGCACGAGCTCAACAATCCGATCGGGTCGATCCTGTTGGCGGCCCGCAACGCGAGCGCTGCGCCCGACCGTGCCGAGGAGTGCCTCGACACGATTCGTCGCAACGCGTTGCGTTGCGCTTCGGTCGTGCGTCGCGTTCTGGATGTCGCACGTACCGACCCGGGCCAGCGCGAGTCGCTCGATCTCAACGAGATCGTGACGGCCGCCATGGAGCGCACCACGGATCTCGCGGGTGATCATCACGCGACGATTCAACTCGATCTCGTCGCCGGCGGCGCGCCGGTGCACGGCAGCGCGGTCGAGCTCGAGCAGGCGATCGTCAATCTCATTAGCAACGCTGTCGAGTCGCGCGAAGGCGCGCACGTACGACTGGAGACCGCGACGGGGCCCGACGCATCGACGCTCCTCATTGAGGACAACGGAGTCGGGATCCCGGCGGAGCTTCGCGATCGCGTCTTCGAGCCCTTCTTCACGACACGACAGGAGAAGGGTGGGACCGGTCTCGGGCTGAGCCTCGTCCGTGCCATCGCGCACGCGCACGAGGGACGCATTGAGCTCGAGGATCGGGCGGGAGAGGGAACACGGGTCCGGCTCACTTTGCCGCGACCGGGAGAACACGCATGCAACGGGTCCTAGTCGTCGACGACGAGCGGGATTTCCGCGATCAGATATGTCTTTGCCTCGAGTCGGCGGGTTGCCAGGTCGAGTCGGCGGCGAACTGCCGTGAGGCGGTGCGTGTCGCCGAGGAGTATCGGCCGGACGTGCTCGTCGCCGACTGGATGCTGCGCGACCATCTGCACGGTCTGCACGTCTCCGAGGTACTCGGTGCCGTCAACCCGGGCATGCATACGGTGCTCATGACCGGCTACGCATCCGAGGACCTGCGCGCCGAGGCCAAGGGGCATCACGTCGCCGCATTCCTCGAGAAGCCGTTCGAGCCGGAGCGGTTGACCGACGCCGTGCGGGCGACGAGCGAGGCCGAAGGGCCCGCCGCGCATCATCCGCCGGTCGGCGTTCTCCGCGCCGCTCCCGATGGCAGCATTCGCTGGGCGAACCAGCACGCGCGCGCGCTGATCGGCGATGACGCGTCTTCGCTCGGGGCGATCTTCGGCGAAGAAGGCGCCGCGAAGCTGCGCCCGGCGCCGACCGACTGGATCACGCTCGGCACGCAGACGGAGACGCCGCGTGCGCTGCACCTGCTGGGCAAGTGCCTCGGCGATGCGGGCCAGGTTCTCGTCCTGCTCGACGACGAGCGTCTGCCGGTGCTGCGCGACCATCCCGTGGTGCAGACGCTACTCGGCGTCACCGATCGCGAAACGCCGACCTGGACCGTCCCCGGCCATCTGCTGCTGGTGGACGACGAGGACTACGTGCGTCGTTTCGTCGCCGGCGAGTTCCAGCGTGCGGGCGCGGCCTGCTTGACCGCCGAGAACGGCGAGGTGGCGCTGCGGCTGTTCGAGCGCAATGACGAGATTCGCACCGTGCTGCTCGACTGGTATCTGCCGGGCGATGATGCGCGCGAGCTCGTGGCGCAGTTCCGAACGCTGCGACCGGACGTCGACATCGTGGGGTTGAGCGGCGAGGACCGGCGCGAGGACTTCGCGCGCATCGGCATCGATCGCTACCTCGCGAAGCCGGTGCGCATCGAGGCGCTCATCGAGGAGTTGAGCAAGGGCGGTCCGCCGGCGGTGCCGGCCGCGGTGCAGAAGAGCACCCAGTGGCGCGAGCGGCTGGAGGACCTCTGCCATGAGTTCAACACCTTCATGCAGCGGCGCCCCGGAGCGCGCGCGACGCGGGCGATGAGCGTCGTGAAGGTGCTGTGCGACGCGTGGCCGCGCGCGATGAGCGTGCAGGAGATCGTCGACACGCTTTGGACCGACCCGAGCAAGCGCATGCGGCGCGCCGCGGGCTCCGTGCGCAACGCCTTGAACACGTTGGCGCGCAACTTCGAGGACTTTAACAAGGCGGTCGCTCAACCGCTCTACGGCATGCAGTGCGGCATCTGGCGGAGCGAGGAACAGGACTCCAAGCTCTGCCGATACGCCCTGGTCATCGAGGAGCGGGGCAAGTCGGTCCGGGCGTCGGCGGACGTGCGCGCCTATCTGGCGAGTCTGCCGCGGCCCGTGCTCGACTCGCTCTACGCCGCGACCAAGGGCGAAGGCGGGGAGCTGACGCCCGAAGCGAACCAGGTGTGTCAGGAGCTGGGGACCGACATCGAGGACGAGGCGTTCCGCGACGCGGTCATCCAGGCGGTCGAAGGGCGCGCGTAGCAGAGCCACGACTTTCGCGCACGTCCGGGCGACCGAAGGTGCGGGGCCGCGCCGGGAAAGGGTTGAACTCCCAGGACCAGGACTCAACCGTGCCCGGAGCACGGCACCCGCGGATTGGCCGAAGCCTTTCCTCGGCTTCGTACCGCAGCCGTATCTCTAACGGCCCACTCCGACAAAACCAGCGTTCGCGCCGCACTTTCTCCGAATCTGGCCGGTCCCGACGCGGAACGCTACACTTCCCGCCTTCAGGAGAGGTGCCGGAGCGGTCGAACGGGCTGGTTTCGAAAACCAGTGAACCTTCACGGGTTCCGTGGGTTCAAATCCCACCCTCTCCGCCAGTACCCCTGTCCCCCCGTCGGGAGACAGGGGTTCTTTCTTGGGCGCTTTGGACGGGGGGACAGGGGTACTGGCGGAGAACCCTGACGCCTCCCGCGGGGCCTCTCCATGGGTTACATGTCGGGGTCTGCGTGGCGGCGGCTCGTTGAGGGCTGAAGAGGGCCGCTGGCACTCTTCAGCCGTGTCTGTCCGGAGCGGTGGGCTCGCCGCCTCACCCTCTCCGCTAGTACCCCTGTCCCCCCGTCGGGAGACAGGGGTTCTTCTTTGGGCGCTTTGGACGGGGGGACAGGGGTGCTGGCGGAGAACCCTGACGCCTCCCGCAGGGCCTCTCCATTGGTTGCAGGTCGAGGTCTGCGTGACGGCGGCTCCTTGAGGGCTGAAGAGGGCCGCGGGCAGTCGCAAGCCGCCGCGCGATAGACTCCGAGTGATCACTCGAACGCGATCGGAGAAGGTTCGCGATTGGCCATGGGGCGTATCTACAAGGTCGTCGACACGATTGTCTTCATCATCTGCCTGCCGGTTTATGCCGTGGCGTTCGCGCTGATGATGCTTGCAAGACTCGTCCCGCACCGAGTCCGGGACGGTTCGCGTCGTTTCCCGCTTCGCGAAGGAAGGGTCGTCTCCCGGTTCATCGCGCGGGACGTGCGCCGGGACATTCTGGTCGTGTCGACGGCGCGGATCGACGAGGGCTACATCACGGGTCGCGTGCGCACGACGAATCTGCTCTATCAGTATCGGGGACTGGTTCCCGAGTCCGAGTTCGGTGAGTCGCGGGAGATCCGGATCGACGAGATGTGGCACTGGACCGGGAAGTCCTGGGGCGGGCTGCCGGATGGAACGTCGATCGTCGACCATCCGCATCGTCAGGACTCGGATTCGCCGCGCGGCTAGAAGACAGGCTGTGTCGATCGGTTCGCCCCGCTGCCCGGCAAGAATTCCATGACCGGCGCTTCGGCTTCCCCGATGCGCGTGAAACGATGGGGACGTCGTCTCCGTCTTGCAGGTAGTCATGGCGAATCAGCTCGACGCGAATGCTCTTCTCGCCCACGGCCGGTTTCTTCGGGCGTTGGCGCGCGACCTGCTCGGGGACGAGCATCTCGCGGAGGACGTGGTCCAGGAGACCTGGATCCGGGCGCTACGGTCGGGGCCGCGCAAAGCGGGTTCGTTGCGGCCTTGGCTCGCCTCCATCGCGCGCAACCTCGCGCGGGATCGCGGGCGTTCCGAGGGCGCGCGCCGCGCGCGGGAACGAAAGGTCGCGCGACCCGAGGCGATTTCGCCCACGGCGCGGTTCGAAGAGCAGCAGCGCGTGGTGGCGATCGTGGCGGAGCTCGAGTCTCCGTATCGCGACGTGCTCATCCAGCGCTACTTCGAAGACCTCACGCCCACGGAGATCGGCCGGCGCCTCGGGGTGCCGGCGGCCACCGTCCGCACGCGCATCCATCGTGCACTCGCCATGCTTCGGGCCCGGCTCGACGCGGAGCACGGGGGCAACCGGTCGGCGTGGAGCGCGTTGCTCCTGCCGCTCGTCGCGCCTCCGCGTTCCTCCGCGCCGGTGTCGTTGGCGTCCCTGTCCATGGTCGGAGGTGTGGTCGTGTCGAAACTGAAGTATGTTGCCGTCGCCGTGCTGGTCGTCGCGCTTTGGAGCGTGGGTTCGCGGTCATCAGACGCGCCGCCGCGCGCCTCTCGGTCGGCCGAAGCTCCGGGCATCGAGACGGCGCAGCAGCCGGCGACCGCGCGCGTGGACGAACCTGCCGTCGAGATGGCCGCACGTCGCACCGTGCGGGGGCGCGTGCTGCAGGCCGATGGGTCTCCGGCGGCGGGCGCGGTCGTAGCAGCGCATCCCTACGAGCCCGATCGGTACTGGATCTCCGAGGCTCCCCGTCGCGCCCGACCGAGGGGCCGCGTGACTTGCGATGTCGAAGGAGCGTTCGAGACAGCCGTTGAGCCCGGCAGGTCGGTGCTGCTTGTCGCTGTGCACGGGGGGCATGCCGCGCAGCGCGTTGTCCGCGCCGGAAGCGAACCGCGCGAAGGCGTCGAGATTCGTCTTCGTCCGACCGCCACCGCCCGACTGCGCGTCGTGGACGAGGCGGGACGGCCGGTGGAAGGAGCCGACGTGACGATCGGCCCGCGCCTCTTCGACGACCGCGGCGAGCCGCGTTCCGTCGGGCGCACCGACGCCGACGGACGCGCCGTGATCGGCGGCATCGCCATCCAGCCGTACGGCCACGGCGTCACGGTTCGACATCCGGGATTCGCCGTGGCGACCCGTGTCTCGGCCGTGCTGCCGAACGCAGCGTGGACCATTCGACTGGTGCGCGGCGAGTCCTACGAGGGCGTCGTGCTGGACGCCGAGCGCCAGCCGGTGCCGTCCGCGCGCGTCCGCTGGCTTTGCGAGCACGAGCGTTTCGGTAGCGGCGAAACGCGTACCGACCGCGAAGGGCGCTTTCGGATCGCGCATCTCCCGCCGTACCCGTGCGTCGTGTTCCTGGACGGCGCGGGACGCGGCCAGGGATTCAAGCGCCTCGTTGCGCCTCCGCACCCCGCAGAGCTGATCCTCGACGAGGTGCGGGCCCGCTCCGGCATCGTGGTGGACGAGTCCGGGGCTCCCGTGCCCGACGTGCGGGTGCTCGCGTTGTCCCCGAAGTTCGTGGATCTTCGGACGACGTTTTCCAATGGCATCTCCGTGCACCGGATGCCCGAACGCATGCGGTCCCGGATGACGGGAGAGGACGGTCGGTTCGACTTTCCCGGACTCTCGTCGCACGCGACGCGGCTCGGCGTTTCCGCACGTTCCCCTTTCCGTACGGTCGAGATGGTGGAAGAGGGCGCCTTCCTGCGCATCGTCGTTGCGCCGGCGCCTCTCATTCGGGGCCGGGTCGTCGATCCCGAGGGGCGGCCGGTCGCCCACGCGCGCGTGGTTCGTCCCGGTGGTCACGACTACGAGCGGTACACCGATCAGGACGGCCGGTTCTCGATGTACCCGCTGCCCGCCGTGAAGCCGGGCGGGAAGACGAGTTTCTACGTCACGAGGCCCGGCTACGCGCGTCTCGAGTTCGAGTCCGCGGAGCCGGAGCCGACGTTGACGCTCCGACCGGTGGGCACGATCGTTGGACGTCTGGTCGACCCGGATGGCAACCCGATCGTCGGCGCGCGCATCGGCGCCAACCGCCAGTACGTCTTCAGCGAGAGCGATGGGCGATTCCGGGTCTGGCTGCCGTCCGGAGGGTTTCACCTGCGCATCCAGCGGGACGGGTTTCGACTGCACGGACAGTCCGTGCGGGGGGGAGACTCCGATCAGGACCTCGGCGATCTCGAGCTGCGACCACGCGCCCCGGCGAGACTGCGGGGCACCGTCGTGGACCCCACCGGACGTCCGCTCGCAGGCGTGGTGGTGGAAGCGCAGCTGAAGACCTCCGCCGTGTTCGACGGCGACCACCAGGAGCGCACGGATCATCGTGGGCGCTTCGAGTTCCCTTCGCTCAGCGAGGGGGAGGTGACCGTCGAGATTCGACCCGAGGGATTCGCGCCCTACCGCAAGGCGGGGATCGCGCTGCGCGGCGAAATCGACGTGGTCATCGAACTCCGATCGGCCCTGCGCATCTCCGGGACGGTGGTTCACGCGGCGGGCGAGATCGCGAAGGGCGCCACCGTCGAGCTTCTTCCGGACGCCGGCGGCGCGGCCCGGCGTCACACGACGCGCGCCGACGACACGGGGCGCTTCGCCTTCGAGTCCCTCGCCGATGGTCGCTATCGAGTCGTGGCGGCGATCGTGCACGAGGAAACGGCACGCAGCTTCGCCCTTGCGACCGCCGAGGCGGGGGAGGAGGGCGTCCGGCTTCGGCTCGCTCCGCCGGCCCGCCTGTCGGGACGCTTGCTCGACGTCGACGGTTCACCGATGACCGGTGTTCGCGTCGAAGGCTACGTGGAACACGCCGCCTTCAAGGGCACCTCGTTTGGAGCACCGGAGGCGGGAGGCGAGACCGACGCGCAGGGCCGCTTCCGGATCGACGGGCTGGCGGGCGAGGAGGTCGAGTTGCGATTCCGGTACGCCGAGACCGCGATCGGCACGGCGGCGGTTCTGCCACCGACCCGCACGGTCTCCCTCGACGAAGAGCACGAGTTCCGGCTCGTGGCGGGCGGAGCGATCGCGGGCACCGTCTTCGCACCCGACGGCACGCGCTACACGAAGGCGTGGGTCCAGCTCGCCGGGAACGAGGGGCACGAGGCCTTCCTGCGGCCCGATCGTCACGGCCGATTCCGGGTCACGGGGCTGCCGCCCGGTCGGTACACCATCAAGGCCTCGGGCCATTACGTGGAGGAGGGCCTGGGCGCGCGCGTCGCGCAGTGGTCCGCGACCGTGACCGATGTCGAGCCCGATGGGGGAGAGGTGACCGTGCGCCTGCGCCCACACGAGCGGTAAGGGACCGAGCCAAGCCGCTACACTGCTCGTTCGCGAACATGACCGTGCACGCCGAGCCGCCGACGACGCGAGGACTGCTCCTCACGACCCTCCATGGGGACACGACGGAACCCGACTGGGCCGACGTTTCCCGCGCGCTCGACGAGCTTTTGCGCGACCCGGCGCTCCGGGACGACGGCTTCGTGATCCTTGCGCGTGACGAGACGTTCGTGCAGACGGAAGGTGAGACGCTTGAGCACTGCAACGGCTCCGAGATTTTCCGCGTCGACGCGCTCGATCACCTGCGGCCGGTCTTCGAGGCCTTCTATGCCGGTGAAGCGCTGCCCACGGCGGTCGAGTGGCGCGACGTCACGGAAGAGGTTCTCTCTCCGCCTTCCCGCAACGCCGCGTTCCGGGTGCTGATCGTCCTGATCGCGCTGGCGGCGTTCTGGGCGTTCGTCCTGCGACCGATTCTCGCGGACTCCTGAATACCGCTCGCGTTCGCGGGGTAGCTCGGGTTGGTCCTGCGCAAGATTGGTGTGACGATGTTTTGGAAGATCAAGAGCTCCCATCCCCGGCATCGATGGCTCGGCCGCATCGGACTCGGGACGGTGTTCCTCAGCGCGATCGGCATGGGACTCTCGGGGTTCGGCCTCGTCTCGGATACCGGATTTCTGATCTGTCTTGCCGCGCTGCCGGTGGGCCTTCTGCTTTGGGTCTCTGCCGCGCTTGCCCATGACAGTCACAAGGACCCCGACGCCACCACCATGAAGGGCGGTCGGATCTAGCATCCAAAAGAAAACGGCGCCGCGGCTGAGCCGCGACGCCGTTTTGAGTCTGGATTCGGATCAGGCGATGTCGAAGCGGTCGAGGTTCATGACCTTGTCCCACGCCGCCACGAAGTCCTTCACGAACTTCTCCTTGGCGTCGTCGCAGGCGTAGACCTCGGCGAGCGCGCGGAGCTGGGAGTTCGAGCCGAACACGAGGTCGGCACGGGTGCCGGTCCACTTCACGTCTCCGTTGGCGCGGTCGCGGCCCTCGAAGAGGTCGCCCTCGTCCGACGTCGGGACCCACTCGGTCGCCATGTCGAGCAGGTTCACGAAGAAGTCGTTCGTGAGCGTGCCGGGACGATCGGTGAAGACGCCGTGCTTCGCCTGGTCGACGTTCGCATCGAGCGCGCGCATGCCGCCGAGCAGCAC
>JBCDBY010000038.1:0-21165 GCA_039182715.1 Planctomycetota bacterium
CAGCAGCAGGCCGAGGAAGGTCCAGAGCGTGAAGCCCAGCGCGGTGCCGATCAGTTCGCCGAGGTTGGCGAAGCCGGCGCCCGGAAGCAGGCTGGCCAGCGTGAAGCCGAGCGTGTTCCAGCCGAGCGCGAAGAGGACCGACCAGGTGCGCGCACCCGAGTTGAGGATGCGACGGCGGCGCTCGACCAATCGCTGGAAGAGACGCGGGCCGAAGCGGTCGCGCCACGCGCGCGGCACGATGAGGTTTCCGGAGGGGCCGTCGAACCCGCCGGAGAAGGCGGGGTCCTTGGCGTCGACCACGATGAGCCCGTCGCTGCGCTCCAGTCGCGGCAGGCCGCCGACGAGCTGCGCAATCGGTCGCTGCAGCAGGATGAGCAGCGCCGAGACGCCGACGAACGCGCCGATGGCCGCGAGCCAGCCGCCCGCGCTTGCGGCCAGCAGCAGCAACGATCCGCTCGCGGCGGAGATCGTCACGAGCACGAGCACGCCGCGCGCCCAGTCGAGGACGAACTCGGCGCGCGACGGTGCCTGCCGCCCGAACCGGTGCGGCAGCAGGTAGCCGCCGATGAAGTCGAACGGCAGCGCCATCACGGCGACCGAGGCGAGAACGAACCAGATGGTGCCGAAGCCGCCGTCGGCCACCGGACGCCAGCCGGTGAACAGAAGGGCGAGCGCGAGCAGCACGAAGCTGCCGACGCCGAGAATGCCGGTCCAGAGCCGGGCGCGCGCATAGGTCATCGTGCCCTTCTCTTCGACCGCGGGGCCGCTCAGGTTTCCCGTTTCAGCAGGATTGCGGTGCAGTCGTCCTCGGCCGCACGGCCCTCCGCGAAGACCTGCACCGCCGCGCGCAGCTCGCCCAGGATCTCGCGCGGCGTCTTCTCGCGATGCGATTCGAGGACGGTGGTGGTGCGCTCGAAGCCGAACTGCTCGTCGTCCTTGCCGCGGTACTCGAAGATGCCGTCGGAGATCACGGCGAAGAGATCGCCCGGCTCCAGCTCGAGCGGCTCCGGAATGCGGATCGGAAGATCGTCGATCACGCCCAGGGGCGGCGCGTTCGAATTCGAGAGCGTCCAGGTGTCCTCGGCCGCCCGGTAGTGCAGGATCGGTCCCTGCCCCGCGCTGAAGCTGATCAGCTTGTGGTTCGGCGCGTCGAGGAATCCGAACCACGCGGTGATGAAGCGATCGTCCGCCAGGTCGGCGTAGAGCTGCTCGTTCATGTGCTGCACGATCGAGGCGAGATCGGTGCCGGCGCGCGCCGCCATGCGCAGCATCGCGCGCACCTGCGTGACGGAGAGCGCGGGGCCGATGCCGTGGCCCGAAGCGTCGGCCAGCAGCAGCAGCGCGGTGTCCGGGTTCTCCTGCACGACGAGGCCGGTCGCCCCGCCCGAGCGCAGCCCGACGAGGTCGTAGGTGTCGCCCCCCGTTTCGTCCGCCGGCACGCTCCACGCGTCGAGCTGATAGCCGGCCAGCTCGGGCAAGCGGTCGGGAAACGTGTCCTGCTGGATCTGCCGCGCGATCTGCAGGTCGCGCTCGAGTCGCAGCAGCGAGCGCAGCGCCACGCGCATGCGGTCGTGCGCCGAGGCGAGCTTGCGCACCTCGACGAGGTTGGTTTTCACCTCGCCCTGCTTCTCAAGGTCACCGCGCTGGATGCGCTCGCTGTCACGCGCCAGCTCCTGCAGCGGTGCACTGTAGCGGCGCGCGAGCACCATGGCGTACCAGGCGGCGAATCCGAGCACGGCGGCGGTCGCCAGCAGGATCCAGAGACGCTGCTGCGAGACGTCGCCGAGCAGATCGGACTCTGGAAGCACGACCGCGATGCCGAGCTGCCGCTGCGCGTCGAGCGGGAACCACTTCGTGTCGCCCCAGTAGGCCTCGCCGCCGCTCCGGAACCGGAAGGCGCGGCCGACGTCGATTTTGCGGGCGCGGAAGGCGGCGTCGGCGTCGGCGATGACCGGCAGCCCGATTTCCTCGGGCGGTTTCAACAGCCCGGACGGATCGGCGCCCGCCGGCAGCCCGAGCACGCGCCGGTCGTCCGTCACGAGAAACACGACGCCGCCGGGCGTCGGGCGCAGCGCCATCGTGAACTCCGAGAGGTCCTTCAGCAGCACGTCGAAGCCGAGCACGCGGCGCAGGCCCCCGTCGCCCTCGAAGGCGACGGATGCGGTGATGCCCGGTTCCTTCGTCGTGAAGAAGATGTAGGGCGGCGTCCAGCGTGGCGTGAGCGGCCCGTCGCGCGTCTCGAGCGCGGCCCGGAACCAGGGCCGCGTGCGGCAGTCGTAGTCGAGCTTCTTCATCGACGGCGTCGGGTTCGCGTCGAGTGCGGGGCGATGGAGCCACTGCGTCTCGCGATTCCATTCGTCCGCGCGCGACTCGCGGCTGATCCACGCGTCGCCGGTGTAGAGCAGCATCGACTCGCGGCCGCGCGTGTCGGCCAGCATGAGCGACGTGATCTGCGGGTAGCGGTCGATGATCGGGCTCATCGACTGCGTGAACTCCTCGGCGTCGGCGAAGTCGAGACGGCCCTGCGCGCCCCACGTGCGCATCAGCATGAGCCCGCGCTGCGCCGGCTCGAAGAAGCGCTGCAGCTTCCCCTCCATGTCCTCGAGCGTCGACTCGATCGCGCGGGTCGACGCGGTCTCGAGCGCGCGCCGCGCCTGCACCGCGGAGATCGTCAGGATCGTGCCGCTGAGCAGCACGACGACGAGCAGCAGGCTCGTAAGCAGGCTGCGATAGAAGCTCGTTTCCCCGCGCATGCGGGGAAACTATCAGCTTCAGCTGGTTCCTTCGAGTTGGAGTTCGACCTCTCGCCCCTCCGCCTTGGAGAGCACGCTCGTCCGGAGCAGCACGCCGCTCTTGAGGTCGTAGTGCCAGACCGCCTTGAACTGCGGGGACTCCTCCTCGATGACCGCGATCTGCTTGCCCTGATGCGCGCCGACGTGCCGCACCCGCATCTCGGAGCGGATCCATCGGCTGCGCATCAACACGGCGCCGGGCTGCAGCTTCGCGAGCGCGCGCGGAGGCAGGCAGAGTCCGAGATTGCCGATGCCCGACACGACCTGCTTCGGCGGCGTCGGTCGCGAGGCCTCCCCGGTCAACCGCGTGAAGAACCAGGTTGCGCCGCCGCCCGTCCGCTCGTGCTTGAACGACATGGGGACGCGGACCTCCGGGGCGCCGGCGATGCGCTGCACCATCGAGCCCCGATAGCGGAACTCCTTGATGTTCGCCGTCCAGCCGGGCAGCTGCTCCTGCGCCCACGGAAACGAAACGTGGTGGAAGCCGCGCAGCTCCATCGTCGCGGAGTTCCGCACGCCCGACTTCTCCACCGCCTTCGCGGTCATGTACTGCGACGAGGCCACGAGAACTCCGCTCGCCTCGTCGAACTGGTACGTACTGCCGGGCGTCGCGATCATGACGGTCGTCATCTTGTGACCGTCGATCGTCTTCTCCAGCCGTCCGACCTTGACGTTCCCTGACGCGGGGCGCTTGAGGAGCGCCTGCAGCGCCTTCGGATGCACCCATCGCACGCCGCCGCCCGCTCCGTGGACCGACGACGTGCTGCCGGCGAGCATGGGGACCTCCGATTCGGATCCGCTCGGCGCGAGGAAGATGCGCGTTTCGAGCGCGACCGTCTTGCCCTCGACCGCGACGACGTTGACCTCGAGGAATCCGGCGCCCGCTGACGAGACGCCGTCCTTCTTCATCTCCTTCATGCTGGTCATGTTCCAGAACACGATCCGTGCGCCCGGCTTCACCCAGTCCGGACGCGGAAGCGAGCGAATCTCGGGCATGAGGCCCTCGAGTTCGCCCAGACTGGCCGCGGCGGGGCCCGAAGCGATCAGGAGCGGGAGGAGGAGCAGGAGAGTGCGTTTCATCGGCTGATCCGGAAGCTGGTGAAGATGAGTTTGCGATCCTCGAAGGTCTGCTGCCACGCCTGCGGCGGGCAGAAGAAGAAGACCCCGCGAGCGCCCGACTGCGCCGGCACGACGACCGCTTCCCACTGCAGGACGTTGCCGTTGGGGAAGGAGAGCTGACCGGAGACGAGCTCGCCGTCGAGCTGTCCGACCTTGAACTTCTGGCGGCCGCCGATGGTCATGCGCGCGTTCATGTTGGCTTCGAACTGCACGACGGCTCGCAGCGCATCGTCCACCGTGCGGGCGCCGCCCGCGAAGTCGGTGACGAAGAAGTCGCTGCGCGTGTTCTGGTTGACGGCCAGCATCGGCAGGAAGCGGATGCCGTTGCGCGCGTAGTTCTGCGCCGCCTGCTGGTTGATCCGGTAGGAGCGCGGGAACTGGAGTGACACGCGGCCCTGCGGGTCGCGCCAGGAGGCGTTGTTGCCGGCGGGCTGGTTGCCGCCGATGCCGCCCGTGCCCCCTGCGCCGCCCGTGCCTCCGCCTCCGGGTCCGACGCGCATGCCGGCCACGACGGCGTCGCGCGCCTGCTTGAACCGGTCGCGCCCGGCGCCGTAGGCCTGCATCCAGAATCCGCGGACGCCGCCCTTGCCCTGCACGACGATGGTCTCCCACGCGAACCGCAGCTGCTGGTTGCCGCCGGTGCCCCAGGCGTGCAGCGCCTGTTGCCCGCCGAACTGGATCGGGACTTCCTTCTCGATGTTGAGCTGGACGCCCAGCGCGGTCGCGTAGCGGCCGATCTCCTGTTTGGCCTGCTCGAAGGTCTGCACCGCGGCGGGGAAGACGAGGGCGGAGACGTCCGACTGAATCGCCTGGTTCTCCGCCACCATCGCGATCCAGCCGAAGCCGTTCTGCTTCGCCAGCTGTTCGCGTTGCGGGTTGCGCTTGTAACCCTGCGGGAGGGGCATGCGGAAGGACTGGTCCGCACTGGTCCAGGAAGGCGGCGGGGGCTTTGTGCTGTCGTCGCCGCCGTTGATCGGACCTTGCGAGCCACCCCGGCCGCGACCGTTCTGGCCCGGACTGGGAATGCCGTCGTCCTCGTTCGGCTTCGATACAGGGTCCGGTTCGCCCGACTGGTTGCCGCCGAAGGGGGCCGGCACCTTGTCGTCGGAGCTCCCGGGCCCCGGCGTCGGCGCGCCACCCGACGTCCGGAAGCTGTTGATGAGGCCGTTGCGAATCGGGAGGTAGGCCTCCAGTTGGGCGTCCGGACACCGCTGGAACAGCGCGCGCAGCCCCTTGGGGGACCTGCCGAACACCGCGATCCACTTGTGCTTCACGCTGTTCGACGTGTAGTTGCCGTGGACCATCGTCTGCGACCCGTTCTTGATCGCGGCGTTGCCCTCGACCTGGATCTGCACGTTGCGCTTCTTCATGAAGTTCGCGTAGGTGCCGATCGCCTTGTTCAGGTCGGTCTGCGGCGGGAAGGCCCACGCCATGACGACGAGACCCTTGTTGTCCGACGCGTACATCTTCACGAACTGATCCTCGGGCGGCAGCTTCGCGATGTCGGGGTCGAGCTGGAAGCCGTTGGGAATCTGCACCGACATCGAGCCGTCGGGCATCGTCCACGTACCGGGTGCGTTCGGGCCGGGACCAGGACCCGGGCCCGGACCAGGACCCGGACCAGGACCCGGACCAGGACCCGGACCAGGACCCGGGCCGGGCGTCGGCGTGTTGCCTCCGCTCCCCGGGGAGACCGCGCCGACGACGCGGAAGCTGCCGAGGACCGACTTGCGCAGCGCCGCGATCTTCGCGATTCCCTCCGGATGGAAGGAGAGCACCCATCCGCCGCGCATGCCCGATTGCGTCGCGACCAGCAGCATCTCGCCTTCGATCTTCGCCTTCTCGTTGCTCAGGACGACCTTGAAGTACTGGCCGGCCGGAGGGTTCTCCTTGCCCCAGTTCGCGGTGCGTCCCGGTTGGAACTGGATGCGGAGTCCGATCTTGCTCGCGTAGTCGGCGATCTTGCGCTGCGCGGCGGCGAAGCTGCGCACCTCCGGCTTGAACGCGAAGAGCAGAATCTCCGCGCCCTGCGCTTCGCTCTGCCCGGCGAACACGACCCAGCCGAAGCCGTTCGACTGTACGGTCTGGACCCGCTGCTGCTGGTTCTGGAACCCGGCGGGGATCTTCACGCCGAACGACTTGTCGGCGGTCCGCCAGATGCCGTCGTTGCCCGGGTCCGGGTTGTTGGGGCCGGGGCCCGGGCGGTTCGGACCGGGGCCCGGATTCGTTCCGCCCTGCTTCTGGCGCTTGATGATCAGCAACAGCGCATCCACGGTGAACTTCGGAAGCTGCTTGGGCAGCTTGCTCAGGAACTGCTTGTCGACCCGGAAGCCGATCGGTGCGAACTGCATTGCGACCAGACCGGACATGCGGTACTCGAGCTTGCCCATGATGATCAGGTCGTTGAGCGAGATCGCCTTCTGGGGGATCGAGCCGATGGCCTGGCGGACCTCCTCCGCACCCTTCGAAAGCTGGAACGCAGTGACGGCGTGGGCGTAGGCGATCGCCGGCATCGGCGACTTCTGGTTCGTGGCGTGCAGCCGCGCCAGATCGACGTGTCCGGCGATCGAGGCGGGATAGAGATCGGAGCGCATGCGAAGCGTCACGAAGCGCTCGGAGTTCTCGCCGAGCTGGCGATGGACTTCCGCGAGCTCCGCGAACATCTCCTCCGGCGGAAACTGCGCGTGCTTGAGGTAGATGCGGTTCGCTTCGAGGTACGCCTTCTTGGCCTGCGGAAGCTGCTTCAGGGCGACGAAGCAGCGACCCATCGCCTGATGGGGGAGCGGCGACAGCGGCATCTGCTCGGCGACCTTGCCGAACTCGAGAAGCGCCGCTTCGTACATCTTCTTGCGCTCGAAGAACTCGGCGATGCCCATGAGTGCTTCGAAGCGGCCCGGCGTGATCTTGAGCGCATTGCGATAGCGCTCGCGACCCTCGTCCAGCTTCCCCATGGCGTAGTAGGCGGCGGCCGCCGCGAGCTCTGCGTCGCAACTCACGCCGTAGGCGAGTTTCACGGCCGTGTCGGAGTCGGCCAGCGCGTCGTCGTAGCGCTTGACCGCCATGTACAGGCCGGCGCGCGCGAGGTAGGGCAGCGGGCTCTCGGGCCGCGCCTTGATCGCGCGCTCGGCCAGAATCGACGCCTTCGCGAACTCCTGCTTCTCTGCATGTGCCTGCGCGCGCAGGATGAGCGCCGTGTAGTGCTCCGCGTCGGCCTTCAGCGCGGTGTCGAGATGGCCCTCGAACTCCTGCGCCTTGCCGTCGCGCAGGGCGCTCACCGCCAGCAGGACGCGGGCGTCCGCGTTGGCCGGCTGCGCCTCGATGACCCGGGCGGCCTGCCGGTAGGCGGCGCTGAAGTGGCCCTTGCCGAAGTAGTCGACAGCCAGAACGAATCGGTCTTCCGCCGTGAGACGGCCGGCCGCGTCCACGTCGATGCGCAGGTAGTCCGGCCACTCGTCCAGCGCCGCGTCGATCGGGACGACGCCGTTGTAGCCGACCAGGTTGTTCTCCAGCGCCCGGGCGGTTTCTGTCCCGACGATGTTGAAGCCCCACGTGTTGAGGCCGATGACGCCGCCGGTCGCGAGATTGATGCACGGCCCGCCGCTGTTGCCGTGCGTGATCTTCGCGTCGATGAAGAGGCCCTCGGTCCCGCCCCAGATGTCCTTGTTGAAGCGCACGACCACGCCGCGCGTCACGAACATCGAGAGCTGATCCGCACCGCCGAAGCTGGTCGAGTACGGGAAGCCCATCGTGACCACGGGGTCGGAGAGCTTCACATTGGACAGCGGCGAGATCGGAAGCGGATCGAAGGTGCCCGGATCCGTGATCTTGAGGAGCGCGATATCGATGCCGGTCGAGCTCTTGTTCACGCCGAAGTTGCCCGACGTGTACTTGGCGCCGACGAGCTTCGCGCGCACCGGCTTCAGGCCCAGCGCGGAGTCGAACTGCAGGGTGAAGTCCTGCATGAGCTCGCCCTTGTCGCGGTCGAACACCACGTGGTGATTGGTGAGGACGTAGCCGTCCTTACGGACGACGAAGCCGGTGCCGGACCCCTTGGCGGACACGACGCGAACGACCGACTTGCGGTAGCGGTCGACGAACGCCTGCGACGTGGTCTTGGTGCGGCTCGAGAACGCGGGCGGGTTCCCGAACCGAAGCGAGGCGGCGCCGCGGCCGAACCGGTCGCTATAGGACTCGTACTCATTGACCGGCGCCCACGCCGAGACGAAGCAGAGAATGCCGTCCTTGCGCATGATCGCGGCCGTCATCCGGATCGGCTTCGGGCCGCGCTTCTTCATCTTGCCGCGCAGCTCGAGGAACTGCGCATCGGTGCCGGCGAGCTTGCCGGCGCGGATCTCGCCGTGCAGCTTGAGGCCGGGCTCTTCGGCGAGGACGGCCGGAAGCAGCTGCTTCGCGACAGCGGCGAGGTCCTGCACGGCGATGCTCGTGCCGGGCGTGAGGTGGATCGGCACGACGCTGAGGCCGATCGGAAGCTTCTCGGCGTCGGGCTCGTTGCGAACCGGCGTGAAGACGAACTCCAGCAGGATGTCTTCCTCCTGCACGTGCACCATCGGCGTCCAGTCGCCGGGGTAGCGCAGGGAGAAGCGGTTGTTGGGATGGCGGTAGGAGCGGAAGCCGTCCGCATCCGCCTTCGGCGCGTCGCCGCTGCGCAGTCGCTTGACGACGGAGTCGGCCACGCCGGCGCGCATGAGCGCGAGCGCCTGCTGCGCGTCGGGCGCCTTGCGCGTCCCGACCACGTCGAGCAGCGCGTTGAGTTCGTCGGCGGTCGCGCCGTCCTTGGCGAGCCGCATGATCTCGTCGGCATCGACGCCGCCGCCGCGCATGGCGCGCACGACGATCGCCGGGACGCCGGCACGCGTCATCTCGAGCGCCTGCGGCGCGGTGACCGTGATGCGCTGCGGCGCGCCGGCCAGGGCGCGCAGGATGTCGACCGACGAGCTGCCACCGGCGTGCATCGCACGCACCTTGGCGGCGTCGAGCGGTGCGCCGCCGCGCAGCTTGTCGACGAACGCCTGACTGAAGCCCGCGTCGCGCAGCCGCTTCGCCGCGGCGGCGTCCACGCCGGCCGGTTTGCCGGCCCGTTCGATCTCCTTCTGGATCTCCGCCTCGGAGAAACCCGCCTTGCGCAGGTTGATCAGGTCGTCGAGGCTCATGCCCTGGGCCAGAGCCAGGGTCGCGCAGAGACAAAGCATCCCTGCGATTCGCATAGCAATCGCGTGCACGTCTATTCTCTCCTCACCATGGCGGCGGCTTCGTATGTCGAAACCGACGCCTAACCAGCGCGCAGTTTAGCGAAGGAGAGCCGCGCGCGTGCGGCCGAATCGTCGCCGCGTTCCGCTCGACGGCGGGCTGACCGGATTGGTGCGGCTTGGCGATCGCGCGGCGCTCTTCTACGATCTCCATATGCGGACACTTCTTCGTCGATTCGTACTTCTTCTCTCCTGTTTCGCCATCGCCTGCCAGGGCAGCGAAGAGGGCACCGTGGCGGGAGGCGCCGCGAAGGGCGCCGTGATCGGCGCGGTCGCCGGACTGGCGCTCGGCGCCATCGTCGGCAAGCCCGAACGCGGCCTTGCCATCGGCGCGATCGCGGGCGGCGTCAAGGGCGGGCTGTACGAGTACGACCAGGGCCGCCAGGATCGCCGCATGCGTCGGCATGCGGAAGCGATCGGCGGCGCCATGCAGGGCGAGACCAACGATCAGGCTGGCCTGCGCCACCTGCAGGACGGCGTCGGCAGCTGGGACATGACGATCTGGGCGCTCGACGAGCAGGGCAAGCGCATCAACGGCACCGGACGCGCCGAAGCGGTCCTGATTTCGAAGAACCAGCTGCGCGTTACCTGGTCCGACATCCGCGAGAAGTCGGGTGGACCTTCCATTTCCGGCACGTCGATCTTTACCTTCTCCGACAGCAAGGGCTTCCGCATCGACTCCAACTGGTCGGACATCGGTAAAGAGAAGATGATCGGGGAGTACATCGCCCCGAAGCAGACCTACAACTACTACCTCGTGGGCGGCGACCTGCCGAAAGGAGTCTCCAACGTGCGCGTTGAGATCGCGCAGCCCAACGCCGGTCTGATCAACATCAAGACGTTTGCGGCCGTGGACGGCAAGGAATACCAGATTCAGGGCTACCGCCTCACGCGCCGCTCGTAGCCCGTGCCCGAGGGTCCCGAGATCCGCCGCGAAGCGGACCGCGTCGGCCGCGCCATCGTCGGCAAGCGTGCGGAAGAGGTCTGGTTCTTTCACGACCGGCTGAAGCCGTTCGAGCACCATCTCTCGGGGCAGGTGGTCTCGTCGGTCACATCGCGCGGCAAGGCGCTGCTCACCGCGTTCGAGAACGACTTCGTCATCGTCTCGCACAACCAGCTCTACGGCCGCTGGATGACGCGCAAGGGCGACAAGCTGCCCGAGACCAACCGGTCGCTGCGTCTTTCGATCCGTAACGAGACGCACGCCGCGCTGCTCTACTCCGCCTCCGAGATCGACGTCTACGAACGCGACGCGCTCGACTCGCATCCCTATCTCGCGAAGCTGGGGCCCGACGCGCTCGACGAGGCGGTCACGGCGAAGCAGGTGCGCGAGCGTCTGGAGAGCCCGACCTATCGCCGTCGTCGGCTCGCCGCGCTCTTTCTCGACCAGGGGTTCCTCGCCGGCATCGGCAACTACCTGCGATCCGAGCTGCTCTTCGTCGCGCGCGTCGATCCGGCGCGGCGGCCGATCGACTGCACGCGGCGCGAGTTGGCGGCCGTGGCGCGCGCGGCGCTGCAGCTCACGCGGCAGTCCTACCGCACGGCGGGGATCACGAACGACGCCGCGACGGTGAAACGGCTCAAGGCCGCGGGTGCGACCCGGGCGCGCTACCGCTATCGCGTCTTCGGCCGCGACGGCCGGTCCTGCTATCGCTGCGGCGGCACGATCGAGCGCGACGCCCAGGCGGGCCGTCGCATCTACGTCTGCCGCACCTGCCAGATTTCGTAGGGTGGGGCGATGCGCACGCTTCCGTTGCTCCTTCTGCTTCTCTCCTGCGCGAGCTCGCCCTCGACCGACGACGTCGCCGAGCTGCGCGCCTGGATGACCGGTACCTTCAGCAGCGAGGCGCAGTCGAAGCAGGACCCGGAGAACTTCTTCCCGATCCGGCTCGTCATGCTGCCGATCTGGACCGATCGCGCCGACGGCCCGTGGCTCTACGTTGAGCAGGCGACCACCGCGAAGCCGGAGCGCCCGTACCGGCAGCGCGTCTACCGGCTGGTGCGCCAGGACGACGGGGTCATCCGAAGCGAGGTCTACGCACTGCCGGGCGATCCGCTCGCGCATGCGGGCCGCTGGGACCTGCCCGACGTCACGCCGGGTCAGCTCAAGCTGCGGACGGGGTGCTCGATCTTCCTGACGCGGCAGGCGGACGGCTCGTATGTCGGCTCGACGCGCGGCAAGGGCTGCGAGAGCAGCATCGGGGACGCGGCGTACGCCACGTCGGAGGTCACGATCACCGCGGGGCTGCTGACGAGCTGGGACCGCGGCTGGACCGAGGACGACGTGCAGGCTTGGGGGGCGACCGAGGGGGCCTACCGCTTCGTGAAACTTTCCTCCGCCCGACCCTGACGGGATGCGTTCTCATGGGGCGATGAGAGTCGTCGTCGCCGCCCTGCTCTGCACGCTCCCGCTGCGCGCCCAGACCGCCTCCTCGCCCGCCGAGACGTTCGCCGACGAGGTCGTGCGGGCGGGTTGGAGCGGAAACGCGATGGCCAACGGCGTCTCGGCGACCGTGCGCCGCATTCGCCTCTTCAGCAAGGGCATGGTGCAGGCCACGCGCGGCAGTGAGGCGCTCACGGAGGAGCAGCGCGCCGCGCTCGAGGACGTGATGCGGGTCACGTTCACCGAGGCGGGCTGGTATCTCGACGCCGCGGTCGAGCCGGGGACCTATCGCATCGGCATCGAGGCGTCGGGCTCCGACTTTCAGTTCGTGATGCGCGACCCCGACGGGAGTCGCATCGCGGACTCCGCCTACTGGGTGGGCAGCACGTCGAACGAGCTCGCAGCGGTCGGCGTGACGTCGGGTCAGGGGTTCATGAAAACCAACCTGCGCGTCGGCGACAGCACGATCAGCTGGCGCTTCGTTTCGCAGTCCGCGCTGCGGAGCGCGGTCGGGGACGTGACGACCGTGGAAGCAGGCCCGATCCGCATTCTCACCGACATCAAGGCGCTCGACGGGGTGCGCGCGCTCGCGGAGGAGTGCCGCAAGGCGATTCGCGTGCACGCGCGCGTCCTGCAGGCGTCGCCGCCGAAGGGGCCGTACGAGATCTACCTGCTGCACACCAAAGGCCGCTTCGAGAAGGTCGGCAACCTGCTCAACGACGGCCAGTTCAACGATCGCCGCGGGTTTCATCTGGGGCTCACCGGCCATGGCTTCGTCGACTGCTATCACGTCTGGCATGCCGGCTGTGACAAGCGGCTTCCGCTGCAGCTTCGTTCGACCACGATCCACGAGCTGCACCACATGGTGGCGGACCGCGCCTATCCGAGCATGAGCAGCCGCTGGCCCGTCTGGCTGAAGGAGGGGTTGGCGGAAGCGGGCACGCTGAAGGCGCTCGGCAAGAAGGACCGCGAACACGAGCGCGCGCGGATCGACGCCTACTGGCTCGAGTCGCAGCGGCGGGGCACCGCGCCGCGGCCCGAGGATCTCTTCGGCGACTCGACCGGCGACCCGGTCGACGCGTTCTATGCGGCCGCGCTCTATCTCGTGGAGGAGATGCTGCGTCGTCCGAAGAAGGTGAAGGCGCTGTTGCGGTTGCTCACCGACCACCTGCATGAGCCGACGAGCCGGGTGCTGGCGCGCGCCTGGTTCGAGCGCGAGTACGGCCCGGCGGTGGAGGTGCTGCGCAAGGTGACCAATCGCAAGGCGTCGAACGTGCCGCTGCTGCGCAACGGGTTCATCGAGATCGAGAAGGAGACCTGGTCGGTCCTCACCGGTCGCAACCGCGCCGCCTTCGCGATCCTGCCGCCCGTAAAGGAGGAAGCGCCGGATCAGACGCTGCGCACGGCGTTCCAGTGGGACACCGCCGGCCAGAGCCAGGCCGACCTCTACCTCGCGTACGCGCGTGGCCAGCGCGCCGAGCAGTTCCTCAAGATCGCCGTCGGCCCGCGCTACATCATGCTGTTCTGGAACCGGTACGGTTCGTGGACCACGGTCGGCCGCGTCAACTACGACAAGGACCTCCCGCTCGGCGGCTGGCACGACGTCGAGGCGACGACCGACGGCGACTCCGTCTCCGTCACCGTCGGCCCGCGCACGGAGACGTTCGAACTGCCCTACACCGTCCCGCTGCGCGGCACCCGCGCCGGCGTCGGCGCCTACGGGAGCCTCGTCCGCTTCCGGAATCCGCAGGTGAAGTAGCGCAACTCAAGCCCCCGGCTCCCGGCCCCCAGCCCCCGGCCGCATGAACCGCTCGATCTCGCCCTCGATCTCCTCCCGATCGACGAGTCCCTCCACGAGATGCGCCGGCAGCTCTTCCGTCGCCGCTCCCATCAGCATGCCCAGCACCGCCGTCCGGTGCACGTTGTCGCCGCCGAGGTTCACGCTGGCGAGCAGCGTCGCTTCGAAGTCGTAGTCGTGGTCGCGCGCCAGGGCGAGCATGAGCGGTAGGCCGTGCTCCGTGTAGCAGGCGGTCGCGAGGCGTGCCGCTTCGACGGGTGCCTCCTCCAGGTCGGTGTGCAGGCGCCACATCTCGTCGGGCGGGATGTTGCCGGGCCCCTTGTGGTCGCGATAGAGCCGGAAGAGCTCCTCGCCGGTGACCTTGGGCACCCGCAGCCTCGCCAGCGCCTCCGGCACCAGTTCGCGGATGTCGCCGCCACGCGCGAGCGCATGCAGCAGCGGCACGGCGACGGCGAGCGCCGACGAGACGTTTTCGGAGCGATGGGTCAGGTTCTGGTGCTCGAGCGCGAAACCGAGAGCCTGGTACGCGCTGTCGTCCATGAGCGCGAGCACAAGCGGCCGGATCATGCCGCCGTGTGAGCCGATCGACCAGACGTTGCGCTGCTCCTCCGCGCAGGCGTGGAGCGGCCAGCCGCGCGTGTAGTGCTCGAACCAGCAGCGCACGTAGATCTCGCAGTAGGGGTCTCGGTTCAGGCCGGGCGTGGTCATGTAGGTGACGAACGCATCGAGGAAGGCGTCGGGGGCATAGCCGCCGTGTTCCGCGACGGAACGCATCAGGACGCGCGCCAGATGCGCCGCGAGGGTGTTCTCGCCCGCCTTCAGGCCGTGGTGGTAGTGGTAGCGGTCCTCCAGCTTCGGGACCGCGTTGCCGTGCTCGCTCTCCCGCTCCGACGTGTCGATGACGAGGTCGGAGTAGGTGGTGCGGTAGAAGCGCGCGTGCTCGTGCAGGATGTCGAACGGGCGGCCCAGCTCCCGGGCGACGTCGACATCCGGGCGGTACGCCATGCCGACCATGAAGCTCTCGGGGTGCGGCGTCGGCGCGTCCGCGTATCCGCTCACGCCGCCGTCGAAGTCGCGGCGGATGTTGTCGACGTTGTAGTACCAGTGCGCGGGCATGGCGAGCGCGTCGCCGATGAAGAGCCCGCGGAGCGCGTTGCGGATCCGCATCGCTTCAGTCTGCCACGGCCGGTCGCGTAGGCTGTGCGGCATGCGCCGAATCCTCTGGCTCCCCCTGGTCCTGCTGGCGACGCTCCACGCGGAAGACACCAAACCGGGCTTCCCCGCCTCCTGGAAGGGCTCGTGGAAGGGGCCGTGCCGCGTCGTGCGCGCCGGACAGCCCGACCTGAGCTTCCCCATGGAGCTGCACGTCGCGCCGATCGAGGAGAGCGGGCGCTGGACGTGGCGCATCGTCTACGGCGAAGGGGCGCAGCGGCAGGAGCGCGCGTACGAGCTGGTGCCCAAGGAGGGCAACCACTACGTCATCGACGAGAAGAACTCGATCCTGATCGACTCCTACCTCGAGGGGGAGAACCTCCGCAGCCGTTTCGGTGTCTCCGGGAACTCCCTCGAGGTCACCTACGCGCGCCGCGGCGACGAGCTCGACGTGACGATCACGACCTTCGCCGCGCGCCCGGTGCGGACGTCCGGAGGCGAGGCGCGAGTGCCGCCCGTCACGAGCTACGCCCTGAAGGCGGTGCAGCGGGCGACGCTTCGCCGCTCCGCACCCGCCGACAGTACTGGTAAATGAGCAGGACCAGCACGCCGAAGCCGATCGCGAGCAGGCCGAGCAGCAGGCGGTAGGGCCGGTCGGCGATCAGGGAGAGGCGGATGAGGACCGTCGAGGCGACGAAGCCGGCGTTGCGGAACACCAGCTCGTAGCGATCTGAGAGCGTCATCGACACGATCAGGATCACGACGTCGGAGAAGATCATGATGGTGAAGAACTCGGCGTAGAAGAGCGTGTCGAGGTCGATGCTCGTGACCGAGTCGAGATAGGCGACGCGGAACGCATCGACGGCCCACGAACCGAAACTCCAGAGGGCGAAGCCGGCCAGAAGCGTGGCCAGCCCAAGCGCAATTGCCTTCTTCAGCGCAACGAACTGCGCGAGCCGCGACCGGTCTTCCGCATGATCGCCCAGCGTCGGCACCGGCGCGATACGAGCCACGTGGTAGAAGCAGGCGACCAGCAGGAACATCGCGAGGCCGCCGAACATGTCGAGCAGCACGAACTTCACCGCCTCGGTCTGCTCGGTGACGCCGGCCGCGCTGTCCAGCAGCGCAAGGTCCTTGAAGGCGCTGCGCAGAACGATCAGCGAGACGATTTCGTACTCCTTGCCGTTGGACCGCGTCGTCGATTCCGGCACCGACAGCACCAGCTGGATCACCTCGTAGAAGAGGATGAGGCTAAATGGCGTGTAGAGGGCGGCGAGGTACGAAGTGCCGACGAGCGAGAGCAGCCGCGGGGGATCGGGCCACACCTGGTTGAGCAGAATCAGCAGCAGGTGCACGAGGAACCCGATCAGCGCGAGTCGGATCAACCAGCGGCCCATCCACTCCACGTTGCGCTCGGAAAACACCGCGTCGAACGACGCGGCGGCGAGCCGCAGCGGGCGCGCGATCGGTTTTCGTGCCGCGGACTCCATGGAACACTTAGCATTCGCCCTGCGCGTAGGGCGCGGATGCAGGACGACCAGTGACCGCAGAAGGCAGAAGACTCCGGGAGGCGCGGGAAGCCGGTACGCCCTGGCGTCGGTGGGGGCCCTACCTCAGCGAGCGGCAGTGGGGCACCGTGCGCGAGGACAAGGGGGCCGACGGCAACGCGTGGGCGCACTTCCCGCACGACCAGTCCAAGCTGCGCGCCTATCGCTGGGGCGAAGACGGCATCGCCGGCATCTCGGACGACCGCCAGCTGCTCTGCTTCGCGCTGACGCTCTGGAACGGGCGCGACCCGATCCTAAAGGAGCGGCTCTTCGGGCTGACGAACGAGCAGGGCAACCACGGCGAGGACGTCAAGGAGTACTACTATTACCTCGAAAGCACGCCGACGCACTCCTACATGCGGGCGCTCTACAAGTATCCGCAAGCGCCGTACCCCTACGAGGAGCTGGTCACGCGCAACGCGGAGCGCGGCTACGAGGAGCCCGAGTACGAGCTGATCGATACCGGCGTGTTCGACGACGACCGCTACTTCGACGTCGAGATCGAGTACGCCAAGGCGGCGCCGGAAGACCTCTGCATTCGTGTCCACGCGACGAACCGCGGTCCGGACGCCGCGACGCTGCGACTGCTGCCGACGCTCTGGTTTCGCAACGTCTGGTCCTGGTACGACGAGGCGGTCAAACCCAATCTGCATGCGGAGGGCGGCGTCGTCCGGGTGAGCGGATCGGAAGCGGGCGCGTTCCGGCCTGTTCGGCCGAGGCGGGCTCCGGCGGCAACTGCACGACGACCGCTTCGAATGGGGGCCACTGCTCGGCCTCGAACAACCCGGGCGCCGGCGGACACTGCAGTTCCTACACCGCGACTCCCAACCCCGTCCCTCCGGGTGGAACGACATATGCGCCGGCGGGTGGACCGGACGCGAACGGAGACTGTAACTAGAACAATGAATCTGCTCTGTGCCGCGACCCCGAGTCGCGGCACAGAGGTCGGGATGGGATAAATGAAGCGGACAGCAGTTGTTCTCTCGGCCATTGCGGTCGTCCTGGCGCTGGTTTGGTGGGCTTCGGGTACGGTTGATCCGAGGTCCACGCGAAGCGAATCTGGCGCTCAACGGGAAGCTCCCGGGCGGGACTCGTCGAATCGGAGAGAGCTGGACGTGTCGCTTCGCCGGGACGTCGGGCGAATCGCGTCGGTTCGAGGCTCCATCGAGGGCCCAGAATCGCTCCGACGGATCACGCTGCGGCTGAAGCGGAACGGGGAGGTTCTAAAGGAGATTCAACTTTCGCAAGAGTCATTTCACGTCCGTTATGACTGGGATCCCGCGCAGCCGGCCGACATCGACTTTCTCGCGGTGGGTGCACATGGCCGGACGTTTCGGCTGCGGCAGCGCGATGCCGATCTGGGGGTCGTCCAGCTCTCTGGAGCTCTGACGTACGGAGGAACCGTCCAATCCGAAGATGGGACACCGATGGAGGGGGCTCGGGTTGCGCTGCTACCAACCTACGGGTACTCGAAGTATCCGCTGGGAGAATCTCCGCCGACGGACAGCTCGGGAAAGTTCGCGCTTTCGTTGTTCGAGTCCCAGGTTCTTGAGATTCGAAGCGGCGCACTCTCTCGATACGAGCTGTACGTTCGAAGCGGGAGTTCGAGTGTCGGTCCCTACAAAATCATTCCCGCCGGGTTCGAGGGGAAGCACACGATCTCCGTCCCGGCAGACTCCCTGCAGGAGGCGCAGATCCGGGTCGAGACGGCGGACGGTGATCCCGTTCCGGGCGTCTCGGTTGCTCTTTCCGACGCGGTGGTGGCCGAGCACAGGTTCCACGCCCCTCTGAGTTTCGCAGTCGGAACCTCAGACGACCTCGGTCGCGTTTCTTTTTATTGGCCTCCTTGGCGGGCGTTTGCGATCGCCGAGGTGAATGTCCCGTCGAACGGCACGGTGTACTTCCCGGTCTCGAGATCGGAGGCAATCGAGGACGCCGCGCGCATCATCCTGGATCGCGAGTCGTTCCGGACGATTGCCGTCGATCTCGAGTGGGACATCGATAAAACGGCGGCGGCCGGGATCGACGTCGCTCTTTTGGCCGGGACGAGCCTCGGCGGCGGCGGTTATCCAATTCACTTCCACGGCCGGACCGACACGCAAGGTCGAGCCGAGTGGAAGATCGGTCTCGGCGGCGGGATGAAGTTCCATGATCACGCACTGAGATGTCTTTACAAGAGGCGAGGAATTCCGATCGTTGAGCAGTTCGAGACGCCCGGACGATTCCAATTACAAGGGCAACGACTTGAGTCGAAGTTTCAGCTTCGAGGCGTCCATGATCGCCCGTCTGCCTTTTTTGTCGCCCGACTACGAGGCGCAAACGGCGTCCTCACCGGCGGGTCCATGGTGTTCATGAACGGAGACAAGCCGGTGGTGGAGGGGTGGTTCAATGCGTTCGGCGAGTACGGAACCGGGACCGGATACAGCGACTGGATCTGTGTGACCCCACGGCTGTTGAAGGCCGATTCACCGCGTTTGAAAGATTGCACGACGGCGGTCGTCTACGTGAACGTGGGCGGGGGTAGGCCGCTCCCGGTCGAGATCCCGATGACGAAATTGAGGGAGGTCGTGAGGGCGCAAGACGTGCTCGAACTGGAACTCCCCGTGGCGCGTGCAAGCGGCCGCTGCCGCGTGTTGTCCGAAGACGGCACCCCGGCAATTGGCGCAATGGTGACCGTGTTCGAATCCAGGTCCACAGTTGGATCCTTGAGCAGGACCAGAGTCGCGACGGACTCGAATGGCGAGGCGTATCTCGCAGGACTCCAGGACGACGGCGTCTATCGAGTCGTTGCGTTCGATCGCAAGACGAGCGCTGCAGCGGAGCAAAGAGACTGGCGCCCGAGAGAGCACACCTTGGAGTTGACGCTGCGGAAGTCCAGCGCAGTGAGGATCCGTCTACAGTACCCCGATCGAACACCGGTCCTTCGTGCGACCATCCTGCTGGCCACAAAGCCGTTCGGTATCCTGCCTCGACTTAGGGGGCGTCACATAGGCGATGGGGTGTACGAAATCCCCGCCTGCTCTCACGAGGTCTACAACCTGCAGATGTCTGCGGTGGATCCGAGGCTTCGGAAGCCTGGAGTCCCGATGGTGAAGTCGCACGAGCATATCGGGCTGGCGACGGAGCTGGAGGATGGTCGGACGTTTACCCTCCCGCGCTACAGGCTCGAGAGGTGAGGGCGGCGACCTTGATTTGCATCGGCGCACTTGTTTGCGCCATGGTCCATCGTCTGAGTTCGATTGCCCGTGACGATGAACCCGCGGTTCGGGGGAACTACCAGCGCCTTTCACCCGAAAGGTATCTGCGGTGGTCTGGGGCAGACGTGGACAAGGTCCTTCGGACCGGGGCGGGGGCATCGGAGGCAGGCGATGCGACAACCGGAGAGAGCGGCCTGTTGCGACTTGAAATTCAAGACAGTGATGGCACGCCCGTCGCCGGTCGGCTTGCGATTCGGCCGCTCCACGAAAACGTGGACACGGTGGTCTTGCCCGTGGACGTGATCGATTGGGGGCTTGAGCAGACTTTGGAGCTTCCTCGCGGGCAGTACCGGATCGCGTTCGGGGGTTCGGAAGGCCAGGGGGCGTCACGGACCGTCGCTATCGTCGGTGTGATCCGCCCCGGTTTTCCCGGAGACCCTATTCCTTGAGAGGATGGTGGCTATGGGACGACCGAGTAAGTACTCACCGGAGCTTCGCGAGCGCGCGGTGCGGATGGTGGCGGAGGTCGCCGCCTGAGCGAGTAGACTCAACCGAGTGTCCGGGGAGCCGGGTGCGCGACAGCTGCTCGCCGGAGACGATTCGGAAGTGGACGCGGCGCGTGGAGATGGACCGCTGAGATCGTGCCGGTCTGACGAGCGATGATCGGGAGCGGCTGAAGACACTGGAGCGCGAGAATCGCGAGCTCAAGCGATCCAACGAGATCCTGCGCAATGCATCCGCGTATTTCGCGCAGGCAGAGCTCGACCGCCGACCGCGGTAATGGTGCGCTTCATCGACGAGCATCGCTCGCGATATGGGGTCGAGCCGATCTGCAGGGTCTTTCCGATCGCCCCATCGACGTACTACGAGATGAAGTCGCGTGAGCGCGAGCCGGAGCGGCGCCCCGAGCGAGCGAAGCGCGACGAGCGCCTGCGTCCGGAGGTCCGTCGCGTCCATGCCGAGAATTTCAGCGTGTATGGGGTCCGCAAGGTCTGGAAGCAGATGCGTCGCGAGGGCTTCGCGGTGGCGCGCTGTACGGTGGAGCGACTGATGCGAGCTGAAGGCTTCCAAGGAGTCTTCCGTGGCGCCGTTTCAAGATGACGATTCCCGAGGAGCATGCGGATCGTCCTCGCGGCCTCGTCGAACGTCACTTTGTCGCCGACCGCCCGAATCAACTTTGGGTCGCGGATCTTACGTACGTCGCGACCTGGGCGGGATTCGTCTACGTCGCTTTCGTCATCGACGTCTACGCGCGCCGCAGCGACGAGCTCGACGTGACGATCACGACCTTCGCCGCGCGTCCGGTGCGCACGTCGGGTGGGCAGGGACAAGTGCCTCCGGTGACGAGCCATGCGTTGAAGGCTGTGCAAAGAGCGACTCTGAAGCGCTAACCGTTGCCTGGGGGTCGACGCTGGTCCAACATGAGCGCATGTCCGAGGAAGGGAAGCGGCTCCAAGCCGCCCGCGAGGAGGGCGCGCCCTGGCGTCGGTGGGGTCCGTACCTCAGCGAGCGGCAGTGGGGCACCGTGCGCGAGGACAAGGGGGCCGACGGCAACGCGTGGGCGCACTTCCCGCACGACCAGGCCAAGCTGCGCGCCTATCGCTGGGGCGAGGACGGCATCGCCGGCATCTCGGACGACCGGCAGCTGCTCTGCTTCGCGCTGACGCTCTGGAACGGGCGCGACCCGATCCTAAAGGAGCGGCTCTTCGGGCTGACGAACGAGCAGGGCAACCACGGCGAGGACGTCAAGGAGTACTACTACTATCTCGACAGCACGCCGACGCACTCCTACATGCGAGCGCTCTACAAGTATCCGCAGGCGCCGTACCCCTACGAGGAGCTGGTCACGCGCAACGCGGAGCGCGGCTACGAAGAGCCCGAGTACGAGCTGATCGATACCGGCGTGTTCG
>JBCDBY010000039.1:0-21131 GCA_039182715.1 Planctomycetota bacterium
GCAGCGTCGGCACCGCGAGCCGCAGGTCGTCTTCTCCCGGCCGCAGCACCATCGGCTTCTTGTAGATGGGCCAGTTGCGGCCCTTGCTGCGAACGTACAGGTAGAGGTCGTAGTTGCCCGGCTGCACGCCACTCGAACGCGCGGTGCCGTCGGGCGCGACCAGGTTCCACGAGTCGGCGCCGAGCTTGCCGCGCAGCGCGACATAGAGCGAGCCCTCGACGCCGCTCCCGTTGTAGCCGTCGATCTCGAACTGGATGCGACCCGGCTTGTCGAACTTGAAGCTGATCGTGCCGCCGCCGCGCAGGTTGAACTCCTCGACGGCGCCCCCGTAGTCGCGCGTGCCGACCCGCATCTGCGCGCGGCCACCGTCCTTGCGGCCCGGCACGCGGTCGAGGAAGACCAGCCACGCCTCGTCGCGCTGCATCGCATCGACGCGGGTGGTACGCGAGCGGTTCTGCACCGTGTTCACGACGCGGAAGCTGACGTTGCCGGGAACGGGCCCGCCGTCCGGACCGAGCAGCTTGACCATGACGAACGAGCCGGCGTCCGGCTCCTCGACCGACAGCTCCACCTCGGACGGCCCCTCCTTGACTTCGGCGACGGCGGAGCCGAGCAGCCGCCGCTGGTCGGTGAACGCCGCGACGAGGTAGCGGCCCGGCTCGAGGTCGAACCAGTGCGCGCGACCCGGCGTAGGCACCCGCGCATGGCGGTTGGACTGGTCGGCCAGCAGCGACTCCGGCTCGACTTCGCCGCCTTCCACCTTGCGCATGCGGTACTGCACGCGCTGCGGCACGGAGTAGCCCTCTGGCATGGCGAGGCGCGCGGTGAGCACCCGGCGCGCCTTGAGCTCGAGGACGATCGGCTCCTGCCCTTCCGACGCGAGAATCTCGCGCTCGACTTCCTCGGACTCCATCGGCTCCGGGAGCCACAGCTCCGCTTTCACCTTGCAGCTGCCGAGCGGAAGCCGCACGGTTCCCTGCTCGCGCAGCCACGCCTCCTGGCCCCGGCCGTGCGCGCCTTCCCAGCGCAGCCACGCGTGTTCCGCCAGCGTGCCGTCGGGCTGTTTGACCTGCACGCGGATCTCGGCGATCGGCTTGGCGCCGAAGTCGACGACCGCGTCCGGCTGCACGCGACCGCGCTGGTTGAGCGGCTGGACGTCGTACTTGGGATGGAACGCGGTCAGGCGATGACGCGTGTCGGTCAAGCCGCTCATCTCGTACCGGCCGTTGGCGTCGGTCGTCGCGGTGCGTCGCGAGAACCGGCGCCAGAGTTCGTTCTCGATGGCGGACTGCGCCACGTCGCCCAGCTGTCGGTCCTCATGGGAGCGCAGGCGTGACTCGCGGGAGCGCGCGGTCAGCTCGAAGGGGCGGGTGTCCGGCACCGCCGTGATGATCACGCCGGCGACCGCATTGCCCTCCGGGTCACGCACGCTGCCGTTGAGCTTGCCGGTGCCCTGCAGCATGGCGGCCGCGATCTCGCCCTGCGTGACGTCGCCGATGCTGCTGTTCGCGCGCCGCGTCAGGGCGCGCACGTCGGCTTCGCGAGCGCGATCGTCGGGACCCGATGCTCGCGCACCGGACTCGAAGTCCGTGGCGTCCCGCGTCGCGACCGGACTCGGACGATACTCCCGTGTGCGCTCGGTCCCGGCATCACGCCCGCGCATGCGCGCCGCGCCGCCGTCCTCGCTGAACAGAATCGACCCCGCCAGCGTCCCCGCGGCGAACGTCGCGAAGCACAGAATCAGCACCCGCATCGGGGGCACATTCTATACGGGCGGGGCGGCTCAGAAGCTGAAGCCGAACGCGAAATGGAAGACCCAGCGCGAGTCGCCGGCGAAGAGTTCGCCCGGGTTGTAGGCGACGTCGACCCGGATCGGGCCGACCGGCAGGTAGTAGCGCAGACCGGCGCCCACCCCGTGGCCCGGCGGGCCGTCGACGGAGAGCGCCTTCGTGGACACCATGCCGACCTCGTAGAACGTCGCGAGGTGCAGCTCGTTCCAGATGCGCGTGCGCAGCTCGACGTGGGCCGACATGCGCGTCAGGCCGCCGATCGGCTCGCCGGTGATCGGGTCGGTGGGGCCGAGCTCGTCCTGCTCGAACGAGCGCACCGTGGTGGCGCCGCCGAGGAAGAGCCGCTTCTGGATCGGCAGCGTGATTGCGTCGTCGGTGATCGGCCGCGACTGCGCGCGGAAGCCGGTGCCGAGCACGATGCGTTCGCTCAGGCGGAAGAACCCGAACCAGCTGATGCGCAGCTCGACATAGTTGAGATCGGCGCCCAGCGCGTTGTTCGACCAGAACGCGCCGAACTCCAGGATCGATCCCTTGCCCGGCACCAGCTGCGTCTCGCGCGTGTCGCGCTCCACGCTCGCGAAGAGGCCCGCCGAGGCGAGAAACTCGCCCTCCTCGAAGTCCACCACGCTCTGGATATCGCGCGCCTCCTGCGCATCGATTTCGTAACCGGTGCGCACCGTCCAGATCTCGTTGTACTGGTGCGTGAGCGTAAGCGCGATGCGGTATCCGAATCGGGTGAACGAGGGCTCCTCGCGCTGGAAGAGCTGCCCGCTCAGCGTGAGGGTGTTCTTGCGGCCGAGCAGGAAGTTGTCGGAGATCGCGCCCTCGAGCGAGTAGCCGACGGTGCTGCCGCGCAGCGCCAGGTCGAGCCGTCGCCCGAATCCGAGAAAGTTGCGGTCCTGGTAGCGCACGCCGCCGCGCAGCAGCTCGTAGCTGCCCCAGCCGACGTCGAACGAGATGCTGCGCGCCTCCAGCTCCTGCAGCTCGATGAGCAAATCCGCCTCCGCCGCGTCGGCGGCGCGCGCGTCGGGGCGCATGCGCACGGAACGGAAGACGCCGGTTTCGTAGAGGCGTCCCACGCTGCGGTCGATCTCGCCCTGCGACAGCACGTCGCCCTTCTCGAGGTCCACGCGGGACTTCACGAAGCGCGGTCGCGTGCGGTCGTTGCCCTCGATCCGGACCTCGCGCACGCGGTACTGCGTGCCGCGTTCGGCGAAGATCGTGATCGTGACGTTCGCCACGTCGAAGGTGCGCTCGAACGAGACCTTGGCGTCGTGATAGCCGAGGTCGAAGAGCGCCGCGCGCAGCAGGGCGGCCGCCTCGGCGGGAAGGCGGCTGTAGAACGGCTGATCGAGCATCGACCCGCGCAGGTTCTGCTCCAGCTCGTCCTCGGCGTCGCCTTCGAACTTCACCTCCCGGACGAGATACTTGTCGCCCTGCTGCACGGGGACGGTGATGGTCGCCTCGGTCTTGGCGTCATTGAACGTCACCGTGACCGGCCCGACCTCGACGTCGCGGAATCCGGCGAGCAGAAACGCCTTCTCGACCTCGGACGCCGACGAATCGATCTCCGACTGCCGGAAGAGCGGCCGCTCGCCCTGGGGAAACAGCGTTCCCAGCTCCTCGGGCGTCAGCTCCGTCTTGTCCGGAAAGGCGACGAGCGCGATCCGGGCCAACGGCCCCTCCTCGATCGTGAAGCGCAGGTTTTCGGGCGCCTCCTCGCTCGGCAGCAGCTCGAATCGGACCGATCCGTGCGCGTAGCCGCGGCGGCGCAGCTCCAGCTCCATCGCGTAGGCCGCGTCGAAGGCGTCCGCCGCGCGCCGGCCCCGCTTCTGGAAGGCGGAGAGTTCGCGACGCGCGGCAAAGCGAAGGTCGCGCTCGCTCACGCCTTCCTGGCCGGTCAGTTCGACCGGAAGCGGCGGCGGTCCGGCCTCTTCGCCCTCGCCCTCGGTCTTCGAGGACTGACAGGCGAGAAGGAAGAGCAGGAAAACGAGTCCGAGCCGGCTCAACGGAATCGGAACCTCAGCATGACGCCGCCGTTGTAGTCGCCCCAGCGGTCGCGCTCGGCGATGGCGTACCAGCGTTCGTTGTCCGAGACGCGGAATGACGCCTCGATCGTCGGGTCGCCCGTGTTGCTGCGTTCGCGCCCGGTATCGACCTCGAAGCGCTCGATGAAGCTCTCCTCGTCGGGGTCCGACGGGCCGAGCAGACGCTCCAGCGCGGAGCGTCCCGCGAACATGCCGGCCGACATGGCGAGGTTCTGACCCATGTTCTCCTTGAGCGTCCCGGCGGTCAGCAGCAGCAGCGCCTCGTCGCGCGGCAGCGCCGGCACCGACGTGATGAAGACCTCCGCCGTGTCGATCCTGCCGATTACCTCGACGGTCAGATCGTGGCCGAGCTTGCGCTTCTCGCCCCGGATGCGCAGGCTCGGTCGGAAGGGATCCTCCTCGGAGAAGACAACCGATCCCTGATCGATGCGCAGCCGCTCGCGCGTGATCGGGAAGGTGAAGAGCAGGTCGCGGAAGTCGAGGCGCCCGACCTGCTCGGGGACCGCGCCGGTCCCGCGAATGCGCAGATCCGCCTGGATAACCCCCTGCACCACGTTCGTGTCGACCCGGATCGTGTCGTCGGCATCGACCTGCAGGTCGAGTCGCATGGTGGAGAGCGGCCCGTCGCGAATGGAGAAGAGCTGGATGGCGCTGTCGGCCGAGGCGCCGCGCTGCGAGATGATCTTGATCGGCTGCGTGTAGAGCGCGTCGGTGACGGTCACGGTGCCGGCGACCTGCAGCGCGTCGATAGCGCCGGTGATCGCGATATCGAGGTCGGACCGCAGGCGCAGGTGCGGCGTGCGCGCCAGCAACACGTTCTTGCCGACGATCTTCACGTCCGTGGTCGGTGTGCCGCCGTAGTCGATCTGGCCGCGGATACCGATCGGGGCGTAGCCGAGCCGCGCGTCGAACTTTTCGATCGTCGCGCGCGTGCGATCGAAGACGATGCGCGCCTTGGTCTCCTGGAACGACGGGACGTCGCCCTTGAGCCGCAGCTGCGGACAGTCGAGCTCGGCGAGCCCCTCGACGACCGGCGCCTGCACCGTCCCGCTCAGGTTCACCGTCACGCGCGCCGATCCGCGGATGTCGGCGAGCGGCGACGCTTCGAGCTTGGCGAGCGGCGTCAGGTCGTCGAGCGTGAGGCCGAGCTTGCCCTCGATGTTGCTCGCCAGCAGCTTGTCACGCATCTCCGCGACGTTGCCCCAGTCGATGCCGACCGGGGACGCGAGACGGGCGTCGGTACGGATCGGGCCGATGTCGGGCGTGCGCAGCGTGGCGACGAGCTTCTCGGCGTCGCCGTTCACGAGCAAGCTCGTCTCGCCCGGCAGGCGCACGGTCGTATCCGACGTCCAACGCAGCTCCTGGATGGTGCAGGTGGCGGTCACGTCGCGGTCGGCGACGTCGACGGCGAGGTCGAGGCGATCGAAGCCGACGCCGGGCGGCAGGTCGGGGGCGAGCTTGTCGAACACGGCGTGCGCGCGCACCGTCAGTTCCGGCTTGCGGTCGGTGCCGCGCAGTCCGCCCTCGTGGACGAAGAGCGGCCAGTGTCCGGTGGCGGAGAACTGGAGATCGGGGCCGCCGTCGATACGCAGCTCCTCGATGCGCAGCCCGTCCGCGACCTGCTCGATGGTCGCGAACACGCTCGCCTCGCGCTCGCGGAAGCGCAGCGTGGGTGCCTTCGCAACGACCTTGAAGCGCGGGTCCGCCGGGCTGCCGGATGCCGTGACCGTCGCCGATACCTTGCCCTCCGGCAGGACCAGCTCGTCCGCCTGCAGCGTCAGCTCGATCGTGTCGCGCATCGATCCGGAACCCGTCACGCGGCCTTCGAGGACACGCGCGTCGAGTCCGTCGAATCGAATGCCGTTCGCCAGCAGGGCGAGCGAGAGCGGGGCGTTGAGCGCCGCCTCGTAGTCGCCGGCGCCGGCTTGCAGGCGGGTGACCTGCGCCGTGCGCGCTCTCCAGTTCGCCTCGAGCGCGCCGTCGACCGACCAGTCGGGTGCGCGCGCGACGAGCGCGGGCACGGTCACGGTGTCGTCCTTCAGGATCGCTTCCACGCGCAGTGTGTCGATCGGCTGACCGTCGATCTCCAGCTTCTCGCCGGTGAGCTCGATGCGACCGGACGGCACGCCGTCGAAGTCGACCGCGCCGGAACCCGCGACCGCTCCGCGCAGAGGCGGGGCGCCCGGGATCAGGCGTCCGAACGCCGCCAGATCGGTGATCGCGATCTCGTAGGCGCCCTGCTTGAGCGTCTGCGCCTCCAGGTCGGCGACACCCTTGAGCTCGACGGTGCCGGGCGCGGCCTGCACGCGCATGCTCTCGAGCGCGACGCGCGGCCACTGCAGGTCGCCGACCACGCGCAGCGTCTCGATCGGGATGTCGTCGACCGCGAGCGCCGCGCCCTCCACGGTCAGCCGGCCGGTGGGAGCCAGGACGCTCCCTTGCACCTTTCCGGCCACGCTCACGACGCCTTCGATCTTGCGGCCGAGGTCGGGCGGGAGCGAGCGTGCGTCGAGCGTGGCGTTCACCGAAAGATCGAGCGTGGTGGTCGCCCAGTCCTCCGGTTGCGCCGCGATCGTGGCGACGCCGGTCGCGACGATGGACGAAGGGCCGCGCGTGAGCGTGATCGTCTTGAGGTCGAGCAGGCGCGACTCCGGCAGCGAGGCGACGGCGCGGATACGCGGAATGTCGCCGTGCTCCGGCACGTCGACCTCGAGCGCCTCGATGTAGGTGACGAAAAGCGGGTGCTCGAAGTCGATGCGGATGTCGCGGGCTCGAATGTCGCCGTCGAGGAAGCGCGCGTGCAGATCGTGCACGGTGGCGCCGGCCGGCGTGAGCTGCGCGTGCACGGAGTCGACGACGACCTCGGGGTGCGCTTCGTCGAGCAGTCGCTGCAGCGGCGCCGGCAGCAGCGTCGAGGTGAGTTTCTCGGCGCGAACGACGACTTCCTCGTCGCGGTAGCTCGCGGTCAGCGCGCCGCCGGCCAGCGCCACCGTCGCCTCGACGTCGACGCTGCCGGCCAGGACGACCTGCGCCCGCTGCGGGACGACCCCCTCGAGCTCCTGTTCGGAGGTCCAGACGAGGGTGTCCGGCGCGGTGCGCTCGATGACGCCGCCGAACCGCTCCGCCGTGACTTCGCCGGCGAGATCGAGGCCCTCGGTGTCGAGTGTGAATCGGCGTCCATCCCCTTCGACGCGCACGCGGTCGACCACGATGTCGCGCTCCGCGACGCGGACGCGCACGGAGCCGGTCAGCTCCACGGCCGGGAACGCGGGCAGCGAGGCGAGGTCGAAGGGGTCGGTCGGCTCCGGCGGGGGGGCCGGACGGTCGAGGTCGAGCTCGACGACCACCTCCTCGACCGCGACCAGTTCGAGGGCGAGATCGAAGAGATCGAAACGCGCCTCGGCGCGGTCGAGGTCGATTCGGACGAGCGGGCCCTCGGGCGGGGGCTCGACGGTGCGCAGGCCGTGCAGTTCGAGCGTCGTGAACCAGGTGCCGCTGATGCGGTCGAGTGTGAATCGCCCCCCGAGCTGCTTGCTCATCTGCTCGGCGGCGAAGCGCGCGAGCGGCTCGGCGAGCAGGCGATCCCGAAGCAGGTACGCGCCGACCAGCAGGACCACCAGCAGCGCAAAGAGCCGCAGGGTCCATCGCAGGAAGAAACGAAAAAAGCGGCGCGCCGGTCCTCCGGACATGGTCCGGAAGTGTACCGACGCGCCGCTGTGTTGTCCGCGTTCCGGCTAGTGAATCGTGCCGTTGCGCTTGACGGGAATCTGCAGCTCGTAGAAGCGGCGCTCGGGCGGCACCATGGGGCTGTTGTAGCCCATGAGGCGCACCTTGCCGGCCTCGAGCCAACCCTTCTCGTTCGCGAGACGGTCGCGCAGCTGCTGCTCCGCCTGCTTGAGCTTCGTGGGGCTGATCGGGCCGCGCAGGCCGATGCTCAAAACGGTGCGGGCCGGCACGTCGACGACGTCGACGTTGCCCTGACGCCCGACCTTGCCGAGTTCGGTGCTGGCGTAGAGGAACGCCATGTCCTGCTGTCGGTTGCCGTCCATCGTCATCTCGACCGGCGAGGTCATGTCGATGTTGTTCTTCTTGATGTGGTTGAACAGCGAGCCGAACGCGAAGCCGCCCTTGGAGCGCGCCATGCGGTAGCGCGGGTACTCCTTGACGACAATTTCACCGACCGGACCCGGCTCCGGGAAGCCGACCGGCTGCGCGGCCTCCATGATCGGCTTGAAGGTGCTCTTCGCGCGCTTCGGCGCGGGCTTGCGGCTGGTCTCGACGGGGCGGGTGAGAATGCGGTCGAACACGCGGCGCAGCTCCCACGCCTTCTCGCGAGCGCCGCTGTTGCTGCGCAGCGCGGCCTGCAGGGCGGCGCGGTCGCGGCTGTCCACGGCGTCGTCGCCCAGCGCGATCACGGCCTGCGCCGCGATCTCGTAGATGGCGGTGCACGCCTCGATCTGGCCGTCGTTGAAGAGCGGCACGCCGCGGTCGATGGCGGTCTCGAGCAGCGTCGGCACGGCGGCGCGGCGCTGAGAGGCGGCGTTGGGCGGAAGCAGCACGTTGTCGATCAGGTGGACCACACCGTTGCGGCCGAAGATGTCGGTGGCCACGACGTTGGCGTTGTTGACCTTGAGCTGGCCGTCGGCGTAGCGGAACTGCACCGGGCGGCCCTGCAGCGTCTTCGCCTCACCGAGCAGGATCGCCTCGGCGGCGGTCGCGCGGCCCGGGATGACGTGATACTTCAGCACCTCCGCGAGATCGAAGTCCTTCGCGGTCAGGCGCTTGAAGGCGGCGTTGGTGGGGGCCAGGATCGTGAAGGGGCCGTCGCCCTGCAGCGCGTCGACGAGGTTGGCCTTCTTGACCAGGCTGACGAGCGTGCTGAGGTCCTTGGTCGCAACGGCGAGCTCGACCAGCGAACGCTCCTCGGGGATGAGCACGCGGTCGATCACGTGGATGACGCCGTTGCTGCACTGAATGTTGGCCGTCGTGACGGTGGCGCCGTTCACGTTGAGTTTGCCGTTCTTGAGCTGGAAGCGGAGCGGCTGGCCGTTGACGGTGGTGCTGCGATCCATGCTCAGCAGCGCGCTCGCCGTGAGGCGGCCGGGCACCACGTGGAACTTGAGAATGCGCTGCAGCTGCGGGCGACCCTCGCGGGAGAGCAGTGCCTTGAGCGTGCGCTGCGGCAGGCGCTGGAAGGCGCTGTCCGCAGGTGCGAACACGGTGAAGGGACCCTTCTCCTGAAGTGTCCCGGCGAGGCCGGCGAACTTGGCGGCCGCGATGAGGTTCTCGAAAGCGCCCGCCTCGGCGGCGGTCTCGACGATGGTCTTGCGCGGCGCGGCGAAGGCCGTGGCACCGAGCGCGAGGATGATGGCTGAGAGACGCAACATGCCCACGATTTCGCGGGCATGCCCCGTATGGATTCCCGGACTTTGGAATCAGAAGATGCCGAGCACGCGCAGAATCACGATCAGCAGGACCGCGCCGCCGATGGCGACCGCCCAGGCAGCGGCCGGCTTTTCCGCCTTGATGCCCAGCTTCGGGGCCAGCCAGCCGCCCAGACCGCAGCCCAGGATGCCGACCACGATGTTCGCGATCAGGCCCTGCTGGCCGTCGGTGCCCATGATCAGGCTGGCGAGCCAGCCAATGACGCCACCCACGATGAGAAACAAGACGATGCCCATACCGAACCTCCCGCGGCGCATTCTGGACGATTCGGGGCGGCCGGGCAACGGGGGAGCCGGTCGGTAGGGTGCAGGAATGGCTGTACGGAAGAAGAAAACCTCCACCAAGAAGGCCCCGGTGCGCAGGGCTTCGCCTCGCCGAGCCGCCGCCAAGATCGACGCCAAGCCGGCGTGGGAAGAGAAGGTGGCGCAGCTGGAGTCGCGGATCGCGGCGCTGGAGGCGCGGCCGCAGACGACCGACTTCGGAGCGGATCTGCATCGCGTGTTCGGGCCGACGCTGGAAAGCCTGCAGTCGTCGCTCCAGGCGAGACGGGACGTCGGGACGCAGCAACCGTTCGTGCTGGGCGGGCTGATCGTCGTCGTGCTGATCATCGCCGGCGTGCTCGCGAACAGCGGGGCGGTCAGCGGTGACGCCTTCGCCGTCATCCTGACGATCTGCCTGCTGGTCGCGGGCCACCAGGCGTGGAAGCACTTCCGCACGCCATAAAAAAAGCCCGCAGCGGCTGCTGCGGGCTTGGTGTTTGATCGGATCTCGCGTTAGCTCTGCTTGCGACGCCGGCGCATCACGAGGAAGCCGGCCGCGGCCGCGCCGAAGAGCGCGATGGTGCCGGGCTCCGGGACGGGCTCGAAGACGATGCGGTCGATGGCGCCCGAGCCATCGAAGTTGATCGAGAACTCGTTGAAAACGCCGCCGATCTCGTCCGCCGTGATCGTCGCCACGCGGTTGATCGAGTTGTTTCCGTACGCGATCGGGTCGCCCAGCTGGGCCGGACGGGTCAGCAGATCGTTGAACGAGAACGTCGTCGTGCCGCCGACACCCTTGATCGCGATGAACTCGCCACCGCGCTCGGTGGAGTTGTTCTCGATGTCGATCAGGTGGAACGCAACCGACTGCAGGTTGAAGTCCCACTTGAAGAAGATCGAGCCGGCGTTGTTGCCCGCCTGATCGTCGGGGTCGTCGATGAGACCGTCGGCCGGAGCCACGTCGATGTCATCCTCCGCGAGGATGAGGATCTTTCCGAGGTTGGTGTTGACCGCGTTCCCGTTCGCACTGGGCTCGGGAGTCTCGAGGTCGTTATCGCCACCGGTGAAGTTGTTCGAATCGAACACGATGGCGATGTCGCGGAAAGCCGGGTTGTTGTTGTTGTTGATCGCCGAGATGTTGAGACCGATGCCCGCATACTGATCGGTCACGATCGTGCCTGTAGGCAGATCGAAATCGACCGTAATGGGACCGGCTTTGGCGATACCCGCGCACACCAGCATGGCGAGCGCGGCACGAATGCACGCGTTGTTCATACTCATTACCCACCGAGAAAGATAAGAGGGGCCCCGGCACTTTTCCAGCGGTCCGCAACCGTTTTTGGTGTCTCTCTGGCTGAATGTCCCGATTTCGAGACGATTCGGGGGGCCGAACGTCTTGAAATGGGCCTTACGACCCAACCGAGGAGAGAAAAAGATGGCAATCCGACTGGGAGATCCGGCGCCGAACTTCACGGCGCAGACCACCGAGGGACCGATCGACTTCCACCAGTGGAAGGGCGACGGCTGGGCGATTCTGTTCAGCCACCCGAAGAACTTCACGCCGGTCTGTACGACCGAGCTGGGCACCGTCGCCCGCATCATGCCCGAGTTCACACGGCGCAACTGCAAGGTGCTCGGCCTCAGCGTGGACTCGCTCGAGGACCACGCCGCCTGGTCGCGCGACATCGAGGAGACCCAGGGCATGGCGCCCAACTTCCCGATGATCGCCGACACCACGCGCGCCGTGGCCACGCAGTACGACATGATCCACCCGAACGCGGACGACACGATGACGGTGCGCACCGTGTTCATCGTGGGACCGGACAACAAGGTGAAGCTGACGCTGACCTACCCGGCCAGCACCGGCCGCAACTTCGACGAGGTCCTGCGCGTGCTCGACTCGCTGCAGCTGACCGCGCAGCACAGCGTCGCCACGCCGGCCAACTGGTCGAACGGCGAGGACGTCATCGTGCTGCCGTCGCTGAGCGACGACGAGGCGCGGGCGAAGTTCCCGGCGGGTTTCGAGACGCAGAAGCCGTACCTCCGCGTCACGAAGCAGCCCGTCTAGTGGTTTCCGTCTAGCGGGTTCCGTCTAGCGGTTTCGTCCCCGCCGCCGGTTGCGCCCGTTGTTGCCGCGGGCGCGGCTGGTCATCTGCTGCACGATGACCTCCGCGTCCGCGGCGGGCACGACCGTGGCCAGATCGTTGGCGGCGTCCTTGCGCATCGTCTCCATCTCGGCGCGATAGAGCTCCTGGCGCTCGGCGCGCTCCAGCCCCTCGTTCGCGGGGTCGTCGCGCAGCTCGCGCAGGCGCGTGAACATGTTCGTCTGGAAGCTGCGCAGCTTCTCGTTGACCTTCGTCTTCTGGTCGTCGGTCAGCTCACCGATCTGTCCGTTCTCGACGAGCCGGTCGAGGCGCGCGTTGGCCCAGCGCTGCGCCCGCTCCGCGCGCGCCTCCTCGCGCTGCGCGCGGCGCAGCTCCGGATCCGGCTCGGGCGCCGCGTTGGTGGGGGCAGCCTCGTCGCTCGGCGCGTCGGGTTGTTCGTCGATCCGCGCCGGCGCGGCGCGGGCCGGGGTCGTGCGCTCGACGGATTCGAGCTGCTCGATGCGCCCCTTGAGCTGGCTGATCTCGTAGCGCAGCGCCTCGAGCTCGGCGGTGTCGGCGGATACGGCCCGCGTGGGGGTGCGCGTCGTCGGCGCTTCGTCCCCCGAGAACCCGAGAAAGATCACGCCTCCGAGTGCGAGCGTGGCGATGATCGTGGCGATGCTGGAGCTCGTCATGAGGTTGAAACCCTCCGGCGGGGTCCCGGGTTTCGCTAGCGCGTCCGGAATCGGATGCGGAGCGGCGCCAGCGGCGTCCCTTTCTCGCTGATGAAGCCGAACTTCTGGTCGCTGTTGAGGCGAAAGCGGTACTCGGTGGCGGGCTGCAGGCGGACCGGGATGGTCAGCCGACGGCGCGCCCGGTCGTAGCGGATCGCTCCGGTGATCTTCGGAAACGCCGCCCCGTCGAGCAGCACCGACCAGGACTTGTCCCGCATCGTCTGATCGAACTCGAAGACGATCTCCTTCGTGGCGGGATCGATGTCGTTCCGCCCCGGCATCGGCGTCATACGGACCAGCCTCGGCGCGACCGGAAGCTTCTTCGCCGCGACCCGGAAGAAGGCCGCGACGTGCGGGATGAAGTCGTCGAACTGCGGATACCGGACGCGGTCCTCCTGGTACTTGCGCAGCAGCGTCGCGAGGTCCGCGGACCAGGTGAAGCCCATGCGGTAGTCGTCGCTCGCCTGCCGCGCCACGGCCGCCTCCCCCTGGTGGGCGCGCAGGTGCTCGAGCACGCACGCCCGCACGACGGACTCGTACATCATGATCGTCCAGTTGGTGTAGGCCTGCTTGCGCATCTGCGGCGCGCGCACGCGCCACACCGGCAGGGCCGCCGCCTCGAGCCGGTCGACGTGGCGGTCGACGATCGGATTCACGTAGCTGTGCGCGAGTTCGTGGATGAGCAGCGGCACGAAACGCGGCGCGGGGCTCGGCACGCCGTCGTCGTCGAAGCGGTACATGCCGAGGACCGGCGTGAGGATCTCCTTGCCCTTTGGGTCCTTCACGCCGATGCCGTAGTTCTGGGCGCCGTTGAGCAGGCCGAGGATGACGACGTACTCCGCCCCCGGCTTCGCGCCGAAGAAGGCGTCGAACCAGTCGAGGTGCGCGTTGCGTTGCGCGACGTCCCTCATGCGCGCGACCGCCTTGTCGAAAAAGGGCTTCTGGGCCGCGAAAAACGCGTCGGCCTTCGCCTGTTTCGCGAAGTCGCGGACGAGCGCGAGAAACGCCTCGGCCTCCTCGGCGCGCCATCGCTTGTCCAGCCGCGCCGGGTGCGGATCGAACGCGAACGCCGGCTGCATCGAGGCGTCGCAGTGGACGGCGAGGCTCACGACGGCGTCGAACGCGACGCCGCGCGTCCTGCGCAGCTCCTTCGCGCGCGCGATCGCGGGGTGCTTGCGGAAGGGGCCGAAGTGATCCCGGACCGCCCGGGCATACGGGCTGTTCGAGGCGGGGTGGTTGTACTCCGGGCTGCCGGCGAGCCGGAACACGGTGCTCATCAGTTCCACGCGCGGATCGACGCGTACCTCGATGGCGGAAAGGGCCAGCAGGAGTGCCAGGGTCACGGGCGACAGGGTACCGGCGTGGCGGAGGGCGGGGGGATTTACCGAGGCGAGGGGCAGGAGGCGATCGGTTGCACCCGACATGACTGGAGTCAACGGCGTCCGGAGACTTCGATTCGCATTCGATCTTTCGGAGGTCCGCATCTCTCGGCGAGCTCCGCGCTGAAATCGACGGCAGCATCGGTCCCAAAAACCCAGTCCCCAAACCCCAGTCCCCAAACCCCGAGGCCCCCTTCCATCACCACCGCCATCGCCCCCAGCAGACCGAAAACGAGCAGCGTCCACGGCCTCGCAAAACCCATAATAGGGACGCCCTATCATCCAAATGGGGCGGAGGAACGCTGCATGCTGCGCTGGCTACTCGGACGGCCCGACTACGACGAGGTCCTGCTCCCCGTCCTCAAGGACAACTACCAGTCGACGGTCCCCGGTCTTTACATCGTGGGCGATCTCGCCGGCGCGCCCACGATTCGCAGCGCGGCCAACCAGGGCGTGGAGGTCATGGCGCACATCGGCTCCCTGCCCGACGGGCGCGCCGGGAAACAGAGCGACGTCTTCGATGTGGTGATCATCGGCGGCGGTTCCTCCGGGATCGCCGCCGCCATGGAGGCGAAGTGCTGCCAGAACCTGAGCACGGTCGTGATCGAGTCGGGTCGGCTGGCCAACACGATTCGCGAGTTCCCGAAGGGCAAGGAGATCTACGCCGAGCCCAAGTCGGTCGCCTACCGCGCGCGCCTCTGGCTGGAGGACTCCGTCAAGGAGGAGCTGCTCGAGAAGTGGGACGCGCAGCTCTCCGAGGAGGACCTCGACGTTCGCGAGGACGAGAAGGTCACCGACATCAAGCGCGTGCAGGGCAAGTTCGAGGTGCACACCGAGAAGGGCCACGTCTATCAAGGCCGCCGCGTCGTGCTCGCCATCGGCAAGCGCGGCAACCCGCGCAAGCTGGGCGTGACCGGCGAGGAGCTCGACAAGGTCCACTACAAGCTCTACGACCCGGACGAGCACGCCGGCCAGGATCTGCTGGTCGTCGGCGGCGGCGACTCGGCGGTCGAGGCGGCCGCGGCGCTTGCCGAGGTCGGGACGGTCACGCTCTCCTATCGGCGGGAGGGCTTCTTCCGACTCAAGAGCCGCAACCGCGAGCGCATCGACCGGGCGATCGAGGATGTCAAGGTCACGGCGCATTTCGAGTCGAACGTGAAGGAGATCACGCCGGACGAGGTGGTGCTGGAGAAGAAGGGCGAGGAGATCCGGCTGCCGAACGACAACGTCTTCGTCGCGGCCGGGGCCGAGCTCCCGCAGGCCTTCTTCAAGAAGGTCGGCATCCGCATGGAGAAGCAGTGGACGCCGTGGCGCTTCGTCGCGCTGGCGTTGGTCGGCTTCGGCTTCTGGCTCATGTACGCCGGCAAGAAGTACCCGCCGCTCTGGCCGTGGAGCGCGTGGGGCGTCGGCTGGAACGATCTGCAGCTCACGCCCAACCTGCACTGGTGGGAGTGGTTCACGATCCTCTATTCCGCCGCGACGCTCATCTGGGGCATCAAGGCGATGCGCAAGTATTGGTATTCCAAGTTTCAGCGCTGGAAGTACGCCAGCGTCATCTTCTTTCAGTGTTTCGCGCTCTGTATCCTGCCGCTCTTCATCCTGCCGCACTTCGTGCCCGACTGGTATACGAACGCCGGCTATGCGTTCCACATCGTGTTGGCGTGGCCGCTTTCGATCAGCGCGATTTCCCAGCCGTTGCTGAATGGCCACTGGGGCCCGTTCGCCTACGCGCTCACGCTCACCTTCGTGATCATCCCGGTCTTCGTGCACTTTCACGGAAGCCGGTTCTGCAGCTGGATCTGCGGCTGCGGTTGCCTCGCGGAGACGCTCGGCGACGAGTACCGCAACCTCGCGCCGCGCGGCCCCAAGTCGATTCGCTTCGAGCGCTTCGCCGGCCGGTTCGTGCTTGGCCTTGCCTGTGTGGTCACTTTCGCGACCTTCTTCTTCTCGAGCTGGGCGCGTGCCAACGAGGGCATCAGCCTCGTCTTCTACGGCATCTGGATCGACACGATGCTGGCAGGCGCACTGGGCCTCGGCCTCTACTGGTTCTTCGGCAACCGCGTCTGGTGCCGGTTCTTCTGCCCGCTGCGGATGTACATGAACATCATCGGCAGCTGGATGAGCAGGTTTCGCATCGTGCCGTCGGAGGACAAGTGCATTGCGTGCGGCCAGTGCTCGCGCGAGTGTCAGATGGGGATTCCGGTGATGGACTTCGCCAAGCGCGCCGAGTCGGTGACGCTGTCCAACAGCTCCTGTATCGGCTGCGGCATCTGCGTGGACGTCTGCCCGGTCGACGTGCTGCACTGGAACGAGGAAGCGGCGGCGGCCGCGGCCCCGAAGAAGTAGCCGTTTTCCTACACTGGCCTCCATGGCGGAGGAGACGCGGGCGTCGCGCTGGGAGCATCAGCTCCGGCGCATCGAGGTCCTGACGGATGTCGTCTTCGCGGTCATCCTCGTCCGCATCTTCGTCCTGCTGCCCAAGCCGACGCGCGCGGACCTCAAGGCCGACGGGCTGCTTGCGTTCTACGAGGATCAGATCGGTGCCTTCGCGATCGTGCTGGTCGGGTTCGTCGTGACGCTCATCTACTGGCTCCAGAACAACGCGGTCATGGGGCTGCTTCGGCGAACCGACACCCGCCACACGGTCATGGCCGTGATCCAGCTCGTCGCGATCCTGCTCTTCCTCTACGCGATCCGGATCGGTCTCGACTTCGAAGGCGACCGGTTCGCCATGATCCTGGAGAGCACCATGGCGGCGCTGATGGGCTTTCTCGGCTGGGGGAATTGGGCGTATGCGGCGCGCGATCGCAAGCTGCTCCACGACTGGGTGGAGGAGGGCGACGTCCAGCGCATGACCTTCCGGCTGCTGCCGGAGCCCATCACGGCGGTCCTCACGATTCCCTGCGCCTTCATCGGGCCCGAGGCGTGGGGCCTCTCCTGGTTCGTGATCGGACCGGCCGTGGCGTGGATCGTGCGGCGGTTGCGGCGATGACGTTGCGGGCCGGAGGGCGCGACGGTGTTCATGCCTCCAAAGGAGGAGTCCCCATGAACACGACCGCCCTGACCACCGACCGACCCAACCGCCTGCCCGGCGCGCTTTACGGCGTCGGCTGCTACGTCTTCTTCCTCGTGACGTTTCTTTACGCCGTCGGGTTTGTCGCCGATCTCATCGTGCCGAAGACCATCAACGGCCCCGCCACGGGTGTCGGCACCGGTGTCGCTCTGCTCGTCAACGGGTTGCTCATGTCGATCTTCGCGCTGCAGCACTCCGTGATGGCGCGGCCCGCGTTCAAGCGCTGGTGGACCCGCTACGTGCCGCAATCCGTGGAGCGGCAGACCTACGTGCTGGCGACCAATGTCGCGCTCTGGCTGCTGTTCGCGTTCTGGCAGCCGATGCCGGGCGTCGTCTGGAGCGTCGAGAACCCGATCGGCTTCTGGCTGCTCACGGGGATCGGAGCCGTCGGTTGGCTGACCGTGCTCTGCGCGACGTTCATGATCAACCACTTCGATCTCTTCGGTCTGCGGCAGACCTGGTACCACTGGAAGAACCAGCCTACGCCGGCGCTGCACTTCCACGAGCGCCTGCTCTACCGATGGGTGCGGCACCCCATCCAGATGGGGTTCCTGATCGCCTTCTGGGGCACCGCGCACATGACGGTCGGCCACCTGCTGTTCGCCGCCGCCTGCACCGCCTACATCGTGGTCGCCCTGCAGCTCGAGGAGCGCGATCTGGTGGCGCAGTGGGGCGCGCGCTACGAGGAGTACCGCGGCCGGGTGCGGATGCTGGTACCGATCCGCAAGAATCGGCGCTAATCTGGCGTCCCTATGGACATGAAGAGGTCTTTTCGCAATCTCGGTTTGACGGTTCTCGTACTCGCCTCGATCGGTTGGGCCCAGGGGACCGCGAAGGAAAGCCCGGTCGACCGGATGAAGAAGGAAGCGGCGCAGCGCGCGGTCCGCTACCAGCTCTGGGAGACCCAGTTCGGCACGCTGCTGCTCGACTCTTCCACCGGCCACAGCTGGCGTCTGGAGTTCTCGGAGAAGACCGGCTACGTCTGGTCGCAGATCCCGCGCGGCATGATGAAGGACGACGGGTTTCCCATTGAGAACCCGATGACGGGGAAGTGAAGGGGGCCAGGGGCCAGGAGCTAGGAGCCAGGGGCCGAACCGGCACCCGATAGGCCCCTAGCCCCTGGCTCCTAGCCCCTAGCCCGCTACCTCATACGCTTGTTGATGTGCTGGGCGATCAGTTTGCCCAGCTCGGCGAGCCGTTCGTTGATCGCGTCGTTGGGGATCACGACGCTCATCTCGAAGTTGCCGTGCTTGCGGATGGTCACGTCGGCGTTGGCTTTGGCCTGGCCCGAGCCGTAGCCGATCCAGGAGTTCGAGAGCGTGCTGCCGGGGTAGGTGTCGACGAGTGCGATCGTCACCTTCAGCGCATCGGGACCGTCCCCGAGGATGCCGAGGCGGCGACCCTCCTTCAGGAAGCCGTCGCGCAGCGCGCCGGTCCACTCCGCCTCGAACTCACGCGCGCGGTTCTTCTCGTCCTCGCTCGCCTGCACCCACGTGTCGTAGTCGGCATAGACCTCGGCGAGGCGGACGCGCGTATTCGAAGGGAGCGGGTCGATGTCGCCCGGCAGCGTGCGTGCGTTGCACGCGGCGAGCAGGAGGAGGGGCGCGAGCCGGCGCATGGGGGGAGGATACCAACGGAGTCGGATCTCCTCCCGGTGCGCCGCCGCCGGACAGCGCGCAGCCGGTAGACTCGTCGGGAGGAGGAACCACCGATGCTTCGTATCGCGATGTGCATGCTCATGCTGGCGCCGGCCGCGGTTTGGGCCGACGACCACGAGTCCGAGGAGATGGAACGGCGGATTCGTTCGCTCGAGGAGGCCGCCGAACGCGCCCAGGACGAGCAGGACGAAGCGCGCGCGGAAGAGCTCCACGCTCGTGCCGAGGAGGCGCGCCGTGTCTACGAGGAGGTCATGGAGCGGCGCGAGGTGCGCGAAGGCATCGGGGCCGGCGCGGAGGCGCTCGAACGGCTCGGCTACAAGGAGGAGGCGGCGAAGATGCGCGTGCTGCTCTGGAAGCTCGAGCAGCGCTTCGACGAGCGGCGGACGAAGGCGCTCGTGCTCGCCCTCGAGGTGCTCGAGGGCGTGGAGGGCCAGCCGGTCGCGGACATGCGCAACCTGCTGGAGCGCGCGCGGAAGGCGCTCGACGTGCGCTGGGAGGCGGCCGGCCCCAACGCGATGAAGGCGATGCGCGAGCGGCCGGACCAGGCCGACGTCATCAAGGTGCTCTTCGCTGTCTCGAAGTTCTGCGAGAAGCAGGGCAAGAAGGACGCGGCGGAGTACCTGCACCTCGAAGGCAAGCGCTGGCGGATGGAGCTGACGCCCGCGGGCCGGGCGCGCAGCGGCACGCATCCGCTGGAGATCGCCAAGGGGGCGCTCAAGCGATCGGAAAGCGAGCGGGACCGTGCCATCCTCGAGCACTACGAGGAGCTGCTCGAGCGTCGCGGTGACGAGCGTGGCTGGTCTCCGCGCGAGCGCGGCGCGGTGATCGAGATCCTCGGACACACGATGCGCCTGCTCGACGCCGCCGGGCGAGAGGCCGACGAGGAGCGCGTCGGGCGCTACCGCGAGGAGCTGATCGACCTGCATCGCGGTCGGCATGAACACGACGACGAGGAGGAGGAGCACGAGCACGACGGTGACGAGCTCGAAGAACTACTCGAGCGGGTCGAGGGCGCCTACGAGGAGATGGAGGAGCGCCTGGAGCGCCTCGAACGCCGGCTCGAGCGCATGAGCGAGCGCACCGAGCGCGCGCTGAACCGCATCATCGACGCCCTCGAGCAGCTCGAGGAGGAGATCGATGAGATGGAGGACGCGGTGGGCGGGGAGGAGAAATAGGGTCGCGCCTCAGGACTCCTGGCAATTTGCATGGCGCGCGGAGGCGCGGAGGCACCGCGGAGGCGTGGAGAAACTCCCGTAGACCCGATGCCCATCCGCAGCAACAGGACTCCGAGGGCGTCGGTCCCTCAGACAAGCAACGGGACTCCCGAAGCGAGCCCCCAGCCCCTGGCCCCTGGCCCCCAGCCCAAATAAAAAAGTGCCCGCAGGCGTTACCACGTCCCCTGCGGGCGAAACGGGTTTCAAGTCTCAGCGGAACGCGATTTCGTCGATCGCGACGGCCGAACCTGAGTGGGAATCTCTTCTATCCCCTCGACCCGAACAAGTGGTCGAGTACCTTGCCGTTCCCTTCTCGGCGGTTTGTCAGTCGAACATGAATCTTTTGCGCGCGTTCCGCCATTTGGTCGCCGCCCCGGACGATGAAGTCGGCCAGTCCGGCGAACTCGGACTCGCTCACGAAGGTGCCGTGGTCGCCACAGACGTGGACGATCACGCCGCTCACCGTCCCGTAGTTGTGCCGCTTCATCGGTCCGTCGCAGACCGGGCACTTGCGGTACCGGACCGAGGGCGGCAGCTTGCGGCTGAAGCGTTTCTTGAAGTCGGCGACGACCGCCGAGACTTCGAGGGTTTCGGTGGTCTGACGGAGCGCGTTCAGGACCTCCTCGAGCGCGTTTCCCGGGAAGAACACGCCGCGGCAGTCGCCACACGCCATGACCTGGGTGTCCTCCCAGGTCTCCGTGTGCAGGTATCCTTCGCAATAGGAGCACTTGCAGCGCAGGAGATTCGGGCGGTCGGGCGAGACCGCGTCGCGCGAAGCCGTCTGTACGCCGCCGCGACCCGCCGCGCAGACGGCGCACTCCTCGTATCCGAGCAGGTCGTTCCCACACTTCATGCACATCCCCATCCAAAACTCCGTTCGCTCTTGAATTGAAACCCGTTCGGCGCGACCGTGGCTGTCGCTCCAAGGGAAGAGTGGACCCCGGAAACGCGCTGTCAAAGCGCCCGGAGGGCGGTTTTTCGCGTTTGTCGATTTCGCCCGACACCCCGGTAATGGAGACCAATTCATACTGTGAGTTTCGAGGCATGGAGGTTTGCGACCGAAGAAGGCAAAGACCCCGGCGGGTTGCTCGACAGCGCCGCCGAGCAGGCGCCCACCCGCGACCGGTGGGCGTGCGCGGCCGGATGCGCGCACTGCTGCTTCCTGCGGGTCGAGGTGACCGAAGCGGAGGTCGAGCGCATCCTGCCGCTCGTCACGCCCGCCATCGCGGTGCGGGTGCGGGAGCAGGCCGCGCGGCCGGGCGCCCGTCGCCGTTGTGCGCTGCTCGGCCCCGACGACCGCTGTCTCGTTTACGAACAGCGTCCCGTGCGTTGCCGCGCGCACGTTTCGAGCGACGTCGGCCTCTGCGAGTCGGTGCGCGCCGAGCAACTGCCGTCGGGCGCCGTGCCGGGCGACTCCTGGCTCACGCGGGTCGCCGACGCGGTCCA
>JBCDBY010000040.1:0-20456 GCA_039182715.1 Planctomycetota bacterium
AGTGAATCCTGTACCTCCCACTTTAGAAGGTGCCCTAAATCCAGACGGTGGCTCGCCGACAGGGGGTGGTTTAGTGGGGACTCCTGGCAATCCACCGCCAGATCCAGACCTCGCCGATCCTGAAAACACGCCCTCACCGGTGACCTTTACCACACAGCCGCAGATTAATGTATCTGAGCAGGTTGTAACCACCGTTATCGAACCCACTGGCACCTACGGTGCTAATACGGGTCGAGTCACCTATCGGATTCGGGTACAAAATACCGGTGTTGAGGATCTCAACAGCGTTACCTTAACCAACGACTTTACCAGCAAGATCGGAAGAGCTCGACCGCCTGCCACTCGTCCTTGGCCCACTTGCCGCGCTCGCTGCCTTCGATGCGGCTCACGGCGGCGCAGAGCACCTCGTTGCTGTTCGAGTCGCGGAAGTCGACCTCGAGCGCGGCGGCGCCGACGCCCATGTCCTTGCTCGACGGCTTGAGTTCCGTGAGCGCGATGCGCACGCGCAGCACGTTGGGGCCCGCCTTGTCGACGACCGGGTAGTAGGGGTCGACCGCTTCGGTCAGGATGTCGCGGAACGCCTTGGTCGCTTTCGCCTTCTGCTCGTCCGTCAGCTCCTGCGTGCCGCCCTTGTCGGCGATGCAGCGGATCGGGTCGATCATCAGGTAGGAGTACCGGCGCAGGTCGGCGCCCTCCTTGAGCCAGATCTTGGAGCCCGGGTTCTCGCCGGGCGTGAGCTGGCGGTAGATCGAGCTGTCGAGGAAACCGCTGTAGCCGCCCGTGCAGCCGGCGACAGCGAGGATCAGCAGAAGGTGCTTAGTACGGCTCATTCCAGTAGTTCTCCCAGGTGCGCTGGATGTTGTCCGGCACCTGCGGGCGCTCGGCGGAGATCTTGAACTTTCGCTTGTTGTCGCGCCACCAGCGCTGCCAGGCCTCCTGGTTGGGGCCGAGCGAGGTGCCGGTGAGGACGGAGAGGGCGACGTTGAACTCGGGCATCGCGCGCGGCTCGTCGGTCGCGAACGCACGCGGGCCGCGGTCGCCGGCCGAGCCGACGAGGCGCATGCCCTTGATCAGCTCCTCGACCGACTGCTTCGTGCGGATGTTGCCGACGCCGTAGATGCGCGCGCGCGTCGAAGCGAGCGTGCTGTACTTGAACGGCTTGTCGGTGAGCACCTTGATGGAGCTCTTGTCGCGGTGGCGGCCGATGGACTTGAGCAGCTCGGCGAAGAGCGCCTCGTCCTCCTTGCCGAGCTTCTTCTCGCGACGATACATGCGGTGCAGCTGGCGCAGCGCGTTCGGGTTGGGCACCCAGCCGAGCGCGATGACGGCGTAGTGGCGCACCTTGCGATCGCGGAAGCGCAGGCCGCGCGCCACTTCGTGGACGACCTTGTCGGAGACGACGCCGCCGTAGCGCTCGATGGTGTGCGCGATGACGTCGGGGTCCTTGCCCTTGAACGCGTCCTTGAACTTGCTGACCGCGATCTTCTCCTCGTCCGGTGTCGGGTTGTCGTTGATTTCGAGGGGCGGCTGCAGCGAAGCGGGGGGCGGCTTCTTCTTGGCGTCGCGGTAGTAGTTCTTGCCCCAGTACTTCTCGTAGAGGTCGCTGATGTCGGGCGGCACCTCGGGGCGCTCGGCGGGGACGCGCGGCGCGTCCTTCTTGCGCCACGTGCGCCACCACTTCTCGAGGTCCTGCGTGCCGCGGCCGAAGTCCTCACCCGTCAGGATGAAGATCGCCGCGTGGAAGTCCTTCTGGAAGACGCCGCGCCACTCCGACTGGATGCCGGAGCCGCGCTGGCGGCCGCCCGCCTTGCGCGAGAGCTTGATGAGCTCCTCGACCGCGTCGTCGTCGCGGATGTTGCCGAGTCCGTAGAGGCGCGCGCGACCCGACTCGAGCGTGAGGTTGCGGAAGACGCTGTCCACGAAGACGCGGATCGAACTCTTGTCGCCGTGTCGTCCGATCGACTGCAGCAGCAGCGCGAAGAGCGACGGGTTCTTGGAGAGCGAGCGGTTCCCGAAGTAGAGCCGCTGCAGCTCCTTGAGCGCGGTGTTGCTCTTCATGCGGCCGAGCGTGTCGATCGACACCTTGCGGACCGCGAGGCTCTTGTGCCGCAGGCCGCGGGCGATCTGCTTGATCACCGCGTCGTCCTCGATCGTCGCCGAGCCGCGAATGGCGGCGTCGATGATCGTCTCGTCGCCGGTCTTGAAGGCCTCCTTGAGGTCTTTGACCACCTCGTCGGTCGGCCGGGCGTCCTGGGCGGCGGCCAAGCTCGCCAGCACCAGCAGCCCCGTGATTACGCTGCGCATAGGGGAAGAAGTCTAACCAACCGGCGGATTTAGCCTGCATCATTCATGACCACGCGGGTTCTGGCCGGTCCGGATCGCCGAGCTCCGCTTCATCCCTCGTCGCCGTGAATTCCGCCACGGCTTCCTCGGGATTCCTCGATCTCGACGATCCGTCCTCGCCCAGAAGGGCGCGTCGAGACGGCAAGAACGCATCGTGGAGCAGGTTAGTACAGCAGCACTTCCACCGGCTCCCCTTCGCCGTACCCCTCCGCCTCCTTCGGCACGATCACGAAGCCGTGGGCGCGGGTCGTCGACGAGAGGATGCCGGCGCCGCGGATCGCGAGCGGCATCACGCGGCCGTCCTCGATACGGACGCGCGCGTAGTCGGTGCGGCCGAGCACCGAGGCGATCTTGCGGGCCAGCGGCATCCGCAGCCGAACGTGCGGCCAGTCCGCATGGAGGCCGGCCCGGCGCCGGACGGCGCGCCCGGCGAAGAAGTCGTAGGCGCAAAGGCAGGAGACCGGGTTGCCGGGCAGCAGGAAGACCGGCTTCTCCTCGATGAAGCCGATGCCGGCGGGGGATGCGGGGCGTAGCGCCATGCCGTGGATCGGGAGCTCGCCCTTCTCGCGCACCAGCAGCGGCGCGTGATCCTCCTCGCCGACGCTCGAGCCGCCGCTGATCAGCACGATGTCCGCCTCGCGCGCGCAGACGTCGATCGCCTCGGCGAGCGCTTCGCGGTCGTCCTTCAGGATCGGACCGGTGACCAGGTGGCCGCCGTCGCGGGCGACGAGCGCCTGCAGCATCGGCGTGTTGGCATCGGCGATCGCGTAGCCTTTGGGCGGCGTACCGGGCGGGAGGATTTCGTTGCCGGTCACGATGAGCGCGACCTTCGGCTGCTGGATGGCGAAGAGCCGGCTGACGCCGACCGAGGAGAGCACGCCGAGATCCTGCGGCTTGAGTTTGCGGCCCGCCTGGAAGAGCACCGAGCCGAGTTTGATGTCCTCGCCGATCTCGCCGACGTTCTTGCCCGGCGTGACCGGTTCGCGCACGCGCACCGATTCGCCGTCGACGTCGCAGAACTCGACCGGTACGACCGCGTCGGCGCCCTCCGGCATGGGCGCGCCGGTCATGATGCGGACGCAGCGGTCGCCGGCGACCGTGGCGCCGGCGGGGCGCGCGGGCAGGCTTCGCCCGACGACCGCAAACGGCCGCGGGTCGTGCGTGGTCGCGCCGAAGGTCTCCTCGGCGACGACCGCGAAGCCGTCCATCGCCGATCGACGGAAACCGGGCACGTCGACCGGCGCGGTCAGATCCCGTCCGAGGACGCGTCCCGCGCACTCCAGAAGGCCGACGGGCACCGCCGCGAGCGGCCCGACGCGCGCATCGATGAGCGCGACCGCTTCACTCACGTCGGTGCGGCGCTCGAAGCCGCGCATGCGTACGTCGTGGGACATGGGGGGGGCATTATGGCCGATGGCCGGGGCCGCCGCTTCAAACTGGCTGCGTGCAGCGTGCGGCGTACAGCGTGAAGCGTGCACCGTGTCGCCCACCCGCTACGCTGAGGCCGTGGACTCCGAGCAGCTGCTCCCGTGGTACCGGCGTGAAGCGCGCGACCTTCCCTGGCGTCGCACGCGCGACCCGTACGCCATCTGGGTGTCGGAGATCATGTTGCAGCAGACGCGCGTGGCGGCGGTCATTCCCTACTACGAGCGCTTCCTGCGCCGCTTCCCCGACGTCGGCACGCTGGCGCGAGCGCGCGAGGAGACGGTGCTCGCTCACTGGTCGGGCCTCGGCTACTACCGTCGAGCGCGCATGCTGCACGCCGCTGCCCGGCAGGCCGCGCGCGACGGCGTGCCGACCAGCTACGACGGTTGGCGCGCGCTCCCCGGCATTGGCGACTACACCGCGTCGGCCATCGCGTCGATCGCCCACGGTGAAGCGGAGCCGGTCGTCGACGGCAACGTGGAACGGGTGGTCTCGCGCTATCTGGCCGCGCATCCCGACAAGCGCGAGACGCGACGCCGGATGGAGAGCTGGATTCCCGCCGACGAGCCCGGCGACTTCAATCAGGCGGTCATGGAGCTCGGCGCGACGGTCTGCCTGCCGCGCGCACCCCGTTGCGATGCGTGCCCGATCGTGGACGGCTGCCGCGGCCGGCATGAGCCGGAGCGCTATCCCGCCGCGAAGGTGCGCCCGAAGGTGCGGGAGGTCGAGCGGGCGGTCAAACTTGCCCGTTCGAAGGGCCGCGTCTTTTTGCGACGCAACGAGAAGACCGGCGTTCTGGAGGGCATGTGGGACCTGCCGCCCTCCCGCGGTGGCGGCGACGCGCTCGGCGAGGTGCGGCACGGCGTCCTCGACCGCTCCTATCGCATCTCCATTCACGCCGGTCGCGCGACCGGGACCGGCCGCTGGTTCACCCCGAAGCAGCTCGAAAGCGTGCCCCTCGCCACCGCGGCGCGCAAATGTCTTCGGCTGGTCGGCTTCATTTCTGCGTAGGAACCGGCCGTTAGAGTCAGGGTATGGGACGTGGTCTGATTGCCTCGCTGCTGCTTGTGGCGGCCTGTGGCGGCGGGGGCGGCGGCGGCGCGAGCGGGCCGCTCGTCGAGACGCTGCCGCTGTTCGTCGTGCGTCCCGATGTGCCGACCGTCACCACGATCACGTTCACCAACCCGCTCGACGTCGAGGCGGTGGTGGAGCTGCTCGAGGCGCCGGACAACGGTTTCGAGATTCCGCCGCTCTTCTTCCCGCGCGTGCTGTTCGCCAACGGCGATCGCGATCTGCAGGTGACCTATCGCCCGACCGGCGAGGCGACCTCCGAATCGAGCCTGCGCCTCGCCTTCAGCGGCGCGGGGCAGCGGCGCGAGGTGATCATCCGGCTGCGCGCGTCGACCGAGACCCCGCGCGTCGTGCTGGTCACGAGCGGCGTGGATTTCGGCGACGTCCTGGGCGGCGACATGGCTGCGCGGGAGGTCACGGTACGCAACGACTCCACGGTCACGCCGGTCGCCATCGCGCCGATTACCACGCTGCCGCGCGGGTTCGACCTGACGCCCGGTGCGGTCTCGCTGGCGCCCGGCCAGACGCAGGTCTACACGCTCACCTACACGCCCGACGTGGTCGACACGATCAACTTCCAGCTCGCGTTCTCGGAGGATGCGACCGGGGGGACCCTGTCGCTGCCCGTCGCGGCGCGCACCAGCGCCTGGCGCCAGGAGCTGGTCACCGATTTCGGCTCCGTGCCCCTGGTGAACGGCGAGACGGCGTGGCTGGAAGTCGAGGTGCCGGACGAGGGCGTCTCGCTCAGCCTCGAGGCGGTGCGCGACGGCGTCTCGATCGGGCTGCTCGGCTTCGAAGGGCCGGGCGGCTGCGTCTACGAGAATGCGAATGCGACCGGCGCCTTCCTCTGGTTCGAGGGCGACGAGGGCATCTTCACCGCCACGGTACCCAGCAGCGACCGCACGGCGCTGCGGCTCGTGCCGGGGGGCGGCACCTATCGCTTCCGGTTCTTCCTCCTGTCGGGCAGCGCCGCCTCGGTCGACGTGCGCGCCATCGTGCGCAACCGCTCCGGCGCGGTGAACGACGACGGCGTGCTCGACCTCAACGTCTTCATCGCCGACGGCATCTCCTTCGACGCCTCGCAGGCGGAGGACAGTACGCGGCTGCAGGCGATGCTCGACGAGGCGGACCGCGTCTTCCGGACGCAGGGGCTGCGTCTCGGCGAGATCGACTACTACGACATCAGCAACCCCGACTTCGACCGCATCGGCAGTACCGACGAGTTCTACGACATGCTCGAGCAGGAGTCCGTGCAGGCGACGCGGACGCGGCTCAACCTCTTCCTCGTCCTGCAGACCGGAGGCGGGGGCGCGGTCGGGGTGGCGGCGCGCATCGGCGGCCCGCAGCGCAACGGCACGCGTGCGAGCGGGGTGATGGTCGACTTCGACTTCGGGAACACGACGCAGGGCGGCTACATCACGGCGCATGAGATCGGCCATTTCCTCGGCCTGCTGCACACCGTGGAGTCGTCCGGTTCGCACGACCTCATCGACGACACCGAGGAGTGTCCGCCGAACGGTCCGAACGCCGTCTGCCCGACCACCGGCAACGACTACCTGATGCACTGGCGGCTGCTCTCCGCCGAGCCGGTCGTCACCGACGGGCAGGGCCTCGTCATCCGCGGCCATCCGCTCGTGCGGTCGGAGGAAGCGGGACCGCGGCTGTCCGCGATCGCGCAGCGCCGCGCGCCCGCTGCGTCACCCCTCTTGGCAGCGGCGCTGCCCGAGGGCTGGTGCGGTACGCCGGGATGCTGCGGCGCACCAAAATAGCCGCCGGATTGGCATAATCCGGTGCATGGAGTCGATCTACCCGCCGCCGTCCTCGTTCGCGAAGAACGCCTACGTCTCGTCCATCGAGGCGTACCGCAAGCTCTATGACGCATCCGTCGCGGACCCCGAAGGGTTCTGGGCCGGCGTCGCGGAGCGCATCGACTGGCGCCGCAAGTGGGACACGGTGCTCGATTGGGACTTCACGAAGGCGCACGTGCGCTGGTTCGAGGGTGCGACCCTCAACGTCTCGGAGAACTGCCTCGACCGTCACGTGAACGCCGGCAAAGGCGATCGCGCCGCGCTCATCTGGGAGGGTGACGATCCGAGCGATGCCGAGACGCTGACCTACGCGGGCCTGCTCGAGCTTGTCTGCCGCTGGGCGAACGTGCTCAAGCAGCACGGCGTGAAGAAGGGCGACCGCGTCTGCCTCTATCTGCCGATGGTGCCGTCACTGCCGGCGGCGATGCTGGCCTGCGCGCGCATTGGCGCGGTGCACAGCGTGGTCTTCGCCGGTTTCTCCGCCGACTCGCTGCGCGACCGCATCCTCGACGCCGAGTGCTCCATGCTGATCACGTCGGACGAGGGGATGCGCGGAGGACGTGCGATCGCGCTGAAGAAGATCAGCGACGAGGCGCTCGAGGGCGTCGACTGCTGCAGGACGGTGCTGGTCGTGAAGCGCACCGGCGCCGACGTGAGCATGGTCGAGGGGCGCGACCACTGGGCCGAGCCGCTTCTTGCGGCGGCGGCGCCGACCTGCGAGCCCGAAGAGATGGGCGCGGAAGACCCGCTCTTCATCCTCTACACGAGTGGATCGACCGGCAAGCCGAAGGGCGTGCTGCACACCAGCGGCGGCTATCTCGTTTACGCGAGCTACACCCACCAGCACGTCTTCGACTGCCACGAGGACGACGTCTACTGGTGCACCGCCGACTGCGGCTGGATCACCGGGCACAGCTACATCGTCTACGGGCCGCTCGCCAACGGCGCGACCGGCGTGATGTTCGAGGGTACGCCCAACTACCCGAACTGGAGCCGGTTCTGGGACGTTGTCGACAAGCACGGCGTCACGCTCTTCTACACGGCGCCGACCGCGATCCGCGCCATCGCGCAGCACGGCGACGAGCCGGTGAAGAGGACGAGCCGCAAGTCGCTGCGCCTGCTCGGCACGGTGGGCGAGCCGATCAACCCCGAGGCGTGGCGCTGGTACCACGAGGTGGTCGGCGAGGAGCGCTGCCCGATCGTCGACACCTGGTGGCAGACGGAGACCGGCGGGATTCTCATCTCGGCGCTGCCGGGCGCGACGCCGCTCAAGCCGGGCTCCGCCACGCTCCCGCTGCCGGGCGTGCAGCCGCTGCTGGTCGACGACGACAGCAACGAGCTCACGGGCAACGGCGTCTCCGGCAACCTCTGCATGCGCTTCCCGTGGCCGGGCATGATGCGCACCGTCTACGGCGACCACGAGCGGTTCTTCAAGACCTACTTCGAGCGCTTCCCCGGCCGCTACTTCAGCGGCGACGGCTGCACGCGCGACGACGACGGCTACTACTGGATCACCGGCCGCGTGGACGACATCGTGATCGTCTCCGGCCACAACCTCGGGACGGCGGAGATCGAGAGCGCGCTGGTGGAGCACCCGGCGTGCGCGGAGGCGGCGGTGGTCGGCATCGAGCACTCGATCACCGGCCAGGCGATCTACGCCTTCTGCATCCTCAACGACGGCTTCGAGCCGAGCGACGATCTCGAGCAGGCGCTCGTCGACCAGGTGCGCGTCTCCGTCGGGCCGATCGCCAAGCCGGCGGCCGTGCAGCTGGTCGGCGGCCTGCCGAAGACGCGCAGCGGCAAGATCATGCGTCGCATCCTGCGCAAGGTCGCCGGCGGCCAGACCGAGGAGTTGGGCGACACCTCGACGCTCGCCGACCCGTCCGTGGTCGACGGCCTGCTGCAGGGGCGCAAGGAGGTCTGAGATGAAGCTCACGATCGGTGCGGACGGCTCGCTCAAGCTTCCTCCGGAGGCGCTCGAGGCGCTCGGCGCGGAGCCGGGCGACACGGTCAAGCTGAACCTCGACGCGCGTCAGAAACGGGTGCGCATGGAGCGCGTCTCCGACGATCCGTGGGCGGACGCGATGCGCGAGGGGCCCTCCAAGGGGTTCGACGACGTGCTCTCCGATCAGCAGAAGCGCGAGGCGGAGGCGAAGGATCTCTTCGACCGGAAGCTGCGCGACTCGAAGACGGACGACGAGAAGCCCGACGACGACCACGACCGCTGGCGATGAGCGACCTGCGCGCGGAGCACACCCCGGACCGCATCCGCGCGCGCATCGCCGCTGCGACCGAGCACAGCTACCTGGGGGACGGCGTGCTCGGAGCAGTGGACGGCACCGTCACCACATTCGCGATCGTGGCGGGCGCGACGGGCGCCGGTCTTTCGGGCGGCATCGCGCTCGTGCTCGGCCTCGCCAACGTCGTTGCGGACGGATTCAGCATGGGGGTCTCCAACTATCTCAAGGCGAAGTCGGACCGCGCGGTGGTGGAGCGGGCGCGACGCATCGAGGAAGAGCACATCGAGCACATCCCCGAGGGCGAGCGCGAAGAGATCCGGCAGATCTTCGCTTCCAAGGGGTTCGAGGGGTCGGTGCTGGACGAGATCGTCGACGTGATCACGCGCGACCGGAAGCGCTGGGTCGACACGATGCTGACCGAGGAGCTCGGGCTGCAGCTCGAGACGCCGGATCCGTTCCGCGCAGGATGGACGACGTTCGCCGCGTTCTTCGTCGCCGGGCTCTTCCCGCTCGTGCCGCTGGTCCTCGTCGACGACGACAGCTGGTTCTCGGCCTGCTCGATCGTCGCGGCCGTGACCTTCTGGACGATCGGCCTCGTCAAGGGGCGCGTGGTCGGGGAGCCGCCGTGGCGACACGCGGTCGAGTCGCTCGTGATCGGCGGCGGAGCCGCGGTCCTCGCCTACGTCGTCGGCTGGGCCGCGCGCGGATTGGCCTGAGAGCCGGGAGCCTCGTGCCCCTGGCCCCTAGCTCCTGGCCCCTGGCCTACTTGTCCTTGATCTCGGGGAGTTCGGACGATCTCTGGAATCGGTCCTTTGCCGCATCCACGAAGCCGCGAACCACCGTGTCGTTCGGCTGGCCCTGCGCGAGACCCTCGAAGGTCTTCTGCGCGGCCGGGTCGCCGCCGTAGTACTGCAGGACGCCGAGCAGGAAGGGCGCGTGCAGGTCGTCGGGGCGCGCCTCGATGCGCGTGCGCAGCAGCTGCTGGACGCGGCCGAACTCCTCGCGCGTCTTGTAGACGGCGCCGAGATCGCCGGACTCGCGGAACAGCGTCGGGTCGCGGTCGAGCGCTTGGCGCAGCACCTTGGCGGCGTACGGGTAATTCTCGAGCGGAATGAGCGCCTGGCCGAGCGCGAAGAGCGGCGCGGCGCGTTCCGGCGAGGCGATCGCGGCGAGCCGGAATCGACGGGCCGCCTCGGGATACTCGCCGTTCGCGAAGAGCTCGGACGCTTCGCGCATGTAGCGCTCGGCCGCGGCCGAGCCGGCGGCCGCCTCGTAGACGCGCTCCTCCTCCGGCTCGGGCGCGGGCTCCTCGATCACGGATTCGATGACCTCGGGCGTGACCGCGACCCTCGACTCGGTGCGCGTGCCGTAGAAGCCGAACGGCACGTAGCAACGTGTGACCGGACGCTTGTCGTAAAAGCCGACGTGGCGGCCGCTGGTCGAGTGGTAGTAGGTGCCGTGATAGGTCTGCCCGCGTCGCCCGCGACCGGTCTGCATGACGGAACCGCCGCCGTTCGCGTTGCGCGCGTGCGCGCCGACGAAGCTGGGCACGTCGCCGCCGCGACTGCTCGGTCGCGCCGTGGGCTCGCCAAAGGTGCCGCCGCGCGTGGGCGTCGTCGTGCTGCCGGTCGAGGTCGCCGTGGGGTTGCCACGCGTCGCGCGTCGCGAGCTGTCGAAGAGACTCGTCGAGCCGAAGCGGCGCGCGATGAATTCGCGCGTCGACATGCCGGACGAACGCGTGGAGACGGACGACGGCGTGAAGATGCCGCCGGTCGTCTGCGCCACGCTGCGCGTCGGGGTCGACGAGGTGGTGCGGCCGCTCCGACGATACGTGCGCGACCCGTAGGAGGGCGCACTCCGCGTCGAGCGCGAGGCGGTCGACCGCGACCGCGAACGGCCGCCGTAGAAGCGGCCCGTGCTGCGACCCGTGTTGGGGACCGCGCGCCGCGTCGCCGAACGACGGACGCCGCGGAAGCTGTTGTTCGAGCGCGTGCTTCGGGCGCGCGACGTCCGGCTGCTGCGCGAACGGGAAGAACGGAAGCTGGCCGACCGGCCGCGTGCCGAGATCGCCCGGTTCGCGCGCGCACGAAATCCGCCGCCGCCTCGACTTCGCGACCCACCCCTTGCCAGTACGTCGTTGGCCAACAGGCCGACGAGCATGCATGCGATGAAAACGACCCTTCGCATTCACGAACCTCCACCCGCGATTGTAGGGAGTCGCGACGAAAAGGCGGCGCCCGATCGAGGGCGCCGCTAGTTCGAGTGTTCACGAATGTGGACGGCTACTTCGGGGGAATCCGATAGTCGAGAAGCTTGAGCATGTCGAGAACCCACCCTCGCTCCAGCGGATCCCCGGACAGCACGAGGGAGTTCGTCCTCGCGTCGGCGACGATGAAGATCTTGCGATCGGGCGACGCCGGGCCCCGCAGCGACGCGTTGAGCAAGCCCGCCAGCTCGATCGCCTTGGCGTGGTTCACGGGCACGACGGCGAGCCTCGAGTCGAACGATTCGGCGTTCTCGAGGGACGCGACCAGCGCGCGGATCTGTTCCACCTGTGCGCGCGTCGCGCGTACGACGATGGAGTTGTTGGAGGGGAACGCGACGATGCGCGGTGTCGGCTCCCAGCTGACGACGCCGCGGCGGGTCCTTGCGTTGGCCGCCGCCCGCGGGATCTCGGTGAAGACGTCCTGGATCGCCGTCGCGACGTCCTGCGCGCGATGCTTCCGGATCTCGATGCGCACCAGGGTCTGCGACGACGGGCTGGGCTGGTCCATGCGCTCGACCACCTCGCGAATGGTGGCGACCACCGGTGCGAAGTCGGCGACGATGAGGCCGACGCCCTGGATCTCCATGACGCGCCCGATGCCGGCCGGGGTCACCATCGTCGAAAGCGCGGTGCGGATGGTCGTCAGATTGGTCGCGTGATCGATCGGCAACAGCGTGGCGACGTAGAGGCCGTCACGATCGGCATACTCCGGAACCCGATCGGCGGCGATGAACGTCGCCTTGTTCTTGACGAAGTTGTTCGTCGAGCGCGAGTCGATCGCGAGATAGATCTCGTAGCCCTTCGGCCCGACCGGCACCAGCGTCAGCTCGTAGAACGAGAGGATCGCGCGGTAGGCGTCGAAGAGCCGGCTCGCCGGCACCGTGGTCTCGAACGTCGAGCCCATCTTCTGCCCGCGGATGCGCTGCCCGTTCGGATCGAAGAGCAGCGGCCGCGCCGTGCTCTTCTCAACGACGCGGAGGAACTCGAGCAGCTCCATGTCGGCGTCGACCTTGATCGTGATCTTCTCGTCGCCCGGCGCCTCCGCGAGGGCGAGTGTGGCGCACAGCAACAGTAGTCCTGCAATTCGCATATCCGTCTCCTTCGTTCCCGTAGACGCCACCCACGTGGCTTCTCTTGCAGGTTACCGACGTTCGACGCGTGCGGGCGGCAGGGAATCGAGAAAGGTGCGTCCGTAGCCCTTGGTCACGATGCGCGGGTCGAGGATGGCCACCGTGCCCCGATCCTCCTGGGTGCGGATGAGCCGCCCGAAGCCCTGCCGCAGCTTGAGCACCGCCTGGGGAAGCGAGAGATCGCGGAACGGGTCGCCGCCGGCCGCCTCGACGCGTTCCAGCCGCGCCTGCTGCAGCGGATGGTCGGGCACCGCGAACGGCAGCTTGGCGAGCGCCACAAGGCGCAGGTTGTCGCCGCGCACGTCCACGCCCTGCCAGAAGGTGTCGGTTGCGAAGAGCACGCAGTCGCGCCGCGCGGAGAACGCCTCGACGATGTCGCGGGTGCGGTAGTCGCCGCCCTGGCGCAGCACGGTGAGACCGGCCGCCTCGAACTCCTCGCGCAGCGCGTCGTAGGCGCGCGTAAGCGCGCGATGGGAGGTGAAAAGCAGGAACGCGCCGCCGCCCGACTCGCGCACGAGGGCTCGCATCGCCTCGATCGACGCCTCCTCGTGCCGCGGGTCGCGCGGCTCCGGGAGGCTGGCATAGAGAAGCAGGCGGCACTGCTCCGCGAAGTCGAAGGGGCTGCCGAGCGCGAGCTCCTCCGGTTCCTGCAGGCCGAGCCGCCGTCGAGCATGCGCGAAGCTCTTGCCGACACGCAGTGTGGCGCTTGTGAGCACGACGGTCGGTACCGGCTCGAAGAGCGTGCGGCGCAGCGTCTGTGCGATGTCGACCGGCGCGGCGCGCAGCGCGGTCCGGCCGCGGCGGCCGGTGGCCTGCGACCAGTAGACGAGGTCGGGATCGGGCTGGTCGTGAATGAGCTGGATCGCGTCGTGCGTCTCCGCGAGGCGCACGACGCGCGACTGCCACTCGAGCGCGAGACTTTCGTCCTCGATGCGCGCGTTCTCCCCGCGCAGCGCGGCGACGAGGCGCCCGAGCGGCTCACTCAGCGAGTCCTCGAACTGGCCCGGACCCTTCAGCCGCATCTCGCTGCGCTCCTTGCGCTGCGCCTGCAGCGCGCCGAAGAAGTGCTTGGCGGCGTTCCGCGTCTCCTCGAGCAGTCCGTAGAGCGCTTGGCCCACTTCGACGCGCTCGAACAGACCAGAGCGTTTGCTGCGTCCGGTGAAGCGGCCGAGCTGGCGCGTCAGCGCGGTCTCGGTCACCTGCGCGCCGAAGTGTTCGGCGGCGCCGTCCTCGAGTTCGTGCGCCTCGTCGAGGATGAGCACCTCGTAGTCGGGCAGCAGCTTCACGCCCTGCGCGCGCAGCGCGAGGTCGGAGAGCACCAGCGCGTGGTTGGCCACCAGCAGCGAGGCGCCGTACATGCGGCGGCGCGACGTCTGGTAGGCGCAGCCGGCGAAGTGCGGGCAGCGCTTGTGCAGGCAGTTGCCTGCCTCGGCGCGCGCGAGATCCCAGACGTCGGCGTCGGGTACCAGCGGCGCGGTGGCGAGGCTGCCGTCCTCGCTCATCTCCGACCAGGCGAGCAGCCGCCGCAGCTGGCGGAGCTTGGCGGGCTGCTCGAAGAGGCGCGCGCCCTCCTCGACCGCCATCTCCGTGCGGCGGCGGCAGATGTAGTTGCCGCGCCCCTTGGCGAGCGCCACCGGGATGCGGCCGAGGCCGAGCGCGTCGAGCAGGAACGGGATGTCGCGCTCGGCGAGCTGCTCCTGCAGGGCGATGGTCCGCGTGGCGATCACGACCCGCTCCCCGCCGGCGGCGAGGTGCTGGAGGGCCGGTACGAGGTAGGCGAACGACTTGCCGACCCCGGTGCCCGCTTCGACCATCAGGTGCCGCTTGTCGGCGATGGCCGCCTCCACCGCGGTCGCCATGTCCTGCTGCTCCCGGCGCGGGTGGAACCCGGGTAGGGCCGCCGCAATCGGCGATTCGAGGCCGAGGAGATCCGCTGCCGCCCGCACTGTTTTCCGGTCCGAGAGTAGAGTAGGATCCCACGGTTCATGACTCGTTTCGCTTTCTTCCTCTCCCTGCTGTGCGCCGTCGCCTGCAGCAGCAACAAGAAGGACTCCGGACCCTCCGAGGCGGAGTTGTCGTACGCGCGGGATATCGAGGCCCAGGCTAGTGGGGCCTCGGCGAACGGGAAGGCCGTGCTGCGCCGGCTCGACGAGATCGTCGAGATCGAGACGGGCAACAAGGTCGGCATGGTCTACACGCGCGACCACGGCAACGGCCGCATGGTGAGCTGGGTGTACGACGCGAAGGGCGGCCGACGCGGCTACATCACCGCGGACAACCGCGGCTTCGCCTACGAGTACGTGGCGGGCAAGCGCACCGCCGAGGCCTACTTCGTCGCGTCCGACGTGCCGGCCGCGCTCGCGCGCCGCATCATCGGCTCGACGCGCGCCGTCAAGCTGAACAGCCTCGACATCCGCAAGTGGGCGGAGCAGGGCTACGTCGAGAAGGGCGGGACACTGCCCGACCAGGGATGAGCGCCGACACCCACACCGATACGTTCCGCAGCTTCATCCGCAACGTTCTCGAGGAGAAGCGCGCCGAGAACATCGTGACGCTCGACCTGCGCGGTCTGAACAGCATCACCGACCACTTCCTGATCGCGACGATCAACAACGCGCGCCAGGCTTCGGCGATCGTGGATACGTGCGAGAAGGAGCGCAAGGCGCGCGGCCTCGACTGCGTCGGCATCGAGGGCAAGGCGAGCGGCTCCTCCTGGGTGGTCCTCGACTACGGCGACACGGTGGTCCATCTGTTCACGCCGGACGCCCGCGAGTACTACGGCCTCGAATACCTCTGGGCCGACGCCAAGCGCGTCGACGATGCCGACTAACGGTACGCCACGACCCGGTCCCGCCCGCACTTGAAGCATCGCGGGCACGCCTGCCACCACTCGTGGCGGCCGCCGATCGCCCGCACGCTGCGGGCCGCCGTGTGCTGCTTCACGCCCTTGCCGCCGCAGCCGCTGCAGGGCTTGTAGTAGGCGCGCACCATCTCGAAGAGCTCGGGGTTCTTCTCGACGGCGTAGGCGCGCAGGTAGGCGGCGCGCCGCGCGACGTCCGTGTACTGCACCCACCAGGATTCCGGATCGCCCGCGATCTCCCCGCGCCCCGCGATGCCTCGCTTGGCGAAGGGGTCGTGGATGAACGAGCCGGTGCCGTAGGTCGCCCAGTGCGCGGACCCGCCGGGGCGGTTCTTCGCCAGCTCGCTGAAGGTGGCTTCGTCGATGCCCATCTGCTTCATGAGGCGCCGGCGGATCGCCGCGGCCAGATCGGTCCGCGCCCACGCGAGCGCCTCGGCGTGCGAAGGCTTCTTCTTGCGCAGAAAGTCGTCGATCAGCCGGTGCGCCGCCCGCCGCTTCTTGTCGTGGAACACGCGCGCCTGTTCGTCGTGCTCGAGCGCGTCGATCTCGTCGAGCGCCCGCAGGACCAGCCTCGATCCGCCCGCGCCGTCGTGCAGGTGGCGCTGCAGGAGCGCGCGCGCACCGGAAAAGTCGTGGTCGAGCCGGCTCAGCTTGCGCGACTTGCGCAGCGCGGCGGCCAGCCGCTTGTCGCGCGCCAGCGCTCGCAGACGCTGCAGCGTCGGCTCCAGCGTCCACTTCCAGGACGGCTTGAGCCGCACCGCCTCCTCGTAGTGCTTGCGCGCGTGGACGAAGTCGCCCGCTCCGTAGAGCACCTCGCCCAGCTTGCGGTGGCGTTCCGCCGTCCGCGGCTGCCACCGTTCGACGAGCAGCCTGTAGAGCTCGTCGTCGGGGTAGACGTCGGCCTCGGCGACGAGCACCGGCTCGGTCGATTCGATGCGGTCCTTCGGATAGGGGAGCCGGCTGCCGCCGCGCAGCAACCAGTGCGCGCCGTCGGCGTCGATCTTGATGAGGAGGCCGTCGAGATGCGCGCCGCCCTTCAGCCGGAGGCGGACCCCCTCCACGAGCCCTTTCTTCTCCAGCTCGGTCAGCTCCAGCTTGAGCCTTCGCCGGATGAGCCGCCGGTCGCCCTCGAGCAACTCGTCCCAAGACACGCGTCGCGACCGGTCGGCCGCCATCTCGCGAACGCGCATGCCTTGTTCGCCGTACTCCATCACCCACGCCTGCACGACCCGCGCGGGATCGGCCCGCAGGCGGAATCGCACCAGCGCATGCGGATTCTCCTCGGCCCCGACCGGCAGGAGGAGGGCCAGCGCGGCGGCTACCGATAGCCGATACCGCGATCGACGCGAGCTCCGAAGCATCGCGGGCAATTCTCCTTCCATTGACTGCGGCCGCCCGAAGCCTTGCTGCTCCGGAACGCCCCTTTCACGATGACGCCGCGGCCGCCGCAGCGGACGCAATCGGTTTCGTGGATGCGGACGACCTCGAAGAGCTCGGGCAGCTGCTCCGCGGCGTAGGCCTTCAGCCAGGTCGATCGCGACTGTCCATCGCCGAAGCGGCGCCACCAGCTTTCGGGGTCGCCGCGGACACCCTGTTGTCGGCTCGAGACGCCGCGTTTCGCCGTCGGGCTCAGGACGAACGATCCGCCGCCGTAGGAGGCCCAGTGCGCCGCTCCCTTGGCGCGGGTCTTCGAGAGCCCGTCGAGCTCCGCCGGTTCCAGTTCCATCCGTCGCGCGATGCGCCGCTGCAGCTCCTCGCGGAACTCGCCGGTGATCCACGCGCGCGCTTCCTCCAGCGTGGGCGCCTGACGCGTCAGGAAGCTTCGAATGGCGCGGTCCGCCTCCCGCGCCTTCACGCGGTGGTATCGCACCGTGAGCTTGCGCACGCGAACCGCCTCGAGCTCGTCGAGGATGCGCACGATGCGGCGGCGGGAGCCGGGGCGCTGCTCGGCGAACTGCTCGAGAAGACGGGCTGCGTCCGCGTAGCGGCCCTGCAGGTGCGCCAGGGACTTCGCCTTCCGGATGACGGCGAGGGCGTCCTTGTCCTCGAGAATCGCCTCGATGTCGGCGAGGCGAGCGGACAGTCGGTCGCCGAGCGGGGCGTGGAGGCGGACCGCCTCCTGGTAGTGACGCTGGGCACCCCGGTAATGGCCGATCTCGTAGAGGTGATCGGCGAGTCGGCGGTGACCGACCCAGTCCTCGGGGGGCCGCTGTCGCAAGCGACGAATGTAGATCTCGTCCTCGCTGAACGCCTCCGACTCGCGGATCTTCGTCTCTTCGATCTGCTCCACGCGCGGGAGCGGGTAGGCGAGGATCATGCCGTCCGTGCGGATGAACAGCTTCCCGGCCTTCTCGTCCCGGCGCTCCACGATGCCCCGCACCAACGCGCCACCCTCGAACGAGACCTCGTGTCCGGCGATGAGCCCCTTCTTCTCGTCCTCGCTCAGCTCCAGCTCGAAGTGCACGCGCAGCCGCTTGGCGTCGGGCTCGACGATGTCGTCCCAGCGCACGAACGTTTTGCGCCGCGTGCCGAGGTACTCGATCTCCATTCCGACGTCGGTGGCCGCGAGGCAGTAGACGCGCGCGCGGTGGGCGGGGTCCTTCTTCAGCCGGAAGGAGACGACCTTGCGCGGCGCCGCGTCGGCGGCGACGGCCAGCAAAAGGACCGCAACGGCGAAGATTCGTCGAAAGAGAGTCCGCGTGTTCCCCGTCCGCACCAGGGATAGGAACGAACGTCGGCGGCGCATTTCAACCGATCAACGGTAGCCGATGCCGCGGTCCACGCGCGCGCCGTAGCAGCGCGGGCAGGTCTCTTTCCAGTTGTGGCCGCCGCCGAGCGCCTTGAGGCCCTTGACGGAGCTCTTGTCGACCACGCCGCGACCGCCGCACTTCTGGCACTTCGACTCGCGGATGGTGACCACCTCGAAGAGCTCGGGGAGCTGCTCCGCCGCATACGCCTTGAGCCAGGTCGAGCGCGACTGGACGTCGCCGTACCGACGCCACCAGCTCTCGGGGTCGCCGCGCACGTCCTTGCCGGTCGACTTGCCGCGCTTCGCGGTCGGGCTCACCACGAACGAGCCGCCGCCGTACGACGCCCAGTGGGCGGCGCCGGTCGCCTTGGTCTTCGAGAGGCCCTCCAGCTCCTCCGACTCGAGGCTCATGCGGCGCTCGATGCGCTTCTGCAGCTCCTCCTTGAAACCGCTCGCGATCCACGAGCGCGCCTCCTCCAGCGTCGGCGACTTCTTGAGCAGGTAGTTCTTGATGGCGCGGTCCGCCTCGCGCGTCTTCACGCGGTGGTAGCGGACGGTGAGCTTGCGGATGCGCACCGCGTCGATCTCGTCGAGGACGAGCGCGATGCGGCGCTTCGCGCCCGGCCGCGCGGCGGCGTACTGTTCGAGCAGATCGATCGCCTCGGAGTAGCGGCCCCAAAGGTTCGCGAGCGCCTTCGCCTTCTGGATCGTGCCGAGCGCCTCCTCGTCGTCGAGGATGTCCTTGATCTCCGCGAGGATCGGATCGACCTTCGGTCGCAGCTCGGGACGCAGGCGCACCGCCTCCTCGTAGTGCTCCTTCGCCTTGCGGTAGTTACCGATCTCGTAGAGGTAGTTGGCGAGCCGGCGATGGTCGCCCCAGTTGGTCGGCGGCCGCTGCTCCAGCCGCATGACGTAGATCTCGTCCTCGTTGTAGGCCTCGGCCTCCTGGATCTTCACCTTCTCGACGCGGTCGAGACGGTCGAGCGGGTAGGGCAGGATCATGCCGTCCGTGCGGACGAACATGACGTTCTTGTCCTCGTCCTTGCGCTCGAGGATGCCGCGCACCGAGACGCCGCCCTTGAACCAGATCTCGTGACCGGGGATGAGCCCCTTCTTCTCGTCCTCCGTCAGCTCCAGCTTGAACTTGATCCGAAGCCGCTTGGCGTCCGACTCGACGATGTCGCTCCACCCGACGAACGCCTTCTTGCGCGTGCCGAGGTACTCGATCTCCATGCCGTCTTCGCTCGCCTCCAGGCAGTAGACCTTCGCCTTGTGGGCGGGGTCCTTCTTGAGACGGAAGGAAACGACCTTCTTGGGGGCCGCCAGGACGACGACGCTGACGAGGAGAACGAGCAGGAAAGACTTCTTCATGAACAACCTCAGGCTACCGGATCCCTTGATGGACTCTCGGCCGCACACGCGGGGATTCGTACTTTTTCCCGCCCCGTATCAGCCTTGAAAACGGCTTTCCGGCGGTCCATGCATCAAAAAAGGGCGGAGACCGACTGGCCTCCGCCCTTGCTCTCGTTGAGGACGGGCCCTAGACGAAGATGCCCGCGAAGATCAGGCTCACGATGCTCATCAGCTTGATTAGGATGTTCAGGCTCGGGCCGCTCGTGTCCTTGAACGGGTCGCCGACCGTGTCGCCGACGACGGCCGCCTTGTGGGCGTCGGAGCCCTTGCCGCCGTGCTGGCCGGTCTCGATGTACTTCTTGGCGTTGTCCCAGGCGCCGCCCGAGTTGGCCATGAAGATCGCCATCAGCACCGAGCACAGCAGGCCGCCGGCGAGCATGCCCGCGACGCCCTCCTTGCCGAGGCCGGGCGTGATGCCGATCACGATCGGCACGAGGACCGCCAGCAGGCCGGGCATGATCATCTCGCGCAGCGAACCGCGCGTGGCGATCGAGACGCAGCGCGCGTAGTCCGGCTCGGCGGTGCCATCCATGATGCCGGGGATCTCGCGGAACTGGCGGCGCACCTCCTCGATCATGCGGTTGGCGGCGCGGCCGACCGCCTTCATCGTCATGGCGCTGAACATGAACGGCAGCATGCCGCCGATCAGGAAGCCGGTGAAGGTGCCGGTGTCGAGGATGTTGATACCGGTCTGCGCGATGCCGGTCTTCTGCGCGTAGGCGTAGAAGAAGGCGAGCGCGGTGAGCGCGGCGCTGCCGATGGCGAAGCCCTTGCCGATCGCCGCGGTCGTGTTGCCGAGCGCGTCGAGCGCGTCGGTGCGCTCGCGCACCTCGGGCGGGCAGTGGCTCATCTCCGCGATGCCGCCCGCGTTGTCCGCCACCGGGCCGTACGCGTCGACCGCCAGCGAGATGCCGAGCGTCGACAGCATGCCGACCGCCGCGATGCCGATGCCGTAGAGGCCGGCGAACCAGAACGCGCCGAAGACCGCCGCGGCGATGAGCAGGATGGTGAAGCCGGTCGACTGCATGCCGACCGCGAGGCCGCCGATGATGTTGGTCGCCGAGCCGGTCTCCGACTGGCCGGCGATCCACTGCGCGTGGCGCATCTGCTCGGAGGTGTAGAACTCCGTCACCTTGCCGATCGCCATGCCG
>JBCDBY010000041.1:0-20411 GCA_039182715.1 Planctomycetota bacterium
GACGCCGTGGGGCACGATTTTCACCGCCGAGGAGAACGTGCAGTATTTCTACGGCGACCTCGAGGACTGGTGGAGCAGCCGCCAGGTGTTCAACCCCGCCGGCGGCGCGAAGGCGGGCGGGATCATTCGGGCAAGCATCGCCGCCTCGCCGGCGAGCGAATTCGGCATGGACCCGAACCGGAACCAGCACAAGGACCGCGACGCCTACGGCTACCTGGTCGAGATCGACGTCGGGCTTGATGGCCGCGTCGCCTACGCCACGAAGACGGGACGCGGCCATCGCAAGCTCGGCGCGATGGGGCGCGTGCGCTGGGAGAACATGTGCGTGCGGACCGGCGCCGACGGCAAGCTCGTCGCCGGTGAGCCCGTCGTCCTCTACGGCGCGAACGACCGGCGCGGTGGGCGTATCTACAAGTTCGTCTCCTCGAAGCCCTACGCCGCCGGCATGGACCGCGCGTCGATCCGCCGCCTGCTCGACGAGGGCGCCGTCTTCGTCGCGCACTTCGCCGACCTCGACAACGCGTCCGGCTATTTCCGTCGGGACGGCAAGGACATGCTCGACCCCGACGGGACCGCGCCGGTGCGCGGACGCGGCCGCTGGATCCGCATGAGCCTCGACAGCACCGACGTGGCGCCCAACGCGGGTCGGTCGAACGCGAACAACGAGACCGTGACCCTGGTGCCGGCCGGCACGACGGTCGGCGCCGCGCTCCGCGACACGCAGCACAACGGCATGGGCGGCTTCGCCTCGCAGAGCGACCTGCTCAAGATGCTCTGGACCGCCGCGAACAAGATCGGCGTGCGGGAACTCAACCGTCCCGAGGACGTCGAGTGGAACCCCAAGGGCTACGGCGACCACGGTCCGATGCTCGTCATCGCCTTCACCAAGCATGGGCGGCCCAACGCGCTCGATGCGAACGGCGTGCTCAACACCAATACTCGCACGGGCAAGCTGGTCGATCGGACGGTACGCGACGATCCGCTCGGTTCGATCTTCGCCCTGCAGGAGACCGGGCCGGGCGCGTTCTCCTTCTGGGCGCTGCACCGCGGCAGCAACGCCGACGTACCGGCGGTGAACTGATGCGCTGGGCCATCGGTCTTCTCCTGCTCTACGCGGCGGCCCCGTTCGATCCGACGGACGTGGCGCGTCGCAGCATCGGAACGACCGTCAACTTCGAGGCGGTCATTCCGGCGATGTGCTACACGAAGACGGACGGCGTCTCGAACCCGTGCTACGTCTGCCACACCGTGTCGCGCTTCCCCAACGCGATGGACGATGCGGAGCTGCAGGAGGAGTACGCGTTCAGCGACTTCGCGCGCGACAACCGCTGGTCGAATCTCTTCGTCGATCGGACAAAGCAGATCGAGGCCGTCTCGGACGAGGCGATCCTCGCCTGGGTGCGCGAGGACAACTACGAGCCGCTGCGTCGGGCGATGCGCGACGCGCCGAAGGACTACGGCGCGTGGCGGCCCGACCTCGACTTCCGCGCGGGATTCGACGACGCCGGCTTCGCGCGCGACGGCAGCGGTTGGCGCGCCTTCCGGTACAAACCGTTTCCCGGCACCTTCTTTCCCGCCGCGGGCAGCACGGACGACGTGATGATCCGGCTGCCGGCGACGCTGCGCGCAAGCCCGGCGCAGGCGCGGCTCAACTACGCGCTGCTCGAAGCGGCGATGGCGACGCATCCGGATCACGAGATGGCGATGCCCACCGAGCCGCTCGACGAGGCGGTCGCCCGCTTCGACCTGAACGGGGACGGCAGGATCGGCGGGACCATCCGCCGCATTCGTCGGCTTCCGACGCACTACGTCGGCACGCGCGTGAAGATCCATCGCTACGTCTTCCCGGTCGGCACCGCGTTCCTGCACACCGTGCGCTACCTCGACCCCGACGAGCCGAGCATGATCGCGCGCCGCATGAAGGAGGTGCGCTACATGGTGAAGACGCGCTGGCTCGACCGGTGGGGCTTCCAGAAGGCCTACGAGAACGAGCACGAGGAGAAGGACGAGGGACGCCTGCCGCAGTTCAGCGGCACACCGCTCACCGGCGTGAACAGCGATTTCGGCTGGCGCTTCACCGCGTTCATCGAGGACGGCCAGGGGCGGCTGCGACTGCAGACCGAGGAGGAGCACCGTTTCTGCATGGGCTGCCACTCGACGGTGGGGGTTACGGTCGATTCGACCTTCTCCTTCGCCCGCAAGGTGCCGGGCGAGTGGCGCTACCAGTCATTGGTGGGACTACGCGACCAGCCGCCCGCCGGCGGCACGGAGCCGGAATACCTGACCTACTTCCGGCGCGTGCGCGGTGGCGACGAGTTCCGTGGCAACACCGAGTTCCTGCGGCGCTTTTTGCCCGAAGGCAAGCTCGACGAGGCGTCGGTGCGTCGCGCGGCGCCGGGCGGCGACCGTGACGTGCGGCACCTCATCCTGCCGTCGCGGAGGCGGGCGCTGCGGCTCAACAAGGCGTATCGCCTGCTCGTGGGGGAGCAGCGCTTCGACCTCGGGCGCGACACCGTGCTCGCCCCGCTGCAGGTCCATCCCGCCATCCGGGAGGAGAGCACCGGGTTGGGCGAGACGGAACACGTCTTCCGGGACGGACAGTTGTGGTTGGGCTGGAAGTAGAATTCCGCGGTGCAGACCGACGCCGTCCCGGACGCGCTTGCCGCCGTCGATCTTGGATCAAACAGCTTCCACATGGTGGTGGCGCGCGTCGTCGGCGAGGCGCCGGCCATCATCGACCGGCTGCGTGAGCAGGTGCAGCTCGGCGCCGGCCTCGATGAGAACAAGGAACTCACGCCGGCCGCCCGCAAGCGCGCGCTCGATTGCCTGGAGCGGTTCGGCGAGCGCCTGAAGGACGTGACCGGCGGCGGCGTGCGCGCGGTCGCCACGAACACGCTGCGGCGGGCACGGAACGCGCGCTACTTCCTCGAGGAGGCGGAGGTCGCGCTCGGGCATCCGATCGAGGTCATTGCCGGCAAGGAGGAGGCGCGCCTGATCTACCTCGGCGTCTCGCACACGCAGCAGACGCGCGACGACGAGAAACGGCTGGTGGTCGATATCGGCGGCGGGAGCACGGAGCTCATCCTGGGCACCGGCTTCGAGCCGGAGGTGATGCGCTCGACCCAGATGGGCTGCGTGGCCTACACGAAGAAGTTCTTCCCCAACGGCACCATCAAGCGCAAGAAGTTCGACGAGGCGCGGCTGGCGGCGCGCATCGAGATGCGGCCCATCGTGCAGCGCTTTCGCGCCGGCGAGTGGTCGAATGCGGTGGGCGCGTCCGGCACGATCCGCTCCATCCAGCGCATCCTGCGGGTGAATCAGTGGGCCGAGCGCGGCATCACCTTCGAAGGCCTGGAGCGGCTCCGGGAGGAACTCCTCTCCGCGGGCAAGCCGAAGGTGGCGGCGGCGCGCATCGAGGGACTCAAGCTGGAGCGCGCGCCGGTGCTGGCCGGCGGCCTGGCGATCCTCAAGGCGCTGTTCCAGGGGCTGGGGATCGAGTCGATGGAAGCCGCGATGGGTGCGCTCCGCGAGGGTGTGCTCTACGATCTGCTCGGCCGCATGCGCCACGAGGACGTGCGCGACCGGACGATCCGCTCGCTGGAGGAGCGGTACCACGTCGATCGCGATCAGGCCAAGCGCGTCGAGATGACCGCGCAATCGCTGCTGACCGAGGTCGTGGAACCGTGGGAGCTCGATCCCGAGCTGGCGGAGCGCTTCCTCGCGTGGGCGGCGCGGCTGCATGAGATCGGACTCGCCGTGTCGTACGCGGGTCACAACCGGCACGGCGCCTACCTGGTGCAGCACTCCGACATGCCGGGCTTCTCCGAAGCGGACCGGCAGCTTCTCGCGGCACTCATCGCCGGCCAGCGCGCCAAGCTCGACGCAGGCGACTTCCGCGATCTGCCGCCGCGTCTGCGTCAGCTCGCGGGACCGCTTGCCACGCTCCTGCGACTCTCCATCCGCCTGCACCGCGGCCGCTCGTGGAACGACATCCCGACCATCGCGGTCAAAGCGAAGCCGGGTCGCATGCGCCTGCAGTTCCCCGAGGGCTGGCTCGACGAGCACCCGCTCACGCGCGGCGACCTGCAGAAGGAGTCGGCCCGCATCGAGCCGTTGGGGCTCAAGGTGGTGATTGAGTAGGGGGCTAGGGGCCAGGGGCTAGGAGCTAGGGGCCCGAGAGGGCGCACGTGCAGTCAGACGCGCTCTTGGTGGATGCCGTAGCGCACGGTTGCGGTGGTGATCTCGCTCTTGCCCATGAAGATCATGACGAGGGCCCAGAGGCCTTGCAGGGAGATGAGCAGGAAGGGATCCCAGACCGACCAGAATGCCTGGCCGAGATCGGGGACGGGCGCCGGCTCGGCACGCAGGATCACCGCGAACACGATCGCGCCGAGTGCACCGATGAGCGCCATCCACTGGTAGGCGGAGATTTTCTGGCCGCCGCGGAAGTCGTCGCGCCAGACTTCCGACACGGCGCGCCAACCCTGCGTGATTCCGAAGGTGAAGATGACCGTCGTCGTGAAGTGGCCGCGCAGAAACATCCACGTGCCGAACAGACCGGTCGTCACGTACAGCACCGCGGTGATGCCCTGAATCGGGATCAACGGCTTCTGCTCGTAGCCGCTCGCGTACGACGCCTTCTTGTGGGGGCCCTCGAAGGCGAAGTGGAAGCGGCGGAACAGCACCCGCGTCTTCGCGTGGCAGGTGTGCAGGGGCTTGCCGTAACAGCAGCCGAAGGAGATGCACGCGAGACGGCCGAGCCCCTCGCCGAACGCATAGCCGACGCCGAGGGCGCCCATCAGCGGCAGCACCGGCAGCTCCATGTCGTAGAGGCGTCCGGCCGTTGCGTTGGCCAGCGTCACGCCGAGCGGGAAGGCCAGCATGCCCGCGAAGGTGGCGCCTCCGACGGTGAAGGTGTGCTTCTTCCGCTCCACGACGCGCGCCACCAGCTTCGATGCGGGCAGCACGACCAGCAGCAGCAGGAAGAACATCGTGCCGGTCAGCGGGTGGGGCACGTGGATGCTGCCCATCAGGAAGAAGACCAACGCGAGGCCGATCACGTAGGCGTTGGCCGACAGCAGCCCGTACCAGGTGAAGTTCAGGCCGCGCCAGCTTCCGTCTTCCTCCTTGCGAAGCGGCAGGGTCGCCAGCACCTGCCAGCGCTCCCGCGGCAGGACCTTGAAGCCGTAGTAGAGGCCCACGCCGAAGATCGCGGCGAGCGCGAGAACGAACAGCTCAATCGTCATGGTGCCCTCGTCGCGCCCGGCCGATGGAGGCGCGGACGTTCATATCGGTCTCGACCAGTCGCGCGCCGTCGATGCCGACGGTGAAGCGGCTGCGGGCGCGCGGATGCGCCACGTTGGCGTCCAGGTCGTCGTCGAAACGGATGCGTCCCCGCTCGAACAGCAGCACGACGGTGCTCGAGCCGGGCTTGAAGATGCTCTTCGGTCGGCCGCGCTCCACGTGCAGCCCGGTCTCGATCGGGCGCGGCGCGTCGTAGCCGGTCGCGGAATAGCGCTGTTCGATCGCGCCGATCATGAGCGCGACGACCTCGATGACCGCCACCAGCCCCACGCCGGTGCCGCCTTCGACGTCGGTGTCGATGATCGTCACCTCGCGCCGATTCTTCGAGAGCGCGCCCACCTCGGCCACAGCGGCAACCGGGTTGCAGGAGTGGCAGCCCCCGTCCACGGCGTAGACGTCGACGACGCGACCGGCCACCGGCGTGTGCACCCAGTGGTACTTGTCCGGCGTAAGCCGGAAGACGGCGAAGTCGCCGCCGTGCAGCCGGTGCAGCCAGCGCGTCCGGTCGGCACCGAGCAGCTCCTCGAAGTCGAAGAAGCGCTCCTTGATGCGCAGCGTCGGACTGTCGTGGAGCGACCCGTGGAGCATGCGCGCGTCGGCCGGCGACACGACGACCGAGGGGTCCGCATCCATCGGGCGGCAGTCCCAGTAGCGGATGCGTCGTTCGAAGACGTCGCGCGCCGATCGGAAAGTGCTCGGATCGTCGACGCACTCGTCGGCCAGGATGCCGAGCCGCTCCGTGAATCGGCGCGAGCCGGTCAGCTTCGCCGCGAGCGGAAAGTCGTAGTTGAGATAGCCGAGCCACTTCGACAGGCGTTGGCTGGTGAGCGCGCGCATGAGCAGGGAGCCGTCCTCGCGCGCTGCCCCGTAGAGCAGGCGCACGACGCGGTCGCCGAAAAAGGTCTCGTCCCGGAGTTCGCCGCTGGGGCGATCAACGAACTGGTGCCGCACGTCGGTTCTCCCTCTCGATGTCCAGCAGCAGCAGAGCGATCAGTCGCGCGACGAGAGCCGGATCGAGCTCGTCCCGCGCCGTCTGCGCGCGCGCCTCCGCGAAACACGCCTCCAGCGAGCAGCCGCCGAGAATCGACGCGACCTTCGGGTCGCGCGTCCGACCCAGCCGTTCCTCGAGCCCTTCCAGCGCCTCGCGCAGATGGCTGCGCCGCAGCGTGCCGCGGTAGTAGCGTTCGGCCGCGCGGTTGAATCCGTTCTCGGAGTGCGCCTTGGGGCTGCGCGAGCCGCCCGCTTCGTCGAGGATGCCCTGCATCAACCGCGCGCCCGCACCGGACCGCTCGGGGGCGTTGATCCGCTCCCGCAGATCTCCCAGCATCGCGTCGAAGTCGAGGGCCTCCACCAGCGGGCGACCGCTTTCGGCGAGGAGATCGCACAGCGCGCGCCGGAAGTGCGTGATCTCGACCCGGAGATACCCGGCGTAGCGCCGGCTCGGTCGCACGCCCGGCGTGCGCGCCAGCAGCTCCTGCAGGAAGCGGTTGCGGCTGCGGCGACGCACGAAGAAAGTCGGGATGCCGAGCGCGCACGCGAAGAACACCTGGCGGCGCTCGCTCTCCACGAACGGCGTGTCCGGGATGTCGTCGTGCGTGAGCGTGCCGCGGGCGATGCGGTCGATCACGAAGAGCGTGACGAGACGCTGCAGATCAACCGCGGGCGCCATATCGCCCGCGAGGGAGGAAAACAGACTGTAGTGCCGCGCTTCGAATCCGGAGAAGCCGTAGCGCGCGATTTCGCGCAGCTTGAGCGGCAAGTAGAGGGACATGCGTTTGTCGAAAATACCGAGGTCGTGCAGGTCGCACTTGAGCCTTTCATGGTTGCCCGGTACGCCGTCGAGCGCGGCACTGCGCTGGGTGCTGGCGCACGCCACGAGATAGTCGATCAACCGGAAGTCGGTGACCCAATCCCCGCGCTGATGGAAACATCGTGCGATGAGGGTGTCGGCCGTCGGGTTGCCGGTCGGCGACCAGGGCAGTCCGATGCGCGCCTTCTTCTTCCACCGGCGCCAGACCATGCGCAGGTGGACCGGGTGGAGCTCGTGCGGCAGGTAGCCGAGCGCCTGCTCCGGCAGGAAGTGGTGGAAGCCGAGCCGGTAGGGGGCGGCGGAGTAGGTGCCGACGAACAGCGGCAGGAAGTGCTCCGACGCCTTCAGCACCAGATCGCCGACGTTCTTCTCGTCCTCGGGCCGGAACGCGGCGGCGCGGCGCAGTCGTTCGCTGCCGAGGCTGACGTGCACGCCGTTGTTGGCGAGGCTGGTGCTCGAGAGGTTGGGCAGCACCACTCGTCGCCGCGCGAGGATGCCCGCCTCGCGCAGGGCCGCCAGCGTGTTGAGCTGGCTGCGGCTCAGCACCTGGTGGCAGAGCTGCATGTAGTCGTGCTTCTCGTGTCCCCGGTCCCAGCCGGAGAGACACGGACTACAGAACAGCTCGCGGAAGAACGCGTCGGAGACGCTGTCATTGAGCTGGCGCAGTCGCAGCGGAGGGTGGGGAGAGAACCACGCCTGCGCGCGCTGGCCCGTCGCCGCGAGACCCATACGTCCGTTGGCATGCTCCAGGAGCAGCGCCGTCAGCAGGTATCGCTGCTGCGTCTCCCGCGCCAGGGCGGCGCCGAGGGAGGTGTGTCCCGACATGGACGAGACGTAGAAGGAGTGGGTCTCGGGCGAGGAGTTGTCGTTGAGAAAGTGGCCCATGAGCCGGCGCGCGATCGCGTCGAGGTGCGCGGTCGGTCCGGGCAGGGTGCCCTGCAGATGGGCGAGCGCGAGCTTGAGCAGATAGCTCACCGGCACGCGCACCGTGTCGCCGCAGCGGAACTTCGCGGCGTCCGCGCGCGGCGCGCTCTGCGGGTCGCTGCGGTCGTGGCGCAGGTCTTCGTCGAGGAGCGCCCGCGCGGGCGCGTTGAGGTGCGCCGTCGGAATGCGGACCCAGCTGTTCTCCCAGAGGCGGTCGCGGTTGTGGTCGAGGAACTCCTCGAGCCGCATCATGAGCCGGCGCGGCGCCTCCTCGGTCTGCACGCGCTGCATCACGTTCGTGAAGTAGTTGGATTCGCGGATGCGCAGCGGCAGGTCCACGTGCGCGGCGTCGCCCTCGACCGCCGCCTGCAGCTCGAACTCGGAGCCGCCGGTGGCGTCACCGGGGCCGAAGGGCAACGTCTCGATCCGCGCGGGATCGACCCCGGCCGACGCAAGCGCGCGCATCGAACCGGAGATGCGGTCGTCGAGGAAAGCTGATGTCGGTTGGAGCATCCACTCCCGGCGTCCGGGCCGGATCGGGTCGATCCCCGAATCGGGATCGCCCGCGCCCGTTGCCCCTATTCATCGAGCGCGATGGTCAAGGGGGTATTGCGACGTGATCAAGCGACCTCAGGGTTTGTTCTGTCTCCGTTCGGGCCGGTTGCGTGCGGCATTCAAGGACGCGGGGCGAAGTGGTCGATGAGGGGACGACACGATGTTGCGGGGGTTCCGGATTCTCTTCTGCCTCGTCCTCGGGATGGGGCTCGCGCCCGCGGTCCGCGCCGACGATGCGCCGATCGACGTGGTCGTCCTCGTGGACGTCACGCGGGAGATCGAGCAGGAGCGGAACTTCGTGCGCGCACGGCAGCTGGTGCTCGACCTTGTCGATCGGGCCGCGGTGCCGGGGGCACAGTTCGCCCTCATCCCGTTCGGGGACGGCGTCCACGAGCCTTTCTCCGCGACCGTGGCCCGCGACCGGGCCGGCGCCGCGGAAGCGCGTTCCGGACTGCGCCGCCACGTGGAGTCGCTGCGCGCCCAGGATCCGCACCGGTTCCTGCACGCCGCGCTCGAGCGCGCGGTGGTGCAGCTGCGCACGTTCGCGCGCTTGAAGCCCGACCACGAACGGCGCATCGTCGTCGTGTCCCAGGGCAGCCAGCATCTGCCGCGCGGCACGCTCGAACGCGATCTCGTCGATCGCCTCGCGTCGGCGGGTGATCGGCAACTGCGTCCCGGTCGGGACTGGACCCTCTGGTACGGACACTTCGGAGCCGGCGATCCCGACCTGCTCGAGTTCATCGCGCAGCGCGGCATCGGCACGAGCCTCCGGCTGGATCGCGTCGAGTCGATGCGCTGGACCCGGGTGCGCGTCGAGACGCCTTTCGTCGCCGTCGGTCCGCTCCCGGAGGGCGAGTGGAAGCGGCGCGTGCTGCTGTTCGTCAGCGGTGCGGTCAACGCGGAACTGCTCGTGCGCACCGACCCCGGATCGAGTGCGGTCGGCGCAACGCTCACGGCGCTGCCGATTCGTCCTCGCCTCAAGCGCACGCGCTCGACGGTCCCGATCATGCTCTCCGGGTACCGACCCGCGGGCGCGCACTACGAGCGGGCCCGTCTGCGCGTCGACGGCGCGGGGCCGTGGCCGATCTGGGTGACCGGCGGCCGCGTTTCGGTCGATGCCGGACCGGACGACGCCACCGCCACGATCGACGTGGACGAGCTCCGTTTCGAGCGCGTCGACCGCGGCACGCGGATGGCCAAGCTCGTGCGCATTCGTCCGAACGCGACCGCGCGTCGCCGCAAGATGCAGCTCGGCTTCGAAGTGCGCGACCTGCCGCCGGACGTCGACCTCGTCGTCGAGCCGGAGGTCGTGCATCTCGACGAGGAGCGCGAGATCAAGGTGCGGCTGCGCCCGCGCGCCAGCGCCAAGCCGGGGGCCCACGAGTCACGCATCGTCTTCGTGCCGCGTGGCGGACTGCGCGTGCGCCCGCGGGAACTGACGATCCAGTACCGCATCGGCCACGGCAGCGTGCGCGTGGAGGAGAGCGAGCTCGCCTTCGGCGACGTCGTGCGCGGGTCGTCGAAGACCGCGCGGATCACGCTCGCCCCCGACCAGGGCGCCCTCGAGGCGGGCGCGCAGCTGCGCGTCGAGGCGCTCGACGTGCCCGACGGGGTCGAGCTCCAGTTCCTGGAGCAGTTCTCGCTCTTCGAGCGCACCGCGCTGGAGGTGCGGGCGCGCGTCAAGCCGGGCGTCGAGGCCCAGGATCTGACCTTCCGGCTGCGCTTCGTGGCCGCCGGCGAGGTCCGGATGGTGCCCCCGGTCGTCCCGGTGCGTCTGCGCGTCGTGCCGCCGCCCGCGGTCGCACTGACGCGCGAGATCGACGTCGGCTCGCTGTTCCAGACCGAGCTGGAGGGCAAGGAGTTCAGCTTCCCGATCGACGTCGACCCGTCGCACCAGGGCACGATCCTGCGCTTCCAGTCGGGCGAGGCGGGAACGCGGATGCAGCCGTCCGAGTTGCGCCTCAAGGAAGGGCGCCACTGGCTGAAGCTCCAGCTCTACAGCGACAAGACCACGCCCGGCGCGCATCGCGTGCCGTTCACCGTGACCTCGATCCGCGGCCGCGGCCAGCGTTCCGAGGGCACGGTCCACGTCGCCTGGAAGGTGCGGCCGAGCTACGTGCGCGTCGCGCAGTGGATCGGTCCGTCGACGATGGAGCCCGATTCGACCATGGTCTCCGGCACGCTGGTGCTCGAGTCCTCCCCCGACCTCGCCGGCCACGTCGTCTCCATCGAGGCGCGCTTCGAGCCGACCGAGCTCAAGTCGCAGATGGCGATGGTGGTCGACTCCATCGAACTCAAGGGCGGATCGCAGTCGATCACCATTCCGATCGACGTCGTCCACGCCGAGCCGGGCACCTACCGGGGCGTGCTTGATCCGAAGCTGCTGCGCGTGCAGACGCTGCGCAACGAGCTCGACCCGATCGCCTTCCAGTTCGAGGTGACCGCGCCGCCCAGCCGCCTCGCCCAGCTGACGCCCGAAAAGCGGCGCAAGCTGATCCTCGTGGCGGGGCTCGTCGCGATGCTGCTCGCGGTGCTGCTCTGGATGATGCGCCGCAACCGCCGTCCGGTGCACCGGGTGGTTCAGTTCACGCCGCCGCCCGAGCCCGAAGCGCGGGGGATGGTGGTGGACGACGCGCACATGTTCTCGGTCGAGGACCGCTAGCGGCGGGGGCGCCGGGGCGCCCGGGTCGAATCCGCTTGACGGATTGGGCACAATCTTGGGCATGTCCACCGCAATCGTCTACGGCAGCAACACCGGCGTCGGGCAGACCGTCGCCGACGATCTCAAGGAACTTCTGGGCGACCGCGTCAACGACGTGATCAACATCGCCGAGGTCGAGGTCGACAAGCTCCTCGAGTACGACAACCTGATCCTCGGCATCAGCACCTGGGACATCGGCGAGCTCCAGTACGACTGGGCCGACAAGGCGCCGCCGATCCCCGAGAAGGACTGGTCGAACAAGACCGTCGCCTTCTGGGGCATGGGCGATGCCGCCGGCTACCCGGACACGTTCGTCGACGCGCTCGGCATGGTCTGGGCGCCGCTGAGCCAGAAGGGCGCCAAGCTCGTCGGCAAGGTCGCGATCGACGACTACGAGTTCGAGTCGTCGCGCGCGCTGTGCGACAACGGCACCATGTTCGTCGGCCTCCCCCTCGACAACGACAACGAGGAGGAGAAGACCGAGGAGCGTCTCGCCGCTTGGGCCGACCAGCTCAAGAAGGAGATGTTCGGCGAGTAGCGACCATCCGGACGGTCACCTGGATGCCGTCGTGCACCAGGTGGCCGCCCAGGAAGTGGAACAGCTTGCCGGAGCCGTAACGGCTTCCCCAGCGCGTGCGGTCGAACTGGAAGGCGCCCTGGACCCCCAGGCCGTCCTCGCCATTGGCCCCGACGGTCGCCGCGAAGGAGAGCGGATGGGAAACCCCGCGGATCTCCAGGGCGCCACGCACGCTCGCATTGGCCTGGCCGGGGGCCGATCCCGGGACCGGCTCGACGGCGTCCACGCGGAGCCGCGCCGTCGCGTGATTCGCCACGTCGAAGAAGTCGGGTGACGCCAGGTGGCGGATGAGCGCGGCCGCCATCTCCCCGCGAATGTCGTCCACCTCGATGCGCTCCAGGTCGACGATCGCCTCGCCTTCCGTGATTTCGCCGTCTCGGACGACCACGCGGCCGCTCGCCACCGCGACCGAGCCCCAGTGGCTGTTCGCATTGTTGCGGCCGGTCCAGCGGACGAGGCTGCGCTCCGGATCCGCCTCGTAGACACCGTCGGCAAACACCGGCGGCTGCTCCCCTTCCCAGGTCTCGGCGGTGCCCTCGCCGGTCAGGCCCGCCTCGGCCCACGCCTCGCGCCCGCCCGCGAACCGCTGGACGTCCTTGAAGCCGAGCGACGCGAGCATCGCGGCGGCCTCGACGGACGATTCGTCGCGCGGCCCGGCGCCGTACACGACGATCGGCGCGGCCGGGTCGAGGCCCAGCGCCGCGACATCGTCCGCGAAACTGACCTCGTAGATGCAGGCGTTCCTCGATCCGGGAATGTGCCAGCGGGCATGGACGTCGGCCGGCAGGACGTCGAGCAGCGTGAAGGGGTGCGCGGAGTCGATCCAGGCGCGAACCTGGTCCCGTTCGATTGCTTGCATGCCATCGATTCTCCCACGCGGTAAAACATCAGGCAACGGGAGCAGCCGACATGACGACGCAGCTGGAACGCGCACGGCGCGCACGAGTCGACGAGGTAGTGGAACGAGTCCGCGAAGCGGCGACCGAGACCGCGCCGGGACGCGAGGACGAGGCGGAGCGATTCGCACGCCACTTCTACCGGCACGTCGCTCCGTCCGACCTGCAGCGCGAGAGCGCGGACAACCTCGCGGGCGCGGTGGTGTCGGTCTGGCTCTTCGCGCAGGAGCGCAAGCGGGGGGAGCCGAAGGTGCGGCTCTTCCATCCCACGATGGACTCGCACCACTGGCAGTCGCCGAACAGCGTGCTCGAGATCGTCAACGACGACATGCCGTTCCTGGTCGACTCGGTCACCGGTCTGCTGACGGAACTCGGCGTCGAGGTGAAGCTGCTCATTCACCCGATCACGCGGGTCGAGCGCGACAAGCAGGGCAAACTCGAGGAGTGGTCGGTCTCGCGCGAGGAGCTGCCCGGCGGCGACGGCGAGTCCTTCATGCACCTGCAGTTCAGCGCCATCGACGAGAGCGAAATGCCGGAGTTCGAGCGGCGCGTGCGTCAGGTGCTGCACGACGTGCGCACCAGCGTGCACGACTTCGAGGCGATGCGCGACCGGCTCGCCGAGATCCTCGAGGAGTTGCGCGACCAACCGCCGCGGGTGGCGAACGAGGAGATCCAGGAGGCGATCGCCCTGCTGCGCTGGATGGATCACGACAACTTCACGTTCCTCGGCTACCGCGAGTACCGCTTCGAGGCGGACGGCGACGAGGTGCACTCCCGCATCCTGCCGGGCACCGCGCTCGGCCTCCTGCGGGACATGGAGCGCAGCGTCTTCCGCGGGCTGCGGGACATTGAGAGCCTGCCGGCGGAGGTGCGCCACTTCCTGCGCGAGCCGACCCTGGTGCGCGCCGCCAAGGCGAACCTGCGTTCGACGGTGCACCGCCTCATTCCGCTCGACACGATCGCGATCAAGTCCTTCGACCAGAACGGCGAGGTGGTGGGCGAGCGCCTGTTCGCAGGCCTGTGGACCTCGTCCGCCTACGCCGCCAACGTGCGCGACGTGCCCTTCGTACGGCACAAGGTGAAGAGCGTGATGGAGCGCTCCGGTGTTTCGCTCGACAGCCACGACGGCAAGGTGCTGCGCCACGTGCTGGAGAGTTATCCGCGCGATGAGCTGGTGCAGACCCCGGACGACGAGCTGCTCGAAACCGCGCTCGGCATCGTCAACCTGCAGGACCGCAAGCGCATCGCGCTCTTCACGCGCCACGATCCGTTCGAGCGCTACGTCTCCTGCCTCGTCTACGTTCCGCGCGACATCCACGACACGGCCCTGCGCCTGAAGTTCCAGAAAATCCTGGAAGAGGCGTACGGCGGCAAGGTGGAGCGGCACTACACGCGCGTGTCCGACGCGCCGCTCGCGCGCCTGCGGTTCATCGTCGAGAGCCGCGGCGAGGCGATGCTGTCGCCCGATCGCGCGGGGGTGGAGGCGCGGCTCATCGAGGCCGGGCGCGTCTGGCAGGATGTCCTGCGGGAGGAGTTCAAGGAGCGCAACGGGCAGCGCGAGGGGCGGCGTCTGGCCGAGCGATGGGCGCTCGCCTTCCCCGCCAGCTATCGCGAACACTTCGATCCGGCAACCGGCGCGGCCGACGTGGCGCTGCTCTCCGCGGCGTACGACTCGGGCACGGTCGCGATGAACCTCTATCGCGAGCCGACCGACCGCACGCAGCACCAGTTCCACTTCAAGATCTACTACGCCGACCGCACGATCCCGCTTAGCACCATCCTGCCCATGCTCGAGAACATGGGCGTGCAGGTGCGCGGCGAGATTCCCTACGACATCCACATCCCCGACCGGCAGCGGCCGCTCTGGATCCGCAACTTCGTGCTCCAGTCGCGCGACAAGCGCGCGGTCGATCTCGACACCGTCCGCGACTCGTTCCACGAGGTGTTCGACTGCGTCTGGCGCGGCGAGATGGAGAGCGACGGCTTCAATCGCCTGGTGCTCGAAGCGGGCCTGAACGCGCGTGAGGTGGTCATCCTGCGCGCCTATTGCCGCTACATGCTGCAGGCGCGTTTCCCGTTCAGCCAGAGCTACATCGAGGAGACGCTCTCCGATCATCCGGCGCTTACGCGCCGGCTCGTGGACCTCTTCCTCGTGCGCTTCGATCCGGCGCGCACCGCCGAATCGGAGAAGGAGCAGGAGCGCATCGCCGCCGAGATCCGCGAGGGGCTGGAGGTCGTCGAGAACCTCGACGACGACCGCATCATCCGGCACTACCTCAACGTCATCGAGGCGACGCTGCGGACCAACTTCTTCCAGTCCGCGGCCGGTGGCGACCCGAAGGGCTACCTCTCGTTCAAGATCGATTCGCAGCAGGTCGAGGGATTGCCTCGCCCGGTGCCGTTCCGGGAGATGTTCGTCTACAGCGCGCGGATGGAGGGGGTCCACCTGCGCGGCGGGCCGGTGGCGCGCGGCGGCATTCGCTGGTCCGATCGGCGCGAGGACTTCCGCACCGAGATCCTCGGGCTGATGAAGGCGCAGATGGTGAAGAACGCCGTCATCGTGCCGGTCGGCTCGAAGGGCGGCTTCGTCTGCAAGAAGCTCCCGGACGGTTCGCGCGACGAGGTGATGGCCGAGGTGCAGGAGTGCTACCGCACGCTGATGCGCGGCCTGCTCGACGTGACCGACAACCGGAAGGGCGAGGCGATCGTGCCGCCCGCCGACGTGGTGCGCCACGACGAGGACGACCCCTATCTGGTCGTGGCCGCGGACAAGGGCACGGCCACGTTCTCCGACATCGCCAACGCGATCTCGGCGGAGTACGGCTTCTGGCTCGACGACGCGTTCGCTTCGGGCGGCTCGGCCGGCTACGACCACAAGAAGATGGGCATCACGGCGCGCGGCGCGTGGGAGGCGGTCAAGCGCCACTTCCGCGAGTGCGGCAAGGACATCCAGACGGCCGAGTTCACCGCGATCGGCGTGGGCGACATGTCGGGCGACGTGTTCGGCAACGGCATGCTGCTCTCGAAGCAGACGCGGCTGCTGGCCGCCTTCAACCACATGCACATCTTCGTCGATCCGAACCCGGACCCGGCGAAGTCGTTCCAGGAGCGCGCGCGGATGTTCGCGCTGCCGCGATCGAGCTGGGCCGACTACGACACGGCGCTCATCTCGAACGGCGGCGGCGTGTTCGAGCGACGGGCGAAGTCCATCCCGGTGTCGCCGGAGATGAAGGAGGCGTTCGGTCTGACGCGCGACGCGGTGACGCCGACCGAACTCATCCAGGCGATCCTGCGGGCCGAGGCGGAGATGCTCTGGCTGGGCGGCATCGGTACCTACGTGAAGGCGTCGACGGAGACCCACCTCGATGCGGACGACCGCGGCAACGACGCGGTGCGCATCGACGCCAGCGAACTGCGCGTGAAGGTGGTGGGCGAGGGCGCGAACCTCGGCCTCACCCAGCGTGCGCGCGTCGAATTCGGGCTCGCGGGCGGTCACGTCAACATGGACGCCGTGGACAACTCGGCGGGCGTGGACTGCTCCGACCACGAGGTCAACATCAAGGTGCTGCTCGGCGAAGCGGAGCGCGCCGGCACGATGGAGCGGACCGAGCGCGACGAGCGGCTGGAGCGCATGACCGACGAGGTCGGCGACCTCGTGCTGCGCAACAACTACCTGCAGACGCAGGCGATCACGGTGACGCACCAGATGGGCGCGCACCTGGTCGATCGGTTGGCGCGGTTCATGCGCGAGCTGGAGAAGAGCGGACGGCTCGACCGGTCGCTGGAATTCCTGCCGGACGACGAGACGCTCCGCGAGCGCGTGAAGGAGTCGCGGGGATTCGCGCGGCCGGAGATCGCGATCCTCGTCTCCTACGCCAAGATCGACCTGTTCGACGAGCTGCTGGAGAGCTCGCTCCCGGACGACACCGGCATGCTCGAGGATCTGGCGGACTACTTCCCCGCGCCGCTGCGCGAGGAGTTTCGCGCGCAGATCGAGAGCCACCTGCTGCGCCGCGAGATCATCGCGACGGTCGTCACCAACGACATCGTGAACCGGCTCGGGATCTCGTTCGTGAGCGAGGTGAAGGCGAAGACCGGCATGGAGGCGTGCGACGTGGCGCGTGCGTACATCGTGGCGCGCGAGATCCACGGCATGCGCCAGCACTGGGCGGGGATCGAGAGCCTGGACAACCGGGCCGGGGCGCCGCTGCAGGCGACCCTGCTCACCGAGTGCGGGCGGCTGCTCGATCGCACGGCGGTCTGGATGCTGGGCCAGCACGGCCAGGGCATCGACCCGAGCGCGCTCATCGAGCGCTACGCGGACGGCGTGCGCGAGGTGACGGAGCAGCTCGACGAGCTGCTGCCGCCGGGCGAGGCGACGCTGCACGGCGAGCAGGCGGAGATGTTCGTGGCGCTCGGCGCGCCGACCGAGATGGCGCGGGAGATCACGAAATTCGGTTGGCTCTTCCCCGCCTGCGACATCGTCGGCATTGCGCACGAACAGCAGCGTCCGGTGCACGAGGTGGCCGAGGTCTACTACGCGGTGGGTGAGCGCTTCGGGCTCGACTGGCTGCGCCGGGCGGCGGGCCGGCTTCCGCGCGACAAGACGTGGGACAAGCTCGCCGTCACCGCCGTGCTCGACGACGTCTACGGGGTGCAGGCGGCGCTCGCGTCCCAGATCATCGGCGACGGCCAGCGCGAAGCGGGCGCCGGCGTGCGCCTCGAGCTGTGGGGCCGCAACCGGCGGCTGTCGATCCAGCGAAGCGACGAGCTGATGGGGGAGCTGCGGAGCGTGGGCACGCCGGACCTCGCGATGATCGCGGTGGCGATCCGGCAGTTGAAGACGCTGGTGACGGCGCCGGTGTAAGGGGGGCAGGCGTCAGGACCGGGCGAGCATCTCGCGACGCCGGCGAGCTCGCTCGGCTCGATCACGTCGTTCGTGCCGCTCGGTGCGGATGTCGCGCACGATCCCTCCGAGGATGGAGAGCGAGAGGATGCCGAACACCCAGAACCTGGGCGTCTCCCATGACTGCTGGCCTCATCAGCCTGGCGCGATGGCGCCGGCGAGGAACCAGAGGCCGAAGAGCAGTGCCATGGCTCGGTAGACGATCCGCACGACGCGATCGTAGCATCCGCATCGGCTCGCGGTGGACGGAGCCGGAGTTTCGCGGCGACGGTCCGCCGGGCTACTTCACGCGCACCGCGCCGTGCGGCGAGGATCGGGTTGTCGTCCTTCGCGAGTTGACGAAACTCCGCGGCCAGCTTCTCGTCATGCGGCGCGGCGGCGACGACGCACGCCATCGTCAAGAGCACTCCCTTTCTCCACCTGGCTGCAGTGTACGCTCTGTCCATGAACCGAACGTCCGCCTCCCTCGCGCTCGCCTTCATCTTCGTGGCCGGACTGCTCGTGGGGCAAACCACGGGTGAGCCGGTGCGCATCGAGAAGCCGGACCGCGTGATCGTCATGCAGGACCAGCACCCGCAGGAGCTGGCCGAACTCATCGTGAAGGTGCTCAAGCCGGAAGAGCCGTCGCCGCGCGTGCTGCGCGAGGTGTACGACAAGCTGCAGGGTGCCGCGCGCGCCGGCGACCTGCGTTCCGCGCTCATCGTCTATCGGATCGCCGCGGAGCAGCAGGCGAACAAGGCAAAGGGCGGCGGCTAGGGGCAAGCGGCGAGAAGCCAGCAGCTGGGGCTGGGGGCGTTGCGTGCAATCGCGCTTGCGCGAATGTGCTTGACGTTCCTGGCTCCGGTGACACACTTGAGCCTTGCCGCGAGTTGTCGCGGCGCAACCCCACGAAAGGAGACCGCCATGACCCAAGTGAAATTCACCCTCCCCGGCGTCGGTGCGGTCTCCGCGCGCGCGTAGCTCCGCGCCGACTCCTTCCGTCTCTTGATTGGACCGTAGAAGGAGTCTGGATTGTTTGATCTCAAGGACCTCGGCTGGAACGACCGCTATGCGTTCGGCTTCGAGGAATTCGCCCGGGACGGCCTCGTGCCGGGCCGCGTGAGTGCCCAGGAACGGGAGGGCTATCGCGTCATCGTCGAGGCGGGGGAGTATCCCGCCACGGTGACCGGCCGCTACCACCACGAGGCGCGTCACTCCGAATCGATGCCCGCCGTCGGCGACTGGGTCGCCGCGAGCGTGCACGACGATTTTGCTCGTATCCACGTCCTGCTCGCGCGCCGCACGGCGCTGCGCCGCAAGGTCTCCAACGACCGCGTCTTCGCGCCGCAGGTCGTCGCCGCCAATATCGACGTCGTCTTTCTCGCGACGTCCGCCAACCGCGACTTCAATCTGCGTCGTCTCGAGCGCCTGCTGACCCTGGTCTGGGAAAGCGGGGCGGAGCCGGTCGTGCTCGTCACCAAGGCCGACCTCGTCGACGACATCGCGCCCTACGTCGCGCAGGCCGAGGAGACGGCCTATGGCGTGCCCGTGCATGCCGTCAGCGCCCACAGCGGCCTCGGGCTTGCGGAGTTCCGCGCCCACGTCGAGCCGGGCCGCACCGCCGCGCTCGTCGGGACGTCCGGCGTGGGCAAGTCGACGCTCACCAATCACCTGCTCGGCACCCGGCGCATGCGCGTCCAGTCGCAGCGCGAGAGCGACGACCGCGGACGCCACACCACGACGACCCGGGAACTCTTCGTGCTGCCCGACGGCGGCTGCATTGTCGATACGCCCGGCCTGCGCACGGTGTCCCTCTGGGCGTCCGACGAGGGACTCGAATCCACCTTCGGCGAGATCGAGGAGCTGGCGGCGCGCTGCCGCTTCTCCGACTGCACGCACAAGCAGGAGCCGGGCTGCGCGGTGCGGGAAGGGGTCGACGAGGAGCGCCTTGCGTCGTATCACAAGCTGCAGCGGGAACTCGCGTTCACAGAGCAGAAGGCGGACAAGCGCGAGGCGGCCAAGGCGAAACGAAAATGGAAGACATTCAGCAAGGCGGTACGCCGCACCAAAAACCGAAACACCTGACGGCGGAGAACGGCCGCGCCTTCCGGCTGGAGAGCGTGGCCGCGCATTACCGCTACCGGCCGCCCTATCCGGAGGCGCTGGTGGAGCGGCTGCGCACCGGCGGCGCGGTGCTGGAGATGGGCTGCGGGACGGGTGAGATGAGCCGCCGTCTCGCGCCCGCCGCGGCGCGGGTCGTCGGCGTCCCGCTTCGAAGACCCGGCTTTTTCCGACGAGCGTGACGAGCTATACGACACCCTATGCCACCATTACCTAGGCTACAGACCCCATCAAAAACACCTCGGAGGCTGGTGAAATGACGACCACGGCTACATCCTCAACCACAACCCCGCCCAACACCCCGCGGCCGACCTCACGCCAGCTCCGCTTCCAGGACTGGGAGTTCGGTGTCTTTGTCCACTTCCTCGCCGGCCAGTTCATGAAGGGCAAGACCTACCACGCCGAACGCGACCGGCTCGAACCCGACCGCTTCGCCCCCTCTGACCTGGACTGCGACCAGTGGGCGTCGGCCGCCGCTGCCGCGGGCGCCAAGTACATGGTCTACACGGCCAAGCACCACGACGGGTTCTGCCATTGGCCCTCGCCCACGACCCCCGGCTTCTCTACTACCGCCTGCTCCTGGCGTGAGGGCAAGGGCGACGTCGTCCGCGATCATGTCGAGGGCGGTGAAGGGGGAC
>JBCDBY010000042.1:0-20113 GCA_039182715.1 Planctomycetota bacterium
ACGGGCTGATCCTGGGCCACGAAATCACCGGCCTGGACGCCTTCCGCTAGGGCCTTTCTGAGAAAACGCCGTCGGCCCGAGACGGAGCGAGGCAAGCGTCGCGAGCGCCGCCGACGCCGCTGTATCCCAGTCGATACCGCAAGGAAGGCGGGGCGAAGCGACGCGCAGCCGCAGCCCGTCGAAGCCAGGCGTTTTCTCAGACAGGCCCTAGGAACGTCGCGCCCCGCAGCCTTCGTTCGCCCCGTTAGGAGACGGTTCAGGGCTCTCTCCCTGAACCCCGGCCGCCTCCCATGCCGATAGATTCCCGATGTCCGGGAACCTCGGGATCTACTCGGAGCTTGAGCTCAAGGCCGCGAAGGATCTGATTCGCGAGCTGGTTCGTGCGCTGCGCGGCGTGCGGCTCTACAGCGAGGACCACCCCACGCTCGAGGGGATGGTGACGAACCTGCGCAAGCGCTGGGAAGCGGCGACGGCGGCCGGTCCGCTCGCACTTCGTCTCACCGAAGGCGCGGTGCTGCTCGAGGACGTGCCGGTCTATCGCGGGTCGAGCCTGGGCGACGTGCTGCCCGGCCAGCTCTACGACCACGGCGTCGTCGGGCTCATCTTCAAGCGCGGCCTCGAGCCGGAGGAGGCGCGCCGACTCATCGAGGCGCTCGCGCGCGAGCCCGACGACGAGGGCGTCGACTATGCACTCCTGCTCTGGGAGGCGGACCTCAACCACGTGCAGGTGCTGCTCGACGCGGAGGAGACCGAGGACGAGGAGTTCGACTCGCCCGAGGCGTTCGCCCGGCGCGTCGCGTCGTTCGGCGACGAAAGCGACCCGCCGATGAAGCCCGAGTTCGACGAGGCGCGCCGCGCCCTGCGCGCGCAGCTCGATCCGCCCGAACTCGATCCGGAGCTGTTCCAGTTCACCGAGCGGGAACGCGAAGCGCTGGAGCCGCTGCTCGCCAACGACGGCTACCGCCGCACGCTGCGCCACGCGCTGCGCGTGCTGCACGCCATGGCGTACGAGCAGCTCGATCCGGAGGAGGGCATCACCGTCGAGCACGTCACGGGCCTGCTGGTCGAGCGGCTCGCCGGCACCGGCGACCTGCCCGGGCTCTCGGAACTGCTGGAACGCAGCGAGGAGATGTGCCAGGGCCAGGGTCCGATCCGGCAGCACTTCGCGGAGTACACGCTCGCCACCGCGCGCGAGCATCCCGTGGTGACCGCGGCGCTCGACGGCCTCGAACGCGTCCAGCGCATCGAGGCGCCCGACCTGGCGCTCTGCCTGGCACGGCTCGGCCCGGAGGCCGCGCTGCCGTTCGCGCAGTGGCTCGGTCGCACGAAGCACGCGGAGACGGCGCGCGAGGCAATGCGGGTGATGGGACCCGAGGCGGAGCGCGTGCTGGTCGAGCTCTACGCGTCGGCCGAGACCGAGAATCGCGGCCAGCTTCGCCCGGCACTGATCGACCTCGGCACGCACGACGCGCTCGCCGCCATCGCGGACGAGTCGCCGCAGCTGGAGGAGACCACGCGCCTCGAGATCGTGCGCCTCGGCGAGCGCAGCACCGACCCGCGCGTGCGCCGTGCCGTCACGCGCGGCCTGCGCGACCCGTCGCCGCGCGTCCGACTCGCCTCGATCAAGGCCACGCGCCGCAGCGACGCGGCAGCGGTCGCCGAGTTCCTGCGCGAGCAGCTGGCCGCCGCGACGCTCGATCGCCGCCCGCCCGAAGAGTCCCGGCAGCTCTTCGAGATGCTCGGCCGCATCGGCGACGGCGACGTCGCGATGGTGCTGGCCAGCCAGTGCCGGACCCGCGGCCTCGCCGCCCGTTTCAAGAAGCCCACGCCGTTCCAGGAAGCCTGTCTCGTCGCGCTGCGCCGCATGCGTGCGCCGGACGCGAAGCGGGTGGTGGATGAGTTGGCGGACAAGGCGCCGAGCGCGTTCCGGGAGCTTCTGGAAGACGGGTTCGACTCGCTGGGATAGGCTAGGGGCTAGGGGCTAGGGGCCAGGGGCTCTTCGCTTCGCCATGCCTTACGCTGGGCGGGTGCGTGTCCTTGGAATCGTTGTCGTCTTTGCGGCACTTGGCGTCGGACTGCTCTACGCGCGGAGGGAATCCTCCGAGCGTGCGGGGAACGAGGGCGTCGCGCCGCGCGGCATGTCGGAGCGCGTGATGGCGGCGAAGGGGTTCATTCCGCCCGACGCGCCGCTGCAGCCGCCGCCGCGGCCGCGACCGCGCAGGGGAGCGCGGCCCGCCGACTTCGAGGACCTCTCCGGGTTCGAGTTCGACGAGGAGGCGGGCATCGTGCCCGAGGCGATTCGCGCGCTGGACGGCGAGATGGTCGAGGTCATCGGCGTGATGTACTTCGTCGTCGACGATCCCGCGCGCGTCGTCGAGTTCTTCCTGATGCCCGACCACACGGTCTGCTGCTACGGCACGCCGCGCCTCAACCAGATCCTCGAGGTGACGCTGCCCGCGGGCCGCGCCACGGAGTACCTGCTCGACTACTACCTCATCCGCGGACGGCTCGAGATAGGCCCGTTCTACGACGAGGAGGGTCTGGCGCTCTGCCTCTATCGCATCGCGGACGCCGAGGTCGAGATCCTCGGCTGACACGAAAAAGGCCCGGACGAACGTCCGGGCCCTGGGTTGATTCGGAACCTTCGAGGAATCGACTAGTCGAACTCGGAGTCGCCGGCGCCGCCGCCGTCCCCGCGCAGCGCGTTGACGTCTTCCATCATCTTCAGGATCTTCTTGATCGGGATGTCGCCCTTCCAGGAGATGTCGCCCTCGTGCATCGAGACGGCGGTCGACATGCTCATCTCATCCGGCATGGCGTTGAGGAACTGGTTGGCCTGGCCGGACTGGTCCATCATCGCCGCGAACATCAGCAGCGGCTTGAGCGCGCCGAGGTTCAGCGTCATGCCCATGCTGCGCTTGCGGCCGAGGCGGTCCATCGCCTTGGAATGCACGCCGGGCTTGCCCTCGCCCTTGCGGACGCGGTCGATGAGGTCCTTGATCTCGAGCTCCGCGTTCGGCGAGACGACCATGAACATGTGATTGCCTTCGGCAGCCATGTAGGAGTTGCCCAGCATCGCCACCTGCTGGAAGTTCGGGTCGTCGCTCGCGATGCTGATCCGGTGCAGCGCGGTCTCGCCGTGCTTGGCGATGTTCCGCTCGAACGTATACGTCATCGGGATGCCGATCTTCTTCAGCGTCTCGTTGATCGTGTTGACGTCGTACTTCTCGAAGAGCTTGCTCGCGTCCGAGCCTTCCTTGAGCTCGTAGAGCATGTGCATGTTCCCGCCCATCATGCCCTGCAGCGTGATCGAGGTCGCGGCGCGGCCGGAGAACATCGACCACATCTGCTTGGTGGTCGTCATCATCTGCATGACCGCCTCGCCCATCTCGTTGCCGGCGACCGCCTTGATGAACTCGGCCGCCTCGAGGCCGGGCCAGTCCGGCGTCACGGCGAAGTCGAGCGTCAGGAACGCCTCGCCCGGCAGGAAGTCGGAGAGGTTGTTCTCGCGCGGCGCACCGGCGCGGGCGAGCATCTTGCGCAGACCGGACTCGGCACGCGTCGAGATCACGCCCTGCGTGAGGATGATGTCCTCCTTCACGGTGGCGGAGAGGTCGATCGTGTTGACGCCATAGAGACCGCCCTTGAGCATCGCGACGACGGGATCGATGGCGAGCTCCATGGGCAGCATCTGGCCCATGTCCTGCCCCATCTCCTTCTTCATCTCCTCGAAGGCGGCGTCCACGTCCTCCTTGTTGCGGCTGACGAGATCGGCGATGAGGAAACGGACGGCGAGATCGCCGTCGAGCATCTTGAGCGGCGTGCCACGACGCTCCGCGGCGAGCATGTCCGCTCCGCCGACGTGCACGAGCCCGTCCTTGACGACGAGCGAGGCACCGTTGGGCAGCTGCTTCTGGCCGGTGATGCCGTTCTCCTTGGCGGAGCGCATCAGCATCAGCGGCTCGTCGCTCTTCTCGTTGAACGCGAGATAGATGGGCTGGGTGCGATCGAACCCTTGCGGGTCGAGCCCCATCTGCACCATGAGCGCATTGGAGACGCCGGCGTCGATGAACTGCTTCATGGCCGGGTTGCCCGCCATACCCGCCACGGCTTTGAACCGTTTGGCGAGTGCGTCGAGCCGGTCCATGGAAGGCAGTCGCAAGACGACCGCGCTCTCCTTGGGGAGCTGCGCCGTTTGATCAATCGGGACCTTTTGCGCCTCGGCCTCCTCGGCGCGCGGGGCGCTCAGCAGGAGTCCGCAGGACAAGAGGGTAAGGATCCAACGGGTTTTCATAGCGGGAGAGGATACCCCCGGACCCCAAGGCCTGTTCGGAATTGGAAACAGGTCGTCGAATCAGGCCGGGACCGGCCGCCGCAGCGCGCGGAGGGCGCGGCCGCCGTCGAGGCGAGGCAGCGGAATGAGGTTGCCGAGGCCCATCAGCAGGTTCGCCGTGAGCATCAGATCGGCATAGGGACACTGCCCGAGAGCGAGGGTCAGCCGCCCGCCGAGAGCGAAGAAAAGCGCGGCCAGCAGCAGGTTGACGCCCGGCGCCGCGAGCGCCACCCACGCCTCCCGACGGTCGCGAAAGTGCGGGACGTGGGCGACCCCGCCCCACGGCCAGATGGTCACGACCGCCCGCCGTCCGCCCTGCAGAAACGCCATGCCGGCGTGGCCCAGCTCATGGGCGACGAGGACGCCCAGCAGCATCAGATAGCGCAGCCAGAAGTCGCCGCCCACCACCAGCAGGGCCAGCGGCACGAGGGCCAGGCCGAGGTGAAACCGCAGGTAGAACCCGCCCCATCGGAGTGTCGCCATAGGTCACTCGGTCCCCATCGGGGGACAGAATGCGCCCGCGAGCCGATGAAAAGACGAGGGGAAAGGCCTGATTTCCGGGCCCTTTCGGATGGAACCGGTTTTGCGAAACGTCGGCATCATCTCGCGCGTCCGCGCCATTCTCCTCCTCTTGCCGCTCCTCGCCGGAACCGTCGTGGCCCAGTACCCGACGGAGCAGGAAGCGTACTCGAATGTGGTCGCGGCCCGCACGCTGGCGCGGCGGCTCGACAACGCGACGACGCTGCGCCGCTTCGTGGCTGAAGCGGAGCGATTCCTCGAGAAGCATCCGCGCAGCCCGCGACGGGACAACGTCTACCTCTGGCTGGGCGACCTGCTGCGCGACGACGAGCCGCGCCGGGCGCTGCGCTACTACCGGCTCTCCCAGCGGCCCGAGGCGCGCCTTCGCGCGCGCGACCTCTCGTTCCTCTTCGAGCCCGCGCCGGAGCTGCAGGTCGTCGAATGGATCGGACCCGAGGCGCGGCCCGACCGGCCCGACGGTCGCGTGACGATGGTGGTCTTCGTCTCCCCCACCCATCCGGTCACCGGACGGCTTCTGCGCCAGCTGCGCACGCTCTCCGCGCGGCTCGGGCCGGGAGGGCTGCGCATCATCACCGTCGCGGCGGTCGTCGACGATCACGCCAACCAGACGCCCGCGCGCATTCGCGCCTGGGCACGGAACCAGGACATCCCGTTCCCGCTCGCGATCGACCAGCAAATCCGCAATCGCGCGTCGGTGTCGCTCCAACGCTACCGGGGCAACCGCGTGCCGTTGGGCGTCTTCCTCGACCGCTACGGCCGCATCGTCTGGATCGGCTCGCTCTCTCTGGAACGCAATGCGCTGCAGCAGTGCGAGGCGAAGCTGCGCGCGCTGCTGGCCGACCCCGACTACACCGTGCTCGAGGAGCGCGCGACGAGCGGCAACGAAGCAGCGCTGCGCCGCCTGCTCTCGCTCAAGACGCCCACCAGCCTTTCGTCGCTCTACCGCGTGCACGGCGCCAAGCCGGAGGAACGCATCGCCGAGGCGACCGCCGACGGCATCCGCAAGCTCGCACCGCGCGGGTTCGGACTCGACGACGCCAAGCGCTGGGAGGAGGCGCGCGACGAGTATCGATACTCCTTCGAGGATGATCGGCTGATCCGAAAGCCGCCCGCGGAACGCCAGCCCGTGCTCGACCGCGATCGCAGGGGCGGCTAGGGGCGAAGAGCCAGAGGCTAGGGGCCAGGGCCTGTGGATAACTGCGGAACGAATTCCGCAGTTGGCGCGCATAAGTCACGGACCGGTCGAGGGATATGCGCGCCAGACGATGCACCTCTTGCATCACTCGGGCTCCTGGCCTCGCTCCTACTCCGGGCCTCGCGTCTACTTCTGCTTCAGGCCGCCGACGGCGTAGTACTTCCCGCCGTTCTCTTCCGCGAGCTGCGTGAGGAAGCCCCGGTTGTGCTGCTTTCCGATTCCGATCGTGTGGATCGCCACCTTGCGGAGCGCGTTCCACTGGCGGACGGCGGCGAGCGTGCGCTCGGGGTCCTCGTTCTTGCCGTCGGAGTTGGTCGGCGAGCCGTCGGAGACGAGGTAGATCGCGTCGGCGAACTGCTTGCGGCTCTTCGCTTCGGGGTGCACGCCGGCCAGTCGCAGCGCGTGGTCGAGCGCGGCGTAGATGTTCGTCGATCCACCGGGCCCCACGTAGGCGAGTTCCTCCTCCACCTTCGCGCGGTTCTCCTTGGTGGCGGGCAGCATCGTGCCGGTCAGCGACTGCACGTGCGAGGAATAGAGCACGACGGCAAACGTCGTCTTGGGGCGCAGCTTGCGCATCGCGCGCAGCGTCTCGCGCAGCGCGGCGTCGAAGCGTGAATCCTCGTCGTCGCGCGCCGGCACCGCCTCGCCGTCGATCCAGCGCGGACGCTTCATCGAGACCTCCATCGAACCGGAGACGTCGACGACATAGATGATGCGTCCGACCTGCGGGATGCCGTAGTAGGTGCCGTTGTCGCTTTCGGCGGCGAACGCGCGCGCGCCCTTGCCGAGCGGCAGCTTGCCCTCCTAGGCCGCCTTGCGGTTGGCGTTCCACCAGCTGCGCCACGCGTCCGGATAGGGACCGTGCTTCTGACCGGTGTAGCGCGTGAGCGCGGCGGCCAGCTCGCGCCGCTCGCGCGTGTCCTTCTTCGTGCGCTCCATCGCCGCGACCACCGGCTCCACGCCCTGCGGCGAGGCGGTCGCGGCGAGCGCGAACGCCGCGGCCACGCGCACCGACCAGTCGCGGTGCTTCAGGTAGTCGGTGAGCGCCGGCACCGCCTGCGCGGAGGCGCCGTGCCGACCGAGCGCCTGCAGCAACGGGACGACCATCTCCGGCTTCTTCGACGCGCCGAGCGCGGCGAGCAGTGCGTCGGGGCCAACCCGTTTCGAGCGGGCGATCGCCATCGCGGCCGCCTGCCGCAGCGCGGGGTCACGCATCTTGCGCAGCGCCTCGGCGGCGAGCCAGCCGAGCGCCTCGGCGTCCTTGATGCGCGCGAGACCGTCGAGCACGGCGGCGCGCTCCAGCTCCAGTGTCGCGAGCTTGCCGTCGACCTCGGGAATCTTCGCGTCGATCTTCTTCAGCCGAGCGCGCAGCGGTGCTTCCTTCCGCGGATCACGCTGGTTGCGCAACTTGATCCGCGTCTCGTCGCGCTTCCTCTGCAGCTCCGACCACTCGGCGCGCAGGGCGGCGATGGCCCGGCCGTGGCCGTCCCAGATGCGCACGAGCTCCTGGGCCGCCTGCAGCGTGCCCTCGTCGCCCAGCTTGCGGATGTCCGCGGGCCCCGCGAACGCGGAGACAGCCGGAAAGCAAACCAGCAGGCAGACGAGGAACGATCGCATCTACTTGCGCTCGACGTACTGCCCGCCGTTCTGTGCGGCGAGCTGCTTGAGGAAGTAGGTGCCGACCTCGTCGGTGTGCACCGCGATGGTGTGAATGACGGCGCCGAGGTCCTTGTTCCACTCCTTGACCTGCGCCAGGATCGGATCGGGCTCCATCGGCTGCGCCCCACTCATCTTCGAGTCGGTCGGGCCGCCGTCGCTGAGCACGAAGATGGTGTCGACCGGCGGGCCCTCCTTGGCGCTCTTGCCCTTGACCGCTTCCACGCCGCCGAGCGCGAACGCCTGACGCAGCGCGCCGAGCGTGAACGTGGCGCCGCGCGGCTCAATCTTGTCGAGGAACTCCAGCGCCTTCTTCTTGTTCGCCGGCGACGCATCGATCATCTCCGACTGCCACGGCTGGACGCTGTGGTTGAAGAGGATGAAGGTGAACTTCGCGCGGCGATTGAGGTTGCGAATGGCGCGCTTGAGCTCGTTGCGCGCGACCTCCCAGCGCGTCTTGCCACCTTCCGGCGTGTCGGCGCCCTTCTTGCCGGTGACCGGCGCGGCGCGCTTGATCTGCTCGACCTCGCGTTTCATCGAGCCCGACATGTCGATCACGTAGACGACGCCCAGCGAGCGCGTGCGGATGCCGTAGAACTTGTGGCCCGGCTTCGGCTTCTTGTCCGGATCGACCGGCGCGTTCACATCGGTCGAGGCGCCCTTGGGCGGCACGCGGCGGCCCGCGCCCTTCCACCATCCGAGCCATTCCTCGGCGTAGTTGATCTTGCGGCCGCTGATCTCCTGCAGCGCCTTGTTGATGTCGTCCTCGAGGCGGCCCTTCTCCTTCTGCATGCGCAGAACGAGCATGTCGACCGTCTCGTCGCTCGGGTTCTTGCGCACCGTCTCGATGGCGGCCGACCGCACGCGCCAGTCGGGGTCGTTGAGGCACTGCTTGAGAACCGGCAGCGCCTCGAGGCGCTGGTAGGAGGCGAGCGCGCGGGCGGTCGCCTGGCGCACGCGCGGCTCGGAGTCCTTGGCCAGCTTCTTGAGGACCTTGAACAGCTTCTTCGAGAGGTTCTCGGACTGGACGTTGCGATGCCACTCGGCGCAGGCGAGCGCACTCACCTGGCGCACGCGCCACGTCTGCTGCTTCGGCATGAAGTTGATCGCCATCGACAGCGTCTTGGGCTCTTTCCACTGCCCCATCGCTGCCACCAGCTTCTCGAGCGAGACGTTGCCCAGCCGCCAGTTGTCCTCGTCCTTCTTCAGCTTGCGCAGGTAGGTGTTGCGCAGCGCGATCTGCTGGTCGGAGAGGCGCGGCCGGTTCATGAACGGCGCGACCTTCTCGCGGTTCTGCCGCATGCGCGCCTCGAGCGTGTCGAGGTAGACACCGTAGCGCCCGATCATCACCGAGATCGCCTTGACGGTCTCCTGGTGGTCCCAGGCCGCCATGCGGGCGAAGTAGTCGTCCCGCTCGCCGGGAAGCAGGGTTTCGAAGTTGGCCTCTTCCAGCGACTTGCGCGCGGCGACGTAGTCCTTACGGGCGTCGGCGAGCGCGGGCGTGAGGCACAAAAGGAGGGCGATCAGGGACCTTTGCATCGATCCCTCATTGTAGCCCGGTCCCCTCTACGGTCGGACGAACGAGGCGGCGAGGCCCTGGCCGCCGGAAATGCAGAGCGTGGCGAGGCCGCGGGCCGCCTCGTGACGCTGCATGGCATGCAGCAGGGTGACCACGATGCGCGCACCGGTGCAGCCGATCGGGTGGCCGAGCGCGATGGCGCCCCCGTGGACGTTGAGCCGCGCGCGATCGAACTTCAACTCGCGCTCGCAGGCGATGACCTGCGCCGCGAACGCCTCGTTGAGCTCGATGAGATCGAAGGCGCCGATGTCCACGCCCATGCGCTCCATCAGCTTCTGCGTGGCGGGCACGGGCGAGATGCCCATCACCTTCGGGTCGACGCCGGCGGCGGCGTAGTCCTCGTAGATCGCGAGCGGCTCGAGGCCGAGCGCCTTCGCCCTCTCTTCCGACATGAGCAGCACGGCGGCGGCACCGTCGGTGATGCCGCTGGAGTTGCCGGCGTGCACCGTGCCGTCGTCCTTGAAGACGGGCGGCAGCTTGGCCATCTTCTCGATGGTGGTGTTCGCACGGACGTGTTCGTCGGTGTGGAACGACACCTCCTCCCGCTTGACCTTCACGGTCACCGGGACCTTCTCGGCGTCGAACGCGCCCGCCTCGATCGCCTTGCCCGCCTTCTGCTGCGAGGCGAGCGCGAACTCGTCCTGCTCCCGGCGCGAGATGTCGTACTGCTCCGCGAGCGTCTCGGCGGTGCGACCCATGACCTGATCGGCGAGACGGCAGTGGAAGCCGTCGTCGTACATGCCGTCGACGAGCGGCGCGTTGCCGAGGCGGTAGCCCTCGCGCATCTTCTTGAGATAGAAGGGCACCTGCGACATGTTCTCGACGCCGCCCGCGACGACGACCTCGGCGCGGCCGAGCGCGATCTCCTGCGCGCCGAGCACGATCGACTTGAGGCCCGAGCCACAGGCCATGTTGACGGTGTGCGCGAGCGTCTCCTGCCCCAGGTCGGCGCGGTACGAGATCTGGCGCGCCGGGTTCGGACCCTGCCCCGCCTGGCGCGCCGAACCGAAGATGAGCTCGTCGACGTGCACGTCGATGCCATCGAGCAGCGCGCGCACGACCGTCTCGCCCATGGCGGCATCATCGGTGCGGGCGAGCGAGCCGAGGTACTTTCCGATCGGGGTGCGAAGGGCGCGAACGACGGCGATGCGAGTCATTCGTGCAGGATACGACGGGCACCTATGATGTTGGCGTGCGCATCCTCGCCGGCCTCCTGCTTCTGTTCGCGACGCCGTCGACGTGGGAGCAACAGATCGAGTCCTGGGTGCCGGACGCGGGCGAGCGGAGCATCAAGCTCGAGCTCTGGTACGAGCATCCGAAGCGCGGGGCGCTCTTCCGCAAGGACGATCCGCTGTTGCTCCCGGCCATTCGGCGCGCTCTCGAGAACCCGCTTGGCACACCGGCGTTCGCCGAGCGATGGGCGCGGGAGATCCAGTCGGCGCCGTTCGAACACCTGACGACGCATCGCGGCGGCCCGGACCTGGTCGAGTACCCGAAGAGCCTCGCGCTCGAAGGGTTGCCGGCGCTGGAGGAGAAGCCGCGCGAAACGGTGTTGCGCCTCGCGATGGCGGCGGCGACCGCGGCGGGAGAGGTCGAGCGCGCCTATGCGAAGCTCACCGCCGAGGAGCGCGCGTTCTTGCGAGCCCACCTGCCGCAGTGGCTTTCGCGCACGACGAAGGAGGAGGAGGCGGACGCCAAGGCGGCCAAGGAGGACGTCACCGAGCGTGAGGTCCTGCAGAAGTGCGCGCAGCTCATGCAGAACGTCGACCACGCCGCGATTCGCTTCTCCACGCGCGCCCTGCACCGCGAAATCGAACGCGCCATCCCGATCCTGCGTTCGCAGAAGAACAGGATCGCGAACCGCACCGTGATCGAAACGAAGTTCGGGCCGGTCATCCTGCGGGGCCAGGCGAACCAGGGCGGCCTCGACGACGCGCTGCTGATCATCGACTTCGGCGGCGACGACGAACACAAGGCGCCGAAGGAGCCGGTCTGGCGGCCGGTGCGCGTGCACCTCGACCTCGAAGGCGACGACATCTACATCACGCAGGCGAACCACATGTTCGCGGGGGCGCTGTGCGGCATCTCCATCCTGGTCGACGTCGAAGGGGACGACGAGTACCGGGGCCGCGACTGGTCGCTCGGATGCGCGCTCGGCGGTCAGGCCGTGCTGCAGGACAAGGCGGGCGACGATCGCTATTTCGGCGGTCTCGGGACCCAGGGCGCCGGCATCTTCGGCGAAGGCGTGATCATCGACGAGGGCGGCGACGACGAGTACCAGGCGGGGCTGTTCGCGCAGGGCTTCGGCAGCACCTTCGGGCTCGGTGCGATCTACGACGCGGCGGGCGATGACCTCTACATCGCGGGACGCGACGAGGAGGACATCTGGCGCCGCGTGAACACCTGGGTGACCTTCGCCCAGGGCAGCGCCTTCTCGCATCGGTTCGGCCACATCCTCGAAGAAGAGGGCCAGCCGCGGCGCTGGGAGATGACCGGCCAGCTCGCGGGCGGCATCGGCCTGCTGGTCGACGCGGCCGGCAACGACCGCTACAGCGCCGACGTCTTCGGCCAGGGTTCGGCCTACTGGTTCTCGCTCGGTCTGCTGGTCGACCTGGAGGGCGACGACCGCTACCGCGCGACCTGGTACGGCCAGGGCGTCGGCACGCACGGCGCCGTCGGCTGCGTCGTGGACGTCGCCGGCCACGATCGCTACCACGGCCGCAACACGAGTCAGGGCTGTGGCCACGACTTCAGCGCGGGCCTGCTCGTCGATCGCGCCGGCAACGACCGCTATCGCTCCATGACGCTGAGCCAGGGAGCGGGCAATGCGCTCAGCAGCATCGGCATGCTGGTCGACGAGGCGGGCGACGACTGGTACCGCGTGGAGAATCGCGGCTGGGGTTACGCCAAGCCCGAGGAAGCGCGACCCGAGCACTCGCCGTACGGCTTCTTCCTCGACCTCGGCGGCGCCAACACCTACGCCGGCCAGCACGCCGCGCGGCGCAAAGCCGGGCTCTGGCAATTCAACGATCGCAGCTTCGGATACGACCGGAAAGAGAAGGACCAGTGAAAGGTCTCGCCATCTTCGGACTCGTCTCGCTCCTCATCGTGTCGAGTCTGAGCGTCTACTCGTGCGCCATCCTGGAGGACTACGACCGGGCCGAGAAGGACCAGCAGGACAAGTTCCTCGCGGCCAAGGCGGCGCTGGAGGCGACCGGCGCGCCGAAGGAGTCGGCCGAGGGCAAGCCGCTGCGCCCCGACCGCTTCGCGCTCTGGATGCAGGCGCGCGATCCGGTCGCGACGATCTGGCAGGACGGCATTCGCGACCAGAAGGTCATCACGATCCTGATGGTGCGCCGCCTGCGCAACGAGACGATGCAGACGCTCGCCGATCAGCTCGCCGCGACCGGCCTCAGCTTCGTCGAATACAACCAGATCAGCCGACGGTTTCGCGCGCTGCTGGCAATGAAGCAGCACGCCGACCTGCGCAACGCGTGGAAGGACACCGTGCGCACCCAGAACGAACCCGAGGGCATCGAGCTCCCGAAGCCCGCCGCGAACGCCACCGAGGCGGAACACGCGCTGCTGAAGACCCACGACAAGGCCCTCCGCGCCCAGTTCCACGCCGACCTCCTCACCCGCCAACTCGAAATCATCGAGTCCGACCTCCCCTAAGGTGGTCCCTGATGAACCACTCTTGGCAGAGCTGGTCGTAACCGCTTGCCCTGCATGGGCTTACGGCGGCAGAGTGCGGCACCGGTGCCGCAGATCCGGTGCCGTCGTCGTCGACGAGGAGCCGGCGCGCGGACCGCTGCGGGAAGGAGTGCACCGCCCCGCCGCGTCTACGGCGTCCGGATGCTCGCGATCGCCTTGCGGACGTTCTCCCGCACCACGGGATCGTCGTCGTCGCGATGGGACTCGAGCTGTTTGCGGACGGTCCGGAGAGGAGTCGGCCCCTGTCGCGGGAGGCTGCGCGCAGCCGTGCGTCGCAGCTCCTCGTTCGACGCATCAAGGATCTTGGCCAACGTGTACGGACCACCATGCTCCGCCTTTTCCCAAAGCAGTTTCCGCGCGAGCGGATCGTCACGGTCCAGCGCCGCGAGTAGTTCGGGCAACGCGCCGTGGAACATGGACCGACCGCGAAGCGCCGCATAGGCCACGTCTCCGACCGAGCGGTCAAGCTCCGGTTCCCCGAATGCAGAGAGCGCGATGCCGCGATCGTGCAGCAGCGCGACCAGCGCACGGGCCGTCGGCGGCTCGGGGTCGATCCTCGAGAGAATGCGGATGGCCATGCTGCGGACGCCGGCATCGGTCGACTTCAGCGCGCGACGCAATCGCGGCACCGCGAACCCGAGCTTTTTGTGCGACTGCAACATGCGCGCGAGCGCGCGATAGCGGACCGTGCGATCCCGGTCGTCCGTCGCGGCCAGAAGCGCTTCCAGCGTCGGCGGCGCGCTCGCCTGCATTCGATCGAGCGCGACAACGGCGCCACGCCGCGTTGCAACCTCGCCCTCCCGCAGACGCTGCACCAGCTGCGGTTCGACATCGACGTCGAGCGCGGCCAGTGCCCCGCGCACCGAATCGATCAGGTCTTCAAAGCCCGGGCTCTCGTCGATGAACGACTTCGGCGCGGGCACACCGGAGTGCCAACGCTCGACCTCCGCCGAACCGAGGATCGAGAGCAGCGGCTCGACCGCCGACTTGTTCCCGCATCGCTGCAGGGCGCGCACGGCGGCAATGCGGGCCGGAAGGTGCTCGAACCGAGCTCGGTCGTCGTCGACTCGTTGCCACCCCACGATTCCCGGACCGTGGCTCGGCTCGGTCACGACTCCCTGTGTCCGAGAGGCCAGCACGATCAGCGCCTCGACGTCGGTCGACGCGGCCGCCGCGCACTCCTGCGCGAAGCCGAGTCCGTGACGGGCGCGTTCCGCAAGCAGGATCGCGCGCAAGAGAGCCGGCGCGTCGGGGTGGACCATGCCCACGGCGCCCCAGGCACGCATCGCATAGCCGGCCCGGATCGGCTCCGACTTCCACCGGGAAACGAACGCGCGGAGCGCAGGCCGCGCGGCGTCGCCCCGTTCGCCGAGCGAAGCGAGCAGCGCGGCACCGTCCGGCCGCGTTCCTTCCAGCAACCGCACGTACATCGGCACACCCTTGGGCAGGGCCAATTTGAGCTCGAGCGTGGCGCGGACCGTTTCCGCGGTGGATTCGCCCCCGTGCGCGATCAGATCGAGTTCGAGCGCACGATGCAGACCGATCGCGACGGCTTCGTTCGCGTGGCCGCCTTCGCGCAGCGTGCGGGCCGCCAATCCGCGCACACGGTGGTCGCGGTCATGCAGTCCGGTGACGAACAGGTCGGCGTGCTGCTTCCAACGCTTGACGAGCCCGACAAGCGCGAAGAAGCGCGTCGTGGCCTGCCCGTCCCGGGCGGCGGCCCGAAGCGCCTTGTCGATGACGGGCGTCGGCGCGGCATGCAGTGCCAGAGCGCGGATCGCTTCTTCGCGGAGCTTCGGTTGCTCGTCCTCGGCGTGCAGGAGCAGCGCGACGACGCCGGCGCCGCCCATGCGCGCCAGTGCATCCGCCGCGTATCGGCGCGCGGACTCGTGAGGCCCCTGAAACGTCGTCAGGAGCGCGGGAACGGCCGCTTCGCCGATCTCGGCCAGGACGTACGACGGCAAACTCCCTCCGCTGTAACGCAGATGGAGGGAAGCGATCAGATCGGGGATCGCCGGCGCCGCCGCCGGGCCGAGCTGTCCCAGGGCCTTCGTCGCCGCCTCCCGCGTCATCCGGTCGGCCAAGGCGGCGCGGAGCGCCGCGACGGACTGCTTCGTCGCAGGGCGCAGCTTGCCGAGCGCGTGAGCCGCGAGCCGCCGCGTTTCGATGTCCGGATGCGCGCGCAGGATCCCGGCGATGGCCGGGATCGACGCCACGTCGTTTCTCGCCCCGAGGTCTCGAAGGGCGGCGCGAACGTCATCCCCCTCGAGTCGGGACCGCAACTCCTCGAGTTCGTCCCCGTACGCCCCGGTCCCGCAAAGCAGCAGGAGCACCACGACACGCATCGGCTCAGCGTACCAGCGCGCGATGGGCGCGGGTCAGGACGTGCCCAGCGCGTCCGCCAGGAAGCGCTTCATGTCCTGCCAGGAGCGCTTCGCGGAGGGCTCGTGGTACTCCGCCACGCCCTTGCGGTTCGCGGACGGCTGCGTGAAGGAGTGCACCGCGCCGCCGTAGGCGATCAGCCGCCAGTCCGCCTTCGCCTTGCGCATCTCCTGCATGAAGGCGACGACGTGCTCGTCCGGCACCAGCGGGTCATCGGCGCCGTGGCAGACAAGCACCTTCGCCTTGACGGCCGTCGCGGGCAGCGGCGTGGTCAGGCCGCCGTGAAAACTCACGACGCCCTTGACGTCCGCCCCGGCGCGCGCGAGTTCGAGCACGCCACCCCCACCGAAGCAGAAACCGATCGCCCCGATGCGCGCTCCGTCGATGCTCGCGTGCGCGCGCATGGTGCGCAACGCCGCGTCGAGCCGGCGCCGGAACAGCTCCACCTTCTCCTTCGCGCCCCGGTAGAGACCCGCGGTTGCCCGCGCCTCCTGCGCATTCTTCGGCCGCACGCCCTTGCCGTAGATGTCGCAGACGAACGCGACGTAGCCGAGTCCGACGAGTCGCTTGGCGAAGGTGCGCTCATGGTCGGTGATGCCCTTCCACTGGTGGACGACCAGCACGGCCGGTCGCTTGCCGGTCCACGTGTCGTCGCGCACGACTTCGCCGGCCAGCACGGTATCGCCGTCCTTGTACTCCACCGTCTTCGAGACGATTCCGGCGGAGGCGAGTGAGGCGAGCAGAAGGAGGGTCGAAACAATGCGCATGATTGGCGTATTCTGCCCGAAACATGCGCGCCGTGATCGCCGGAGCCCGCCGCGCCCGCCAGGGCATCGGCGCCTTCGTGGGGCAGGCGCTCGTCGACGCGGGCTGCGACGTGACGGGCGTGGTCGGCACGACCGCGGAAACCGCCCAGGCGGCTGCCGCCCCGCTCGAGGCCAACGCCTACCTCGACCTGGTCGAGGCGATCGCGAAGGAGACCCCGGCGCTCGTCGCGATCTGCACGCCGATCGAGGCGCACGAGGCGCAGCTCCGCATCGTGGCCGACGCCGGCTGCCACGGCCTGTGCGACAAGCCGCTCATCTGGCCGCCGGGCGCCTCGCTCTCCACCCTGCTCGACACCTTCGAACGCCACGAGCGCAACCTCTCGCTGCTCACCCAGTGGCCCCACACGCTCCCCGCCTTCTACCGCCTCCATCCCGAGCTCGCCGCGCACTCGGTCGAGCGCTTCTTCATGCGCCTCGCCCCCGCCTCGACCGGCGCACGCATGCTGCTCGACTCGATGTCCCACCCGCTCAGCGTGCTCGAGCGGATCGGCGGCCACGGCCGCGTCGAGGATGTCGACGTGCGCATGGAGGGCGCCGGCTGGACGGTGCGCTTCGGGTATCGCGGCATCGCCTGCGAGGTGGAGCTGGTCCACGCCCCGGAGCCGCCGCGGCCGGCCGCCCTCGGCCTCAACGGCCGGGTTGCCCACCGTGTGATCGAGCCCGGCTACCGGCTTTTCTTCGAGGACGGCGACCGCCGCGTGCCGCTCGACGACCCGATGCCGCTGCGGGTGCGCGAGGTGGTGCACGCCGCGCGCGCCAACCTCCCGGTCGATCGCGACGGGCTGACGCTCGGCATGCAGAACCTGGAAGCGCTTCTCGTAGGATTGCAGCCATGAGCGAGCAGCCGGTCTCCCCCACGGGTGGCGAGCGACACGTCGAGCTCTCCGGCATCCACGACTTCGCCAGCAAGCTCATGCAGCCGGAGACGCTGCCGCAGGTCAAGGCGTACGTGCGCTGGCGCGCGGGCCTGGAGAAGGAGCTGCCCGACTTCGCGCCGGTCTCGATCAACCTCGACATCACGACCGCCTGCAACTTCGCCTGCGACCACTGCGTCGACATGGAGATCCTCAACACCGGGATCCGCTACCAGCACGACCAGCTCATCGACTCGCTGCGACTCATGCGCGAGAAGGGGCTGCGCTCGGTGATCGTGATCGGCGGCGGCGAACCGACCGTCTATCCGAAGTTCGTCGAGACGGTCCTCTTCATGAAGGAGATCGGGCTGCAGGTTTCGGTCGTTTCGAACGGCTCCGGCATGAAGAAGATCGCGCAGGTCGCCGACGCGCTGGAGGAGGGCGACTGGGTGCGACTCAGCCTCGACTCGGCGAGCGACGAGGTCTTCCAGGCGATGCACAAGCCGAAGAAGGCGATCACGCTGGACGAGATCTGCGAGGGCGCGAAGGAGATCGGCGCCGCGGACCGTCCGTGGAAGCTCGGCTTCAGCTTCATCGTCACCTGGAAGGGCGCCTTCATCAACGACGCCACGATCGTCGAGAACATCCACGAGATGGTCGACGGCGCGCGGCGGGCGCGCGACTACGGCTTCGACTACATCGCCTTCAAGCCGTTCCTGACGCGCGCGCCCTACAACAATGCCGAGATCGTCGACCTGCGCGAGGACGACGACGGATTCGACGACATCCGCCGCCGCATCCGGGCCGCCGTCGAGGAGTCGAAGCAGCTCGAAACGGACACCTTCCGCATCTACGAGACGACCAACCTGAAGGTGCTCGAAAACCGCAGCTTCCGCAACTACACGCAGCAGCCGCACCACTGCCATATGCAGTTCTTCCGCCAGGTGCTGAGCCCGCTCGGCATGTACAACTGCCCGGTCTATCGCAATCAGCCGCACGGCCAGGTCGGGCCCAAGGATGCCTATGCGGACGTGGATGGGTACGACGCCACCCGCGCCCGCACCGCCGGCCTCGTCGAGAGCTTCGACGCCAACCACCAGTGCCGCGAGGTCACCTGCCTCTACAACCACGTGAACTGGTGGATCGAGGACCTGGTCGCGCATCCCGAGAAGCTCGACGCGCTCGAGCCGGCGCCCGCCCCGGAAGAGGAGGACTTCTTCCTTTAGACTCTCGCCCATGAAGAGGCGAGTCACCGGCATCGGCGGGATCTTCCTGCGCACGAACGACCCCGAGGGCATGCGGCAGTGGTACGCCGACAAGCTCGGGCTGAACAACGACCCGAAGTGGGGAACCAGCTTCGAGTGGCGGCAGGCGCCGGAGGGCGCGGTGAAGGGCTACACGGCGTGGAACACGTTCCCGCAGGACACGGACTATTTCGGCGCGGCGGACCAGCAGGTCATGATCAACTACCGCGTCGAGGACCTCGACGCGCTGATCGAGACGCTGCGCGCGGAAGGCGTCGAGATCGCGAGCGAGATCCAGTCGTTCGAGTACGGCAAGTTCGCGCACGTGGTCGACCCGGAGGGCCGGCGCGTGGAACTGTGGGAACCGAACGACGACGAGTACGGCAAGATCGCCGGGTCGATCACGCAATAGGATGTGGGAAGCCCTTCAACGCGCGCACCAGGAAGGCGTCCTCGTGGACGTGCGCCGCGAGCACATCAGCGGCGCGACCGACAACGCGTTCGTCTCCGCGATCGGTCGCGATCTCACCGTGCTCTCGATGGTCAGCGACAACTGCGCCTTCGACGGCGTCTGGATCGTCCGCACCGAGGACATCACCTACCTGCGCTGGGGCACCGAGTACCTGCAGGCGAAAGCACGTGTGCTCGAAGGCTCGCCCTCGTCGCCGGAGCCGGTCGGCTACGTCGACATCTCCGACTGGGGCAGCGCGATTCGCAGCGTGACGGAGCGCCACCCCGTTCTCACGCTGCATCGCGAGCGCACGAACGACGACGTCTGCGACGTGGCGGCGGAGGTCGAGGTGCTCGAGAGCGTCGTCATCGGCGAGAGCATCTCGATTCGCGGGACGCGCGACGGCCGGTTTTCCATCGAGCTCGACGACATCACGCGCCTCGACTTCGCCGGCGGCTACGAGCGCGGCTACTGGCAGCGCCTGCGGGCCGACTAGGCACTGTTTGAAAGTCCGACTAGCTTCGGTCGGCTGCGGCTGCGCCCAGCTGCGTCGCGGCTCCTTGAGGTGAAGACGGGCCACATCGGCGGAGCCGCGACTTCGCTGGGCTTGTCCTCGCTCGCCCTCGGGCCGACGTCGGACTTTCAAACAGTGCCTAGAAATCCCCGAGCTTTTTCCTCAGCTCGGTCGAGGAGCGCTGCTTCGGCCCCCCCACGATGGCCACCCGGCCGCCGTGCGCCTCGACCACGGCGGTCTCCGGCATGGCGGCGGGGTCGTAGTCGGTGCCCTTGGCGTGGACCGCGGGCCGGAAGATCTCGAGCAGCCGCTCCGGCGTATCGTCCGGCAGAGGCACCACGTAGTCGACCGACTCGAGCGCCGCGACGAGCTCCATGCGGTCCGCCTCGGGCACCACCAGCTCCCGCTCCGGCTTGATCCGCCCCACCGACGCGTCGGTATTCACCATGACCACGAGCAGGTCGCCCTGGGCGCGCGCCGCCTGCAGGTAGCGCACGTGGCCGACGTGGAGGATCTCGAAGCAGCCGTTGGCGGTCACGATGTCCCGCCCGGCGCCCCGCAGCTCCTCGAGCTTGGCCGCCAGCCGGGCCGGATCCCGCCAGATCTTGATGCTCGCCATCGGGGCATGAATTTACTCCATCCGAGGGCAAAAGGGGGCTGGCCGCTCTCCTTATACTCTAGGGCTGCCGGAGCCCCGGGAAGTCATGACGGAAACGCCGCTCGAGCCCTACACCCCGACGAATCACGTCCGCATCGTGACCGCCGCCTCGTTGTTCGACGGCCACGATGCCGCCATCAACATCATGCGCCGCATTCTGCAGGCG
>JBCDBY010000043.1:0-20003 GCA_039182715.1 Planctomycetota bacterium
CGCCATCCGCGTAGCGTGCGTCCTCGGTCGCGAGGTGCGCGTCGGCGTCGGCGCCGCGCAGCAGCTCGCGCTCGACCGCGTCGCCGATGCGGGCGACCAGCGCGCCGCGCCGACCGGTGCGCACCAGCTCCGCCGCCGCGTCGGCCCACGGCGCGCCGCCCTCGACGCGCTCCACGAGGATGCGCACCGTGCCGCCGCAGATCATGCCGCCCTCGTCGGCGAGCTCGTCATCCAGCGTGAAGGAGAGGATCTCCGGCGCCGCCCCGTCGCGTACCGCCCGCGCGGTTTCGATGACGGCCGCCTCCACGCGCCCGCCCCCGACGGTTCCGGCCACGCGCCCCTCCGCGCCGACCAGCATTTTCATCGCCTGCTGCGCCGGTGCGCTGCCCTCGGTGGCGATGACGGTCGCCAGCCCGAAGGCGCCCGCGCGCGCGACGATTTCCTCGAAGACGTTCACTCGAGTTCTCCCACGAAGATCTTGCCGTCGCCGATGCGCCCGGTGCGGGCCGCTTCGCCCACCTTGCGAATCGCCTCCTCCACGCGCTCCTCCGGCACCGCGCACTCGAAGCGCACCTTCGGCAGGAAGCTGATCGCCGCATCCTCGTTCCGGTACGCCTCGAGGTGGCCCTTCTGCCGGCCGTAGCCGCGCGCCTCCTCGAAGGTGATCGAGTCGGCGCCGCAGTCGACGAGCGCACGCACCACCGCATCGACCTTGAACGGCTTGACCACGAGCAGGAGGCGCTTGCTGACCACGTCGGTCGAAAGGGTAACCTCTCATGGATGAGGACTCGTTTGATCAGCGTCGTCGGCAGCGGCAACGAGCCGCCCCAGGCGGTTGCCGGCCTGGCCGAGCGGCTGGGCGCCGAACTGGTCGCGGCGGGCTACGGCATCGTGACCGGGGGCCGCGGCGGCGTGCAGGAGGCGGTCTGCCGCGGCGCGGTCAAGGCGCGCGGCAAGGCGAGCGAGCCCCCGCTCGTGGGGCTGCTGCCCGGTTACGACGCGCGCGCCGGCAACGCGTATCTCGATCTCTCGATTCCCACCGGGCTTTCGCAGGCGCATCACGCGCTCGTCGCCTCGGCCGGGGAGGTGATGGTCTGCATTGGCGGGGCGACCGGCGCGATGGCCGAGGTGGCGCTCGCGCGCAAAATGGGGCGGCCGGTCGTGGCGCTGGTGCCCAGCGGGGGGACCGCCGGCCTGCTGGCGAGAGCGATGGATTCGGTATACGCGGCGGAGACGACCGAGGCGGTCATCGCGCGCATCGCGCAGCTTCTTCCCGAGTGAAACGCTGGCGCCGCCGACTCCTCCTCGGGCTTCTCGTGCTCGGCGTCTCCTCGTGCATGTTCGGCGGCAACCACGTGCTGCAGCCGAAGGTGCGCGCACAGCTGGCGAAAGGCGTCGGCATGGACCCCTCGATCGGATTCGTGCTGCTCGGCCCCGACCTCAACCTCTACCTGTACGACGTCGAATTTCGCGACGAGCGGCTGCACGCGGAAATCCCGTGGGCGAAGCTCGAGATGCCGCTGCGCATGCTCTGGGGTTCGGGCCGCGTGCGCACCGTGCGGCTGCGCGAGCTGCGCGCGACGATCGTGGCGGACGCCGACATCTCGCGGTCCTCGTCGACGGACGGCGATGAGGCGGCGGGCGAGACGATCGAACGCCCGCCGCCGCCGCAGCTGGTGATCGAGGACATCGACATCCAGCTTCGGCAGCGTGACGGCAGCGAGCTACCGCTCCTGAAGGCGGACTACCTGTACGCCCAGCCCGCCGGCGCCCGCAAGGTCGACGTCGAGGTCGGCGCGGGAACCGCCGGCGAGATCGCCTTCGACGGCATCACCACGCGCGTGCAGCCGTCGCACGGGCACCTGCTCGTCAAGGACTTCAAGATGCGGACGTTCGGCGGACTCGTCGACGGGTTCCTCGACCTGCACCTGAAGTACGCGGGGCGCTACAACGGGGAGCTGCACTGGCATCTGCTCGAGGTGGAGCGCATCTGTCGCTATTTCGAGCTGGATCACGCCGAACGGCGCCGGGGCAAGCTGGCGGGCAACCTCAAGTTCAAGGCGTGGGGCCCCCAACTGGATCAGTTCGAGGGCGCCGGTGAGGTTCGTATGGAGCGTGCGCGGTTCTGGTCCCCCGTCAGCTTCAAGGTCTTCGGCGTCCTCGGGCTTCCGCAACGCGAGGAGTCCTGGCTGGTCGCGGCGGATGTCGGGTTCTCCGTCGAGGACGGCCTGCTCTACCTGGAACGCGGCGCGCTCAAGGGAACCGGCTACGTGCTCGATATACAAGGCATCATCGATCTCGACGGCGCATGCGATCTCGAAGCGGAATTCGAGGGCACGACGGTGGCCGTGACGGGGCGACTCGCGGATCCGAGCGTGCGAGTCCTGCCGTTCAATGCCGTGACCGCTCCGATCGATCGCATGAAGCGCAAGCCGCTCCGGAAACGCTGATGAAAGCCCGCCTGTCTCTTCTGCTTCTGCTCGTCGGCTGTGCGTCCGGCTACCGCACCGAGGAGGACAGCAAGGAGCTGCGCCGCGAGCTGGACGACAGCACGATCGAGAGCCGTGTGCGCATGGCGCTCGCGTCCGACCCCGAGACGACCGACGAGCCGCTCGAGGTCACCGTCGTCGACGGCGTCGTCCACCTGCGCGGGGCGGTCTCGCGCGACCCGGCGGCGGCGCGTGCGATCACGCTGGCGCGCGAGGTCGACGGCGTCGCCAAGGTGGCCGATCGCATCACTCGGCCAGGCGCATCCGCGTCACGTTGACGATCTTCCACTCGCCGTCGCGTTGCGCGAACGTCACGGCGAAGGCGTAGCGCACCGCGTTGCCGCGGATCTTCGCCTGCACCGAAACGATCGGCACGAGGATCTCGTCGTTCTTCACCACGGGGCTGAACCCGCCGTGCTTGATCTCCGTCGTCGTGCCGGCGGGCACGAGCGCCGCCTTGAGCCGCCGCTCGACGTACTTGCGCCCGAACGAACCGGAGCCGCGGTAGTCGTCGGCGATCGACGCCATGATTTCGTCGAACGCGTCCTCGCCGCCTTCGCGCGCGATCTCGAAGAGCGTTTCGAGGCGCTCCTCGACCGCCTCGCGGTCGTCCGTGTAGACGATCTGGAACCCGATCACGGCGGCGAGCACGATCCCGAGAGTGAGCAGCGCGTTGCGAACCACGCGGCGAGTATACTTCCGCCCTTGTCCTACACGTTGCCGCAGCGCCTCGCCGCCTCGATCGTGGACGGGGTTTGCCGCCTCGTCTTCGGGCTCACGTTGCGGCACCAGCGCGATCAGTGCCGCTACCACTTCCACGGTCCGCTCGACGACGCGCTGCGCCGCGGCGACCAGGTGATCGTCGCCGGCTGGCACCAGGACATCCTCCCGTTCTTCCACTACCTCTCGAACTACTCGGCGCTCGAGCGCTGCCAGCGCTTTCGCATGATGTCGAGCCGCTCGTTCGACGGGGAGCTGACCGAGCGCATCCTGAGCGCCTGGGGGTTCCGGTTCGTGCGCGGTTCGTACGGCAAGATCGGCGGCGGCGCCGCGCTGCGCGGCTACCTGCGCGCCATCCGCGCGGGAGATTCGGTGGCGATCATCGCGGACGGGCCGCGGCCGCCGAACTACGCATTCCGCCCCGGGGCCGCCTTCCTCGCGCAGAGTTCGGGGCTGCCGCTGTATGTCTGCCGCGCGTGGGCGCGCCCGCAGTGGATGATTCCGAGCACCTGGTTCCGCATGACGGTGCCGTTGCCGAAGCACCATTGCGGCGTCTGGTCCGCGGGCCCGATCGATGTATCGGGCAGCCTCGAGGAGGTGTGCGCACGTGCCGAGTCGGCGATGGCCGAGCTGGCCGAGGACGTGGACGCGGCGCTCTATCTGCCGCGCCATATCGGCGGCGGCGTGCGCCTCGCGGGCCGCGACGTATAATCCCGCCCGTCATGCAGCTGGGTTTCTACGACCGCACCGCGCGCGGGCGCCTCATCATCACGGGGCGCGACCGGAAGGACCTGCTGCACAACCTCGCGACGAATTCGATTCTCGGACTCGAGCCGGGGCATGGCGTGAGCACCGCGTTCTGCACGAACAAGGGCCGCCTCATCGACTGGTGCACCGTGATCGATCGCGGTGAGGATCTCCTCATCCTGAGCGCGAACCCCGAGCGGCTCTCCGGCCACATCCAGCAGTTCACGATCACCGAGGACGTGACCGTGCGGAACTACATGGCGATCGAGGTCGTCGTCTGCGGGCCGGCGGCGAAGGATCTGCTCGGCGTGGAGATCGAGCCGCACTGCTTCGCGGAGATCCCGCTCGCCGGCGTCAAGGTGCAGGCGGTGCGCATCGAGCCGCTCGCCGGCGATGCGTATGCGCTGCTCGCGCCCGATGCGGTCGCGCTGCGCCGCATGCTCGGCGAGCAGGGCCAGCTGCTCGAGCCGCACGACGTCGACCGGCTGCGCATTCGCCGCGGCATTCCCGCCTTCCCGAACGAGATCAACGAGGACCACAATCCGTGGGAAGCGGGTCTGAGCGACGCCATCTCGCTGACCAAGGGCTGCTACGTGGGGCAGGAGATCGTGGCGCGACTGAACACCTACGACAAGGTGAAGCGCCACCTGCGCTCGCTGCGCCTCGGCATCGGCGCGCAGCCGGGGGACCCGCTTACGCTCGACGGCGAGGAGGTCGGCACGGTCACGACCGTGGCCGGCGACCACGCGATGGCGTATGTCGCCACCGAGCACGCGGAGATCGGGACGACGCTCGACCGCGGCGAAATCATCGCGACGCCCTTTTAGACGGCCAGGGGCTAGGGGCCGGGGGCTAGGGGCCCGAACGCGAGGCGCCCCTGGCGGCGGGTGTTCACGCAGATGAACACCGAACGGCAATCGGCCCCACTCTTTTGCGCGCTCCCCCCTGTTCGGCGCGCCGATCAGCCGCCACACTGCTTTCCATGAAGCATCTCGCCATCCTCCTCCTTCTGGCCGGCGTTGCCTCGGCCAACCAGGACAAGACGCGTGCGGAGCGCAGCTACTTCGCCGCCCTCATGATCGTGGAGAAAGCGGATGGCGCGAAGAAGCCGGAGGTGCGGCATAAGCTGCTCGGCCGCGCCGCGCCGGTGCTGCGCGCCGCCGAGAACTCGCTCCGCATCGCGCGCGGCAACGGCGCCGACGTCGCGCGGCTGGCGGAGCGCGTGCGCGCTCTCCGCGTCCGCATCACGACCGTTCGCAACCGACGCGCCGCTTCGACCGACGCGAATGCGCGTCCGACGATTCCGAACACCGGCACGGTGGTGATCGTCAGCCGCGAAGAGGATGCCCCGGCGGGCGAGGTCGTCCCGCTCGGCCCCGCGCCGCACCGGCTGCGCGTGCAGCGCCGCGCGATGCTCAACGAGTGGCGCATTCAGCGCACGCTCATGCGCGTGGGCACGCGCGCCATGGACAAGCAGGCGACGCGCCTTGGACAGCTGCAGGCGCTGCGCGCGGAGCACGTCACGCGCCCGACGAATCTCGGCCGCGTCATCCGGCGCGCGGAACTCAACCAGTGGCGCGCCGCCCGCGTCGAATCCCGCGTCGGCTGGCGAGTCCGCTGACCCCACGCGAGCCAGCCCCAGCCCCTGGCCCCTAGCTCCTCGCCCCTGGCCTTCTAGAACTGCTTCGTAACCCAGTACGAGTAGGACGGATAGATGCCCCGGTGTTCCGAGGGGCGCCATTTCCATCGCTTATAGCCCCAGATCCACGCCTCGGGCTGTTCGCGAACGTATCGTTCCAGCAGCTGGTTCATGCGGTCGATCGCCCTGGCCACTTCCTCGTCGCGGTCGTTGTCGTAGTCGATCGGGATGTGGGTCGCCTCCAGGCGGTAGCGCAGGCCCTTCTCCAGCGGCCGCGCGACGATGAAGTAGAGCGGCGCGCCGCGCCGATGCGCGAAGAAGGGCAGCGTGCCCGACGTCATGACCGGCACGCCGAAGAAGTCGGAGTAGATGCCGCCCTGCTGCGGCAGCACCGACATGTCGATGACCGAGCAGACCAGCTCGCCGCGCTTGAGTGCGCCGAGGCACGCCATGACCGCTTCGTCGCGGTAGGCGATGACGTTGCCGGTCAGCTCGCGCTGCTTGCGGATGTGTCGGTCGACGTAGGGGTTGCGGATCTCGCGTGCCACGACCGTCGCGCGCGGCAGCCCCATCGCGCCCGCGGCGACGTTGAGCATCTCCCACGAGCCGTAGTGCGCCGTCGCGAGCACCAGCCCTTTGCCTTCGCCCGTGTAGCGGTTGAGCCGCTCTTCGTCCTCCGGCGAGATCTCGAGGTACTTGCGCGCGCGCTTCGGGTTGAGGCGCTGCGACCAGAGCGTGTCCATCAGCGCGACCGCCTGCAGGCGGGCTCCTTCGCGGAGCACCCGGCCCGCATTCGCCTCGGGCAGGAACCGGCGCAGGTTCTCCATGCCCGCCTTGCGCACGCGCCGGTCGAACAGGTAGTAGGCGAATCCCAGCCGCCGCCCCACGAAAACGAGCACGCGCCGGGGCAGCAGCGGCACCACCATCGCGAAGATGCGGTAGAAGACGTACTCGATCCGCTTGCGCAAGCCGTACAGGATACGCATGCGGTCGCCCCATGGGAGAATGCGCGCATGCGAATCCTCCTGGTCCTCCTGCTTGCGGCATCCGCGCTCCTCGGCGGCGACGACGAGGTGCAGGCGGAGGTCGAGCGGCGCTGCAAGGAGCTCTCCGACGCGATCGAGAAGGTGCTCGGCAAGAAGTTCGAGAAGCCGGTGCCGGTGCAGATCGTCGACGAGGACTTCATCGTCGCGTTCGCGAAGGATATCGACAGGAAGACGACGCCGCGCGGGGTCGTCGAGACCACCACGCGGCTTCACGTGCGACTCAGGCTCGTCGAGCCCGGGTTCGATCTCCGGAAGACCTACTTCGAGTTCCTGCGGTCGATGGTCGCCGGGCTCTACGACCCGGACCAGGACCGCTTTTTCGTCGTGCGCAACAAGGTCGATCTCGACGGTCCTTCGTTCTCGATCACCGCAGCGCACGAACTTGGCCACGCCTACCGGGACGTGGACAAGGACTATTGGAAGCGAGTGCAGGACACCGCTTACGTCGACGAGGACGCCGCGATCGCCGTCACCTGCCTAGCAGAAGGCGATGCGGAGCTGATCGGAAATGTATTCGGCTCAGGGCTACCGGCTGCGGAGATCACGCCCCGCGTCATCGCAGCTGCCAAACAGGCGCCGTCTCTGGTCCCGCTCGTCATGAACGACCCCGGGATGAGTCGTTTCCCGCTCTTCATGCGTGAGATGTTCCTGACGCGCTACTTCATCGGACAGGCCTTCGCGGCTCAAGTCTTCGAGAAGGGCGGTTGGGACGCGCTCAGCGCTGCATTCGACAACCCTCCCAGGTCGACCGAGCAGATCCTCCACCCGGAGAAGTACCTCGCGAAGGAGCCGGACGAGCCGACCATCTTCGAGGGCGGCGATCCGTCGAAGGCGCTGGGGGAGGGTTGGCGCACTTCGTACGTGAACACCTTCGGTGAGTTTTCCGTGCGGGTCTACTTGACCGAGGCGCTCGGTCGCGCGAGGGCGACCGTCGTCGCCGAAGGATGGGACGGCATGCGGTATTTCATCTGCGAGAAGAGTGATTCGCCGCTCTTCTTCGGCGCCGTGAGCGAGTGGGATACGGAGCAGGATGCGATCGAGTTCGCGACGGCGTGGGCAGCCTGGGCGAGCCTCCGGCACAAGACGGCGAACCAGAGCCGGATCTTCGACACGTCCGACGGCCTGGTTGTCGACTCCCCCGATGGACTTGTCGTGATTCAGCGCATGAAGACTCGTGTTCTTGTGGCGGACGGGGTTCCGGCTGGACGCGTCGACGCGGTCCTGAAAGCGCTCGCTACGGCCAAGCCCAAGTAGTTGGTAGTCTGTCGCCGCCGTGCTGCGCGAAATCCTGCCCCAGGAGGCGCTCGACGCCGTCGAACGCGAACGTGCATTGCTGGCCGAGGTGCGCGCGTTCGCCGACGCGTGCGAGCCCGGCGGCCCCGAAGCCGAACGCGTCGGCGAGCTCATCGAGCACCTCGACGAGATGTTCCTGCTCGTCGTCGTCGGCGAGGTGAAGGCGGGCAAGTCGTCGTTCATCAACGCGCTGTTGCGCGACGACGTCTGTCCCGAGGGACCGCTGCCGCTGACCGATCGCGTGCACGTGCTCGCCCACGGCGAGTCCAAGGGCTCGGAGGAGACGGCGGAGCACGTCGTGCGGCACTCGCTGCCGCTGGCGCAGCTCGAGCGGCTCAACGTCGTCGACACGCCTGGCACCAACTCGCCGCTGAAGCGCCACCAGGAGATCACCGAAGCGTTCCTGCCGCGTGCCGACATCGTCTTCTTCGTCACCTCGATCGACTGCCCGCTCACGCAGACCGAGCTCCAGCTGCTGCGCCGCATCCGGGAGACGTGGCGCAAGGAGATCGCCTGCGTCCTGGCGAAGATCGACATGCACCCGGAGAAGGATCGCGAGATCGTTCTCGAGTACCTGCAGTCCGCCTTCCAGGAGCACTTGGGCTTCACGCCGCCGGTCTTTCCGGTCTCGTCGCACCTCGCCCGCAAGGCGCACGACGAGAACGACGCCGAACTCTTCCAGCGCAGCGGGATCGCCGCCGTCGAGAACTACATCGTCGAGAACCTCTCCGAGGAGCAGCGCATCCAGCTCAAGCTGCGCAGCCCGCTCGGCACCGTGCTCGACGTGCTCGGTGGCATCGACACCGCTCTCGCCGCGCGTCTGCGCGTCCTCGAGAAGGACTTCGCCGGATGGACCGCCATCCACGAGCAGGTCGACTTCGCCGCGACGTCGCTGCGCGAGCGCGCCGAGCGCCACCTCACGCCGATCCACGTCTCGTTCGAGAACCTCGAGGCGCGCGGGCGGCGCTTCCTCAAGGACTCGTTCCGCCTGCGCGGGCTGCCGCTCATCGCCGATGCGACCCGGTTCCGCGAGACGTTCGAGCGCGAGGTGGTGCGCAACACCGCCGAGGAGATCGAGCAGCAGGTCGAAGAGGCGGCGCGATGGCTGAGCGGCGAGACGAAGGCGCTCTGGGAGCGTTCGCTGGCGCACTTCGAGAAGACGGTTTCGATCGACCGCTACCGCGACGAGATTCCCGCGGGCCTCGGTCCGCAGTTCGAGCAGACGCGGGAAGAGACGCTCGCGCGGCTCATCGAGGACGCGCGCCACAACCTCGAGGGCTGGAGCGTGGAAGGCGAGTGCCAGCGCGTACGCCAGCTGGCGTCGCGCAGCCTCGGCCGCCTGCTCGGCACGCAGGTCGCGGCGGTCGGCGTCGGCGCGGCGGTCATCGCGACGATCGGCGCCACGGTTGTCAGCTTCGTCGGCGTCCTGCTCGCGGCCGCGACCGCGGTGGGTGGGTTCTTCATTCTTCCGGCACGGCGGCAGAAGGCGATCGAACAGTTCGAGGCGGGCGTGCGCGCGACGCGCGACGCGGTGATGGAGTCGGTGCGCACGACGATCGCCCAGGAGGCGGATCGTGCGGCGGCCGCGGTCGTCGACGGGTTTGCGCCGTTCCACGACTTCTACGAGAGCCGCAAGCGCAAGCTGGGCGAACTCAAGACGCGCGGCGCCGAGCTTCGCGGCTCCGTCCAGGAGCTGCAGGAGCAGCTGCCGTGACCGGCGGCCGCGCCGTCGCGCTCCTGAGCGGCGGCATGGATTCGATCGTCGCGGCCGCGCTCCTGCGCGACGAGGGGTTCGCCCTGCAGACCGTCGCCATCGACTACGGGCAGCGCCATCGCGCCGAGCTCGAAGCCGCTGCCGAACTCGCGACCTGGCTGGGGGCCGAGCGCCATCGCGTGCTGCGCGTCGATCTGCGCGCCATCGGCGGCTCCGCGCTCACGGACGAGATCGACGTGCCGACGGAGGGGCCGGGTGACGCGATCCCGGTGACCTACGTGCCCGCGCGCAACACGATCTTCCTCGCGCTCGCGCTCGGCGTCGCGGAGGTGGAGCAGGCCGACGCCATCGTGATCGGCGCCAATGCGGTCGACTACTCCGGCTACCCCGATTGCCGGCCCGCCTTCCTCGAGGCGTTCGAACGCCTGGCGGCGGTCGCCACCAAGGCGGGCCTCGAAGGGCGCGGCCCCGCGATTCGCGCCCCGCTGGTCGATTGGCCCAAGGCCGAGATCGTGCGGCGCGGCGTGGCGTTGGGCGTTCCGTTCGGGCGCACGATCTCCTGTTACGCCGCCGATGACGAGGGGCGCGCGTGCGGCGTGTGCGACGCGTGCCGATTGCGTCGGCGCGGCTTCGAGGACGCGGGCGTGGCCGATCCGACGCGTTATGCGCCCAAAAAAACGCCGAAAACGCCCTTCTAGGCCGTCCCGAAGCTTTTTTGGGTCCTCCCCCAATGCTAAAAACCGCCCAAACGGGCGTAGGAAGCGTTCAGGACGCGTTATTCGCACCGTTCCCGTCTCTCGCGATTGACGCGTGACGGACTTGGAACCCTAAACGGAGGTTGCCCACAATGGCTGTTCGGAGAAAGACCACCAAGAAGAAGGCGAAGAAGACGGCGCGCCGCCCCGCGCGCAAGCCCGCGCGCGAGGTGCTTTGCGTCGGGAGCAAGGTGAAGGCGTACATCAAGGCCAACGGCCTCAAGTGCTCGGGCGATCTCATCGAGGCGCTCAGCAACCAGGTCCACGAGACCCTCGACTCCGCCATGGCGCGCTGCCAGGGCAACAAGCGCAGCACCGTGCGCCCGGTCGACCTTTAGTCGCCACCCGATCTTCGAAGCAGACTTCAGATCGGCTTCGAAACGGGGCGTCGGAGCGATCCGACGCCCCGTTTTTCGTGACCCGGATCATCGGGCCCCGCGGACATCGGGGTATCCTGCGGGGATGCGCGCGATCGGCCTTCTGCTCCTGTTGGCGGCCCCCGTCCTTGCGGACGATGCGGCGCTGCGCAAGGAGCTGACCGAGGCGCGCGAGGGCGCGTTCACGATCGGCGGCCGTGCACGCATGATGCGCGCCGTCGAGTTGGTGCGCGAGAAGGGTGGCGCGGCGGCCCTCGAGCCGACGGCGATGTTCATTCGCGACACGTTCGTCTGGAACGCGCGCACGCAGAAGAGCCTCATGGAGATCAAGTCGGAGGGCGCGACGATCTTCCGGCGCATCGAGGAGACGAAGCGCGAGCTGGATCAGCTGCAGCAGCGTCGCCGCGCCGGTGCGACGGGACTCGAGGTCGACATCCGCCGCCGCACGGAGCGGCTCAAGAAGGACCGCGCCGACTTCGATCGCATCGTGGGCGAGACGCGCGTCATCGGTCAGGAGTTCGACGCGATGCTCGCGCTGCGCGAACGCGCGGCGCGCGCGTGCGAGGCCATTCTCGTCCGCATCGACGCCGCGCAGCTCGCCCCCGCCGTCGCGGCGTTGCGGCGTATCTTCGCGATCGACGATGCAACCTCGTCGCTCATGCTCGTGCGCCTGCTGCGCCAGTCGAAGCGGGCGGAGGTCTCAACCACGCTGCTCGAAATGCACGCGCATCCCAAGCTGCCGCCGGCCGCCAAGGTGGAGGCCGCCTGCGCCATCGCCTCGATCGGTGTTCCCGCCGACATGCGCGTGTTGCTGGCTCGGCTCGACGCCGAACCGGCGCAGGTTCGTACGCGTGTGCTGCACGCTCTCTCGCGCACCGCCCGTCGCAAGCTCGCGTCGATCGACGAAGCGAAGACGTGGGCGAAGTCCCTTTCCTGAATCGGTCCGGTTCGACTTCGGCGAACCCGACTCGAACTCGACAGGCCCTTCTTGATACCGGTGAGCCCTGCTTGATATCGGTGAGCACGCGCATGCATGCATGCGCGCGATCGAAAAAGGCCCGGGCGCTCCCCGCGTTGGATTTGGAAAAGGGGAAAAGGGAAAAATAGAGGTGGGACGAGAAGACCCGGGCTTTGTTTCGATATCAATGCCGCTACGAAGTTACATCGGATCGAGAGCGGCGACGTCCTCTTCCCAAAAGCAGGTCGTCAGGTAAGAAGATCCCATCCGGTCAAGACGGCGTCAAGAACCGTCATCGCGCCGAACGGAGGGTGACGCGTAGTGCGACGACGATCTCGATAAGCTGATCGGGGCGGCTTTCGATGGGGTGTGGAATTCTGCACAACACGGCCGTCTGCGGACGCGTGCGCGTGCCGAAATCGAGAGCGCCGGATGCCTTGACGCCGCCAACACGTCCGCCTTCCGGTTCGACTCCGGCGGTCACGATGTCGACATCGGCTCGAACGATGCGAGCCTGCTCCATATAGGGTCGAACGCGCAGCACGAGTCCTTCCGTGAGAGCGAAGTCGTTTGGTTGTGCCAGCTCGACGTCCGCGTCGTCGGCGCGCGAGCGCGTCCTCGTCGCGCGCAGGTGACGCGTCTGCAGCCCGAGCGCGGCAAAGCGTGACTGCGTCGGAATCAGCCCGTTCGTGATGGGCTCCGGAAGTTGTCGCATGAGTGCGCGTGCGTCGGCCGTGCGCATGGAGGCGAGCTGCACGTCGCCCCACGACTGCAGCTTCAGCGTCGTGCGATCGAGCCAGCGCTGGGCGACCGGCGTGCGTACGACGCGGGTTTCCACTTCGACGAGATAGGTGCGCTTCGCCTCTTCCTCGAGCGCCTGGATCTGCAGTTCGGCCGCCTCGCGCGCCGACTCGGGTACGCGCAGCACCGCCTCCTCCCAGTCCAGTTCGATCGGCTGGTTCGGCAGGCCCTGTTTGAGGCGCTTCTCGAGAAACGCCGCGCGCTGTCGTAGCGCCTCGAACGGGGACGTGGCGACGAGTCCGTCGTCGCCGGCGCGGCGCGGACCGGGATCATCGGTGTGCACGTCGAACAGGAGCCGACGCATGCCGAACTCGAACTCGGTGCCGCGGCCTGCCGGCGCTTCGCGCGCGTTGCGGTCGCGGTGCCGCAGGATCAGCATGAGCGTGCTGCCCTCGACGAACGGGTTCGCGAGACCGCCGACGACGAGCGTGCCGCCCTTGCCGAGGTCGGCATACAGGCGCGTCGACTGCGTGAGGAAGCGCGGCAGCGCCTCGCGGGTGCCGGCGCGCAGCGGCGGCAGAGGCTGGCGCACGTTCACCCGCAGCGAGAGCGCGGACGCCCCGTCCTCGCCCTGCCACGAGAGAATGTCGAGGAGCACGCCGTAGAGCCGCTGAATCGGCGGCAGCCCGCGCACCGGCGCGTTGAGGTAGCCGGGTGCGTTGGCGAGCGGCAGCCCGGCGAGCAGCGTCGTCCCGCGGCCGTTGTCGAGCACCGTCGAGTAGAGGTCGTCCTCGGGGCGCACCTGCACGCGCTGATCGTTGAACCATCCGAGGATGCGATCGAGCGAGATGTTGCGCGGCACGACGCGCGTCAGCACCGGATCGGCGCCGCGTCGCGCGACGGTCCACGCGCCGAACTGCTTCGCGAAGCGATCGAGCAGCGGCGCCGGCACCGAGACGAGCAGGAAGTCGGTCGGAATGGTCGCATGCACCGGCTGCTCGAGCGTCTCCAGCGTGCGCTCCAGACGGTCGAGCACCGCGGGCCGGTTGCGCGCCACGAGCATCTCGCCCGCCGTGTCGAGGAAGTTGCCGCGCCGCGTCCAGCTGTCGGGGTCGACCGTGCGGCGCAGGTGTTCCAGGGCGAAGTCGGCCAGCGTCCACGCGGTCGGCGTCGCGTCATACTCGAGCACGAACCCGCGCGGCTTGCGCTGTGTGACGGTCCGCCCGATGCGCGCGCGCGGCGTGACGGGAACCAGCCGGTACTCGTACTCGGGCGATGAGAGCACGTCGAGCATACGCTGCAGCTGGCGCAGGTAGTCGGCGGCGGGCGTCACCTTCGAAACGCGCGTCGGGATGGTCGGCTCCGCCTTCTCCGGGCCGAGGCGCCGCTCGCGCTCGCTGCGCCAGCGCTCGCGCACCGTCTCGCGCAGGTCGAGCAGCTCGGTGGAGGCGTCGGCGTACTCGCAGCCGTCGATGAGCGCGATCGCCGCCCCGAACTCGCGCTCGCCGACCGGATAGCGGCCGTCGCGATAGGCGCGCAGTCCCGCGACCATGCGCCCGCGCGCTTCGCGCGCCACCGACTTCACCTGCGCGTCGCTCCACGCACGCAGGAAGTCGAGCGGTGACTCGAGGACCGCCGCGACGCCGGTCAGCCGCGTCTGGATCTGCGCATCGAGCGCGCGCGCGTCGGCATTGGAGGGCGCGAGCTCGAGCGCGTTCTTGACCGAGGCGTAGGCGAGCACGAGCTGTCGACGGTCGAGGAAACGGCGCGCGTCGGCCAGATGCTGCCGCACCTTGCGCTCGATCTCCTGCTCGTCCGCGCCCGTGCGCGGCGTGTCCGGGCGGTCGGCGGGAGCGCGCGGCTGCAGGCGCGCACGCAGACGCTCCGCCTCGCGGCGCGTGCCGTCGGGGATCTCGGCGTGCGCGTAGATCGAGGGCTCGAGGTAGCCGAGCGCCTTGTTCGTCTCGCCCATCCGCGCGAGGCAGTGCGCGATCCGCACGCGAATGGCCGCCTGCTGCGCGCGCCCGACCGACTTGTCCTCCAGCGCGCGCAGGTAGAGGCGCCGCGCGCCGTCCATGTCGCCGCGCACCCGCTCCGCCTGGCGCGCCTCCATGAGGATGCGGTCGACCGGGCCGGCGAGGGCCGTCGCGAAACCGAGCAGCAGGCAGGCGAGGATGCGCATCAGACCGGCAACGGGATGTCGCCCTCCGGCTCGAACAGACGCCGGTACTCGAGCAGCGCCTCGCGGTCGGTCATGCTCGCGATCGTGTCGCAGACCGCGCGTTCGATGCCGTCGCGCTCGGCGCGCGTGCGGTCGGGCGGCGAGAGCAGCTGCGGGTCGGAGATCATCACCGCGAACATGCGGCGCAGGTAGTCCTGGGACTTGGTGCGCATGCGGCGGACGCGGTACTCGTTGTAGAAGTTGTCGAACAGGAAGCGCGACAGCTCCGCCTGCTTGCGCGCCATCTCGTCCGACGGCGCCACCAGCCGGTGTCCGACGGCGCGCGCCTCGTCGGGATCGGCGGGCGCGGCCTCGCGCAGGCGCGCCAACGACGACTCGAGCAGGTCGGTCACCGCCGTGTTGATCATGCCGCGCACGGTGTGATAGCGGCGGGTTTCCTCCGGCAGGTCGCCGGCCTTCGCGCGCGCCTCGCGCCAGAGCTCGACCTCGTCGAGCTGCGACTCGTCGAGCAGGCCGCTCTTGAGGCCGTCGTCGATGTCGTGCGTGTTGTAGGCAATACGGTCGGACGCATCGACCACCTGCGCTTCGAGGCTGAGCTGTTCGCCGCCGTGCTTGAGCAGCGATCGGCGCACCTCGTTGGTGAGGTTGAGGCCGCGGAAGTCGGGGTACTTGCACTCCAGCTCGTCGACGATGCGCAGCGCCTGGCGGTTGTGCTCGAAGCCGCCGTGCTCCTCCATCGCCTCCGCGAGCGCATCCTCGCCGGAGTGGCCGAACGGGCCGTGGCCGAGGTCGTGCGCGAGCGCAACGGTCTCGGTCAGGTCCTCGTTGAGGCCCATCGTGCGCGCGATGGTGCGCGCGATCTGCGCGACCTCCATCGTGTGCGTGAGCCGCGTGCGGTAGTAGTCGCCGAAGCTGTTGACGAAGACCTGCGTCTTGTACTCCAGCCGTCGGAACGCGGAGCAGTGGATGATGCGGTCACGGTCGCGTTGGAACGCGGTGCGGTAGGGGTGCTCCGCCTCGTCGTGCACGCGGCGGCTTGCCGCCTTCGCCTTGCGTGCATAGACGGCGAGCTCCCGCTCCTCGCGCTCCTCGAGCGCCTCGCGCGAATACCTGGTCATACGTCGCCCTGCAGGATACGCGCCAGGACGCCGAAGTCGGCGTTCCCGCCGCACAGCACCGTCCCGGCCGCGGTCGGCGTATGGGGCAGCTTGTTGTGCAGCAAGGCGGCGAGTCCCGCGGCTCCGCTCGGCTCGACCAGCACCTTCGCGCGGCCGAGCAGGAAGCGCACGCCCTCGGCGATCTCGGCGTCGCTCACGGTGACGATGCCGTCGAGCAGCGCGGAGCAGATGTGGAACGTGATCGAGCCGGGCGCGCTCGGACGCAGTCCGTCGGCGATCGATGCGCGCGGCTCGATCGTGACCGGCTCCTTCGCCTCGATCGACTGGCGCATCGAATCGCAGTCCTCCGGCTCGACGCCGAAGATCTTGATGCGCGGGTTGACCGACTTGGCCCAGATGGCGATGCCCGAGATGAGGCCGCCGCCGCCGATCGGCACGACCAGCGTGTCGAGATGCGGGACCGCTTCGAGCATCTCCTTGCCGACCGTGCCCTGGCCCGCGACGATCCACGGGGGGTTGAAGGCGTGGACGATGGTCATGCCGCGCTCGCGCGCGATGGCCTGTGCCTTCTCGAAGCGCGCGCTCGAGTCGAGGCCGGCGAGCACGATCTCCGCGCCGTCGCGCTCGATCGCCTCGCGCTTGACCGGCACGACATCCTCGGGAAGCACGAGGACGGCGGGGCAGCCGAGCAGCTTGGCCGCGCGCGCGACGCCCTGGCCGTGGTTGCCGCTCGAAGCGGCGACAACGCCCTTGGCGCGCTCCGCCTCGTCGAGCTGGGCGAGGAAGTTGTAGGCGCCGCGCATCTTGAAGGCGCCGATGCGCTGGAAGTTCTCGCCCTTCAGGTAGACGTGGCAGCCGGCCGCCTCGTCGAGCGCGGAGACGGTGAAGAAGAGGGTGTTGTGGCAGACGCCGTGCAGCCGGCGGTGGGCGGCCGCGACCTCTTCGGGGGTGACGGGAAGAACGCCTTGCATGGGGGCTCCGGGGCGCCGCGAAAGGCGCCCGCACGCGTGCATTTTCAACCTAAGCTAACAGGATCCGTGTCTCCTTGCGCACCCCCCGGACAGGCGGTAACGTAATGCGCTTCAACGACTTACCCCGGTTGAGCCGGGGCCTTGTTGCCCTATGAAACCCTTCACCGATGCCCATCTGGACATCGCGTGGTCGAGCCTCCAGAACGGCCGCGATTTCGTCGCCGGCCACCCGGATGCGGCAGCCGGTCTGCCGGAATTGCTCGCCGGCGGCGTCACCCTCGCCTGCGCCACCGTTTTCTCCGCCGATCACGACGCGGAGACGACCCCCCAGGAGGTCGCGGAGCAGCAGCTCGCCTATTACGACGCCCTGCCGGGCCGCAGCGACGGCAAGGTGGTCTGGCCCGCCGACGCGATGGACGTCGGCATGACCACGCCGTGCGAGAAGCTCTGCCTGGTCGGGCTCATGGAAGGCTGCGAGCCGCTCACCGAGCCGGCGCAGATGGCGGAGTTCTACCGGCGCGGCGTGCGCGTGGCGGCGCTCACCTGGAACCGCAACAACCGCTGGGCCGCCGGCGTCGACGGCAACACCGGGCTGACGCCGGAGGGCGTGGAGCTGGTGCGCGAGATGGATCGCCTCGGCATGGTTCACGACGTCTCGCACCTCAGTCGCATGAGCGTCGATGATCTGCTCGGCACCGCCCGCGGCCCGATCGTTGCGAGCCATGTCGGCGCGGACGCGATCCACGCGCACAAGCGCAACCTGACCGACGACCACCTGCGCGCCATCGCGCAGCGGGGCGGCGTGGTGGGTCTCGTGCTCTACGCCCCGTTCCTCGGCGAGGGGCGCCCCGCCTTTGGCGACGCGATGAAGCACCTGCTGCACATGATCGAGATCTGCGGCATCGACGGTGTCGGGATCGGCAGCGACATCGACGGCGGCTTCGGCAAGGAGGACCTGCCGGTCGGCTTCCACACCGCCGCGGACCTGCCCAAGTTCATCGACGCCCTTGCGAAGGAAGGCCTCCCCGAGCACGACATCGACAAGGTGTGCGGGGGGAACTGGCGGCGCGTGTTGACGTCGGTCATGTAGTGGGCTAGGGGCCAGGGGCTGGATGCACGACGAGTACGACGGCTACCCCGAGAGCTGGGTCACCCGGAATCGGAAGACGATCCTCTTCTGCCTCATCCTGCTCTTCGTCGTGCCGTGGCTGTACATCGCCGCGGGCACGTTCTGGATGTTGATCGTCACCTACCCGGTCGCCATCGGCGTCGTGGTGCTGGCGGTGGTCTGGGTGGTCCTGCGGGTGCGGCGGAATCGCGGCGGGCCCGGGGGCGCCGGACGGGGCTGAACCGGTATGCTGGCCCCATGAGACGGGTTGGGTTGGGGCTCCTGCTTGCGTGCGCGTCCGTGTTGCCGGGATGCGGCGATGACGCGACGCAGGCGGCGGTTCGAACGGCGTTCGAGGGGTATCGGCAAGCGTTGCTCGATGAGGACGGCGAACGCGCCGTGCCGTTCCTCGACCGGTCGACGATCGACTACTACCAGCGGCTGCGCGACCACGCGATGCGAACGTCGCGCGATGAGCTGCAGCAGCTTCGCACGATCGATCTCATGACCGTACTTCTCGTCCGGCACGAAATGACGCGCGAGGAGGTCGAGGCGATGGACGGCCGCGCTCTCATCGTCCACGGCGTCGACCGGGGCTGGATCGGCCGCGAGGGCGTCATCAACCTGTCCGTCGGCGAGGTGACCGTGTCGGGGGATGCGGCGACCGCGAAGATCCTCGTGCGTGGCAAGCCGACCCCGCTGCGCTATCAGTTCCGCAAGGAGGACGGGTCGTGGCGTCTCGACCTGCATGCGTACATGCCGGTGGCGGAAACCGCGTTCCAGAGTCTGATCGAGGAGAGCGGCGAGGAGTCCGACGCATTCGTCCTCCGGCTGATCGCGATTACCTCGGGCCGCAAGGCGGACGACGACATCTGGCAGCCGCTGGATCGCTAGGCGATCACGGCATCGCGGATGGCCTGGACGTTCTTCCAGTTCTGGCCGTAGTCCGCCAGCGTGCCGCTCTTGCGCGCGCGGCTCGCGATGCCGAGCACCGTGACACCGGCTTGGGGCGGCTTCGCGACGATCTCGATCACTTCGCCGAAGCTGCGCCACGTCGCGCCGGTCTCCGCAACGCGACGCAGCGGCTCGTCTTCGTCGCGGAAGCGCTGGAATCTCGGGAGTGCGCGGATCGCCTCCACCGCCCGTTCGACTGCCGCGGCCGGGTCGGTCGCTAGCTGCACGACGACATGTTGGTCGACCGCCGTCGGATCCGGCGAGCCGGCGGCCCGCGCCTGACGCAGATGGATGGTTCCCATCAACCATGCCATTCCTGCGCCGCACAGGAGGCCGCTCAGGACGGAGGCAACGGCTGCGGCACCGACCGGCATGGTGATGAAGTACACCACCGCCGTCGAGAGCCCGAAGGGGATCGACGTCGACAGCATCAGACGCAGGTAGAAACGCCGGGCCGAATCCGTCGACGCCATGTCGCAAGTCTACTCGTGCCCAACTTGCCTGCCGCGATGGGGACGATTCGTGCGCTTAGCCTGCACGATTCATGACCCCGCGGGTTCTGGCCGGACCGGATCGTCGATCTCGGGAATGCCTTCTGGGTCATCCCTCGTCGTAGTGACTTTGGCCACGACTTCCTCGGGATTCCTCGATCTCAACGATCCGTCCTCGCCCAGAACAGGTGCGTCCAGAACTCGGAAACGCGTTTCGTCGCGTTGTACCGCGGTTTTTCGCCGTCCCCACCCCGGCTCCCTCGCGCGGTCATGAATCGTGCAGGTTAGCCTCTGACGGGCAACACGCCGCCCCATCGGGCGCGGTGTGTCTGCCGGACCCGGCATGCGCGCGCGTCGTCGAACCCTTCTGCTCCTCGCGTCTCTCGTTGCGATCCTGCTCGCGCTGTGGTGGATGCGCGAGGGACCGGAGCGTCGCCTGCGGGCCCGGCCCGACGATTCGAACGTTGCGAATCGAGTGGAAGGCTCGGACGACGACGCCCGTCGGGACGCACCACTCGTTGCGGATCACGTGGAAGCGTCGCAAGAAGACCCGGACGCCCCGGAGACGGTTGTGCGCATCGCCCACCGCGGCCGGGTCGCCGGCGCACTGCGCGTCCGTTTGTTTCGCGTGGCTGATCGATCGGGCCCACACGACCCATCGGTGCTGGAGCAGGCCGAGGTTGCGCCGGACGAGAGCCTC
>JBCDBY010000044.1:0-19921 GCA_039182715.1 Planctomycetota bacterium
GATACGAAGGGGAGTGGATCGTCTTCGGAAAGGGCGTGCGTGTTGATCCTTAGCCTGCTGCTGCTGCTCGACCTGCAGACGCCCGGGGAGGAGGTCCTCGCGGCGCTGGCGAAGCAGCCGACGCCGGCGCTCCTCAAGGAGGCGGCGGAGATCTACCGCTATCCGACGTCGGAGGCGGAGGCGACGCGACTCTTCGAGGCGGCCGGCGCGGCGACCAAGCAGGCCGATCCCGTCGTGCGCGTCGCGGCGCTGCGCGCGCTGGCGTCGATGGGGGACCCCAAGGCGGAGATCTACCTCGAGCCCTTCCTGCGGCAGAAGAACCCCAAGCCCGACGAGAAGCAGGCGCTGCTGACCGCCATCGACGCGGTGGGGCGGCTGCGCATCGGTTCACTCATTCCTTCGCTGCTGGCGCTGGCCAAGACGAGCAAGGATCCGACGGTGGCCGACCAGGCGCTGCTGGCGCTCGGCGCCTACGCGGAGAGCAACATGCGCGAGCGAAAGCGGCTGGTCGATCAGGTGCTGGCGCTCGCGCAGTCGCTGCAGCGCAACCGGGGACGCTGGCGCCGCTTGCGGCCGCCCGCGCTGCGTTCGCTGCAGCTGCTCACCGGCCAGCGGCTCAGCTCGGTCGAACTCTTCGCCGGCTGGTGGAAGGTGGCGAAGGAACGCAAGGACCCCTTCACTCCTTCGTCAGCCGGATCGTAGACTCCCCCCGCGGCGGCACGCGGTCGAGGATCTTCTTCCCGTACCCGCGCTTGCGCACGACGATGCGCGCGTACTCGCCGCCGAGGCCGTCGAGGAAGAAGCGGCCGTCGTCGGTCGTGACGGTGCGCAGGCGGGCGAAGCGGATGTCGGGGTCGGGTCCCGGGAGCGCGACGATCTCGACGCCGCGCAGCGGCTCATCGTTCTCGTCGATCACGCGGCCGCCGATGTGGAAGCCGGCGGTGAGCCGGGCCTCCATGGGCTTGTTCGCGTAGGCGAAGCGCGTGGTCGCGAATCCGGGTGCCGAGACGGTGATCTCGAACCGGCCCTGCGACCCCGTACCGCAGTCGAATCGTCCCGCCTCGTCGGTCGTGCGTCGCGTTCGGAACGGATTGGGACGGATTCGCTGCAGGTCCTCCGTCATGCGGTCCTGCACCACCGCGGCCCCGGCGATCGGCCGACCCTCCCCGTCGGTCACCACGCCGTGCGCCTGCCGCATCGGGAATCGATGATGGCCGAGGTGTTCGATCGGCATCGGGTAGGGCCCGTCGTACCACCACGCCTGCACGCTCTGCGGAAGGCGTCCGCGACCGCGCGTCTCGCGGATCGGCCAGCGCACGCGCAGCGGAACCATTCGATCCTCCTTCGAGTCCGGGACCATGGCGTAGACGTCGATCACGCCGTCGCCGCCGCGCGCCTCGCGCATCTCGCCGTCGGAGATCACCACGTCGCCATCGATGGAGGACGAGGCAGCACCTTCGTCGGGCCACGCGCAGACCGCGTAGCCGTCCGGCAGGTCGGGCAACTCGTACTCGCCGTTCTCGTCCGTTTGCGTACGGGCCAGCACGTTCGCGTCGACGTCGAGCAGATGAACCTCGCCCGGCCGCGCGTTCCCCTGCGCGTCCCGCACGCGCCCGCGCCGCATCGGCGGCGCCTCCAGTTCGAGGTTCAGCGCCTCGCCCGGCTTGCCCCAGACGCGGGCGAGTCCGCCCTCGCCGCGCGCCTCGACGAGCATCGGAACGCTCGACAGCCCTCCGAAAACAGCGCGTCCTGCTGCATCCGTGCGGCCCTCGTGCTCCTTCCCGTGCAGGTCCCGCAGGCGCAGCGTGGCGCCTTCCACCGGCTGCCGGTCGCTCGCGCGCACGACGAGAATGTCGATGGTTCCGGGCTCCGCTGTGCGCTCCGGCAGGTCCGGGAGCCGCCCCCCGCCCGGCAGGACGCCCGCCATGAAGGGGTTGAGCCCCCACAGGAAGAGCAGGAGCAGCGCCGCCAGGGCGGCGAATCGGCGGCGGCGAGGACGTCTTCGTGCCATGGAACGCTCGCTATACTAATCGGCGATGAAGTACGCCCCGCTTGCCCTCGTTCTGCTTCTCGTCGCGCCCGCCGTGGCGCAGGAGGAGCCGGATCCGGCCCAGATCCTCAAGGACCTCACGGCGGCCAACAAGGAGAAGGACCTCACCGTCGCGGCGGCGCTGATCGACCAGATCGCCGAGCTCGCCAAGTCCTCGAAGGACCAAAAGGCGCTCGAGCCGCTCGCCAAGGAGCTGACCAAGACCTTCAAGCTCGCCAAGGGCAACTGGGGCACGAAGCGCAAGATCCTCGATACGCTCGGGGCGCTGCGCGCCAAGGGCGGCCTCAGCCTGCTCAAGAAGACGGCGACGATGAAGGACCCGAAGACGGACGACTTCGTGAGCCTGAAGGTCCAGGCGCTGCTCGCGCTGGGACAGTTCGCCGACTCGAAGCTGGTCGACACGATTCTCGACCAGAGCAAGGATCGCGAGGTGAAGGTGGCGGAGGCGGCCTACACCGCGATGGCCGGGTACGGCGTGGCCAAGGGCAAGGTGCGCCGCAAGGCGGCCGAGGGCCTCATGAAGCGCATCGAGGCGGAGTACCCGTACACGACCGGCGGCACCAACAGCAAGAACCCCGGCGAGGCGGCGATCAAGCGCTGGGACACCCTGCGCAAGCCGATCATCGATGCGCTCCAGGCGGTCTGCCACGAGAACACGATCAACGACATCAACAACTGGCGCGAGTGGTGGAAAGAGAACAAGAAGAACGCGCGCGCCTGGAAGAACAAGAAGAGCGCCTGATCGGAGAGGGCTCCGGATCTGAGAAGGCTCCAAATCTGACAGGCGGGCCTGCGGGCCTGTCAGCCAGAATGTCACATTGACACAGGGGGCGTCGCTAGGCGGCGCCCCTAAGTTATTGCAGCAGCGCATCTTGCGACCGGGGCCCGTTTGGGCACTGTGTTCGCTTAGCGCAGCGCAACTACCGAGTATCGATATTTCAGGGAGGCAAGCCTGATGGCAAAGCAGCTCGCTTTCGAGCACGAGGCCCGCGAGAAACTCCTCGCCGGCATCGACAAGTTGGCCCGCGCGGTCCGGTCGACCTTTGGTCCCCGGGGGCGTACGGCGCTCATCGACAAGGGTTGGGGCAACCCGACCGTCACCAAGGACGGGGTCACCGTCGCGGAGGAGGTCGAGCTGACCGATCCGTACGAGAACCTCGGCGCGCAGCTCCTCAAGGAGGCGGCCAGCAAGACTTCGGACGTGTCCGGTGACGGCACCACGACCGCGACCGTGCTGGCGGAGGCGATCTATCGCCGCGCGCTTCGCTACGTCACCGCCGGCGCCAGCGTCGCCGCGGTCGGCCGGGGCGTGAACACCGCGGTCACCAAGGTGACCGAGTATCTCGAGGGCTTCGCCCGCAAGATCGACACCAAGGAAGAGATCGCGCAGGTCGGCACGATCGCCGCGAACGGCGACCGCGAGGTCGGCGACATGATCGCCGAGGCGATGGAGAAGGTCGGCCGCGACGGTGTCATCACCGTCGAGGAAGGCAAGTCCATGGAGACGACGGTCGACGTCGTCGAGGGCATGCAGTTCGACCGCGGCTTCCTCAGCCCGCACTTCGCCACGGACCAGGAGCGCATGGAGGCGCATCTCGACGCCCCGCTCATCCTGATCTACGAGGACAAGATCACCGCGGCGGCCAAGCTCGTGCCGCTGCTCGAGAAGGTCAGCCAGTCCAAGCGCCCGCTGCTCATCATCGCCGAGTCGATCGAGGGCGATGCGCTCGCGACGCTGGTCGTCAACAAGATGCGCGGCGTGCTCAACGTCTGCGCGGTCAAGGCGCCGGGCTACGGCGATCGCCGCAAGGCGATGCTGCAGGACCTCGCGATCCTGGTCGGCGGCGAGCCGATCTTCAAGGATCTCGGCGTCGAGCTCGAGAAGGTGGAGCTGGGCCAGCTCGGCACCGCCAAGCGCGTGACCATCGACTCCGACAACACGATCGTCGTCGAGGGCGCGGGCAGCTCCGCGGACGTCTCCGGACGCTGCGCGCAGATTCGCCGCGAGATCGAGGCGAGCGACTCCGACTACGATCGCGAGAAGCTCCAGGAGCGTCTCGCGAAGCTGTCGGGCGGCGTGGCCGAGATCAACGTCGGCGCCGCGACCGAGAGCGAGATGAAGGAGAAGAAGGCGCGCGTCGAGGATGCGCTGCACGCCACGCGCGCGGCCATCGAGGAGGGCGTCCTGCCCGGCGGCGGCGTCGCGCTCATCCGCGCGCACGACGCGGTGCTCGGCGATCTGACGCTCGAGCACCACGACGAGCAGCTCGGCGTGCGCATCATCGCCGACGCGCTCACCGCGCCCGCGCACTACATCGCCGAGAACGCCGGTTACGACGGCGCGCTGGCGGTCAAGAAGATCCGGAAGGGCGAGGGCAGCCACGGTTTCGACGCGGCCAGCGGCGAGACCGGGGACATGTACGAGTTCGGCATCATCGATCCGACCAAGGTGACGCGTTCCGCACTGCAGAACGCCGCGTCGGTCGCGACGGTGCTGCTTTCGACCGAGTGCCTCGTGACCGACATCCCGGTCGAAGAGGAAGACGATCATCACCACGATCACGATCACGGAGGCCCGGGCGACGCCTGGTAGGGAGGAACGTCATGAACATTCGTCCGTTGCGAAACCGCATCGTCGTCAAGGCGCTCGCACAGCAGGAGCAGACCGCCGGCGGCATCTACCTTCCCGATACCGCGAAGGAGAAGCCGCAGCAGGCGGAGGTCGTCGCCGTCGGCGCCGGCGAGTACGTCGAGTCGACCGGCGAGACCGTCGCGCCGCCGCTGAACGTGGGCGACCACGTCTTCTTCGGCAAGTACGCGGGGACCGAGATCAAGGTGGCCGGCGAGGAGTACAAGATCCTCGAGGTCAAGGACGTGCTCGCCAAGGTCGAGCAGTAGGAGTTACACGTGGCCAAGCAGCTACTTTTCGATAACGAAGCGCGTCAGCGCATCCTCGAGGGCGTCCGGCAGATCGCCGGCGTCGTCAAGGCGACGCTCGGCCCCGGCGGCCGCAACGTCATCCTCCAGAAGTCCTTCGGCGCCCCGACCGTCACCAAGGACGGCGTGTCGGTCGCCAAGGAGATCGAGCTGGAGGAGCCCTTCCAGAACATGGGCGCCAAGATGGTCCGCGAGGTCGCCAACAAGACCAACGACAACGCGGGCGACGGCACCACGACCGCCAGCGTGCTGGTCGAGGCGATCTACGCCGAGGGCATCCGCGCGCTCGCCACGGGCGCGGCGCCGGTCCTGCTCAAGCGCGGCATCGACAAGGCGACCGCCGCCGTGGTGGAGCGCCTCGAGTCGATGGCGACCCCGGTCGAGGGGCGCGAGCCGATCGTCAACGTCGCGACCATTTCCGCCAACCACGACCGCGAGACGGGCGAGCTGCTCGCCGATGCGGTCGAAAAGGCGGGCCGCGACGGCGTCATCACCTGCGAGGAGGGCAAGGGCATCGAGACCACCCTCGACACGGTGGACGGCCTGCAGTTCGACAAGGGCTTCATCTCGCCCTACTTCATCACCAACGCCGACCAGCTCAAGTGCGAGCTGGAGGGTGTCCACATCCTCTTCTTCGAGAAGAAGCTCTCCAACCTGCGCGACCTCGTGCCGGTGCTGGAGCGCATCGCGCAGTCGGGCAAGCCGCTGCTGATCGTGGCCGAGGACGTCGACGGCGAGGCGCTGGCCGCGCTCGTCATCAACCGCTTGCGCGGCATCCTCAACTGCTGCGCGGTCAAGGCGCCGGGCTTCGGCGAGCGCCGCAAGGCGATGCTGGAGGACATGGCGGTCCTGACGGGCGGCACCTTCATCAGCGACGACCAGGGCATTCAGCTGGAGAACATCGACCTCGCGCACCTCGGCACCGCCGAGCGCGTGATCGTCGACAAGGACTCCTGCACGATCGTCAATGGCGGCGGCACCGAGCAGGACATCCAGCAGCGCATCGCCCAGATCCGCACGCAGATCGAGAAGTCGACCAGCGACTACGACCGCGAGAAGCTCGAGGAGCGGCTCGCGAAGCTCTCGGGCGGCGTGGCGGTCATCAAGGTCGGCGCGAAGACCGAGGCGGAGATGAAGGAGAAGAAGTTCCGCGTCGAGGACGCGCTCAACGCCACCCGCGCCGCGGTGGAAGAGGGCATCGTTCCCGGCGGCGGCGTCGCGCTCCTGCGCGCCCGCGAGGCGATCGCGGACGTGAGCTTCGAGGGCGACGAGCTCATCGGCGCGCGCATCCTCACGGAGGCGCTCGCGCTCCCGCTCAAGACCATCGCCGACAACGCCGGCGAGAACGGTTCGCTCGTGGCGAGCGAGATCCTCGAGAACGGCGATGCCAACTTCGGCTACGACGCGCTCCGCAAGGAGTACGGCAACATGCTGGAGCTGGGCGTCGTCGATCCGCTCAAGGTGGTGCGCGTCGCGCTGCAGTACGCGGCCGGCCGCGCCGGATTGATGCTCACGACGGACACCGTGATCACCGAACTGAAGGATAAGGAGAACGTCGCGGTCGGGGCCACGGCCTGACCCGTCGCTGATTCACGTTGAATCCACGGCGGGGAAGCGATTCCCCGCCGTGTTCATGAACCAAGCATGCCTGCCGCATCCGGAAAGCGCGACTACTACGAGGTTCTCGGTGTTCCCAAGAACGCCGATGACGGCGCCATCAAGCAGGCGTACCGCAAGATCGCGCTCAAGTACCACCCGGACAAGAACCCGGGCAACGCCGAGGCCGAGGAGCGCTTCAAGGAAGCGGCCGAGGCCTACGAGGTGCTCTCCGACTCCGAGAAGCGCGCCGCGTACGACCGCTTCGGCCACGCCGGGGTGGGCGGCGGCGGTCCGCAGTTCGGGTCGGTCGAGGACATCTTCGGCGCGTTCGGCGATATCTTCGGCGGCGGCCGTGGGGGCTCGATCTTCGAGGACCTCTTCGGCGGCGGCGCGCGCGGCGGTCAGCGTTCGGCGCGCAGCCGCGGAGCGCACCTCAAGGTCGACCTGGAGGTCACGCTCGACGAGGTCGCCAAGGGCGTCAAGAAGACGATCGAGATCACGCGCAACGAGATCTGCAGCGTGTGTCGCGGAAGCGGCGCGGCGCCCGGCACGTCGCCGATCACCTGCCCCGACTGCGGCGGCCGCGGTGAGATCGTGCGGTCGCAGGGCTTCTTCGCGATGCGCCAGACCTGCCCCCGCTGTCGGGGGACGGGCGAGATCGTCGAAACGCCGTGCCCCGCATGCCATGGCGAGGGTCGCGTCCCGCAGAAGAAGAACGTCACCGTGACGATCCCGCCCGGCGTCGAGGACGGCATGCAGCTGCGTCTGTCCGGCGAGGGCGAGGCGGGCCCGCGCGGCGGGACGCGCGGCGATCTGTACTGCGAGATCCACGTCAAGCCGCACAAGCTCTTCCCGCGGCGCGGCGACGACGTGGTGCTCGAGGTGCCGATCGGCTACGCGCAGGCGGCGCTGGGCACCGAGATCGAGGTGCCGACGCTGCAGGGCCGGAGCACGCTCAAGGTGCCGTCCGGCACGCAGCCGATGACGGTGCTGCGCATGCGCGGGCTCGGCCTGCCGCGGCTCGACGGCTACGGCGTGGGCGACCAGCTGGTGCGCATCGCGGTCGAGGTGCCGACGCGCTTGGAAGAAGAACAGGAAGAGCTCCTGCGCAAGCTGGCCGAGATCGAGGATCAGCAGGTCGGCACGCAGCAGAGAGGCTTCTGGGACAAGGTGCGCGAGATCTTCGAATGAGTTTGCCCGAAGAAGAGATGGATCAGCAGCAGCCCGAGGAGCAGCCCGAGGAGAACCCCCGGGTGGGGGAGACCCCGGCGCCGGCGGAGGAGAACTGGAAGGACCAGTACCTGCGCTGCCTCGCGGAGCTCGACAACATGCGCAAGCGCGGCGAGCGCGAGCGGGCCAGCGCCCGCAAGTTCGCGCTCGAGGCGCTCATGCGCGATCTCCTGCCGGTGCTCGACGCGCTCGAGTTCGCGGCAGCCGCCGAGGGCGACGCCAAGTCGATTCGCGAGGGCGTGCAGATGGCGCTCGACAGCGCGCTGCGCGTGCTGCAGAGCCACGGGCTCGAGACGATCGAGGCGCACGGCGAGTCGTTCGATCCCCGCTTCCACGAGGCGGTGGGGGTGCGGCCGCCGGAGGGCGATCTGAAGCCGAACACGGTGGCGCTCGAGGAGCGCAAGGGCTACTCGCTCAACGAGCGCGTCCTGCGGCCGAGCCGCGTGCACATCGTCATGGCACCGCCGCAGGCGGCCGATGCCGATAAGGATCAAGATGCCGACGTATGACTACAAGTGCGACGCGTGCGGCCACACGTTCGACGCGTTCCAGAAGATGAAGGATGCGCCGCTGACCGTCTGCCCGGTCTGCGGGGACGAGAGCCTGCGCCGCCTGATCGGGTCGGGCGCCGGCATCATCTTCAAGGGGAGCGGGTTCTACGAGACCGACTACAAGCGGTCGCGTTCGGACGGCGGCGAGTCGAAGAGCGAGACCAAGTCGGAGCCCAAGAAGACCGAGTCGACCGGCTCGTCGTGAGGCGTGGGGGGCTGCGACTAGGTAGTCGTCTTTCGGAACGGAGCCGGAGTGAGCTGAGGCGCGGAGGTTTCGCGCTGAGGCGGCTGAGGCTCGCTGAGATCGCTGAGGTGAAACAAGGGGGGCAACGGGACGACCGTTGCCCCCCTTCTTTGTTCTCAGCGATCTCAGCGGATCTCCGTTATCTCAGCGCGAAATCTCCGCGCTCTCAGCTCACTCCCGCGACCCGCTCCAGCCACGCCTGAGGGATCGGGTATTTCCGCGCCAGCCAGGCCCCCACAACGATCCCCCTTCCGCAGTTGTCCCCGCCCGCGAGGATGTTCGCGCGGACGCCTGATTCGTAGGAATCGGCCTCCGCCAGGATGCGCCCGATGAGCGGCACCGACTGGTCGAGCGGGCAGGCGATGCCGCCTTCGCCCGCGATCGCCGCCGGCTCGACTTCGCCGCGCAGCAGCGCCGCGATCTTGTGCGCCCACGCGACCGCCTCGTCGTTGTCGTTGGTCACCCGCACGACCGACTCGACGTCGGCGCCGTGCGCCACCGCGGCGGGGAGCCCCGTCAGCGCGGGGAGCTGCACGTCGTCCGAGCCGTGAAAGCCGGCGCGGGCATCGACGACGGCGCGTCCCATCGCCTGCACGCGCGCGATCAGGTCGGCGTCCTCCTCGCCACGGATGCGCGTCGCCTTCTCCAGCGCCTGGTCGAGCTGCGCGCCGCTCCACTTGCGCGCGTTGGCCATCACCGCCGACTCGACGTGCGGCCGGTGCGACTCGAACGGGCCGAGGTCGAAGTCGTGCGCCGCCCGCAGCGCGCCCCGCTCCGCGTCGTCGGCGTTGCGCAGCGTCTCGCGCGTGGCGTAGTCGATGTAGCCGACCCAGCGGCCGCCCGGACCGAAGGAGGCGACGAAGCGGCGTTCGTGGTCCTGCGGGTCGTGGGCGCCGCCCGTCGCTCCGAGCGATTCCGCGGCGATGCGGCACTGCTCGCCGTAGTGGGACAGGTCCCCCGCGCGCTTGCCCTTGTGCGCGAAGTAGCCGGCGCCGCCCCGGTAGTGGGCGAGGTCCGGCTCGAGGAACTCCGGGCGGGCGCCGCCGACCTCGCGGGCGCGGTCGACGTCGTAGATCCAGTGCATCCCCAACGAGGCGGCGTCGGCGACCAGGGCGCCGCGAATCAAGTCGTCCACGGGGGGAGTATAGGCGGGCTAGAGGTCTTTGGGGATCGCGGCGGTCAGCACCTCGGGCTCACCGTCGGTGATGACGACCGAATCCTCGATGCGCACGCCCCCGATGCCGAGCAGCGCGTCGGCCTGCTCCCAGTTCACCTCGTCGGCGTGCCTGTCGCGCAGCGCGGGGTCCTGGAGCAGCGCCTCGATGAAGTAGAGCCCCGGTTCGATGGTGACGACCATGCCCGCCTCGAGCGGCAGATCGGCGCGCAGGTAGCGCCACGCGACGTGCTCGTTGCGCACGCGGCCGCAGGCGTAGCCGCCGGGGTCGTGCGTGGCGAGGCCGATCAGGTGACCGACGCCGTGCGGGAAGAAGAGTGCGGTCGCGCCGCTCTCGAGCAGCCGGGCCGGGTCGCCGCGCAGCAGGCCCCAGTCGATGAGTCCCTGCGCCATGGAGAGCACCGCGCAGCGATGGATCTCGCTGTACTCCACGCCGGCGCGGCACTCGGCGACCGCCTCCTGCTGCGCCTGCAGCACGATGTTGTGGATGCGCCGCTGCTCCTCCGTCGGCTGCTCCGCGACGACGAAGGTGCGCGTGCAGTCGCAGGAGTAACCGCCGAACGCCGACCCGGAATCGATAAGCAGGAACTCGCCGTCCTCGATGGCGTCGTCGCCGGGCTGGTGGTGCAGCACGGCGGCATGGTTGCCCGAGGCGACGATCGAATCGAACGCCGGCCCGCTGCCGCCCGCGCGCAGGTACGAAACCTCCAGCTCCGCTTCCAACGCCAGCTCCCGCATGCCCGGCTGCACGAGCCGCCGCGCCTCGGCGAAGCCCGCCGCCGTCGCCGCCGCGGCGCGGCGCAGTCGATCGAGCTCCTCGTCATCCTTGATCCGCCGCGCCAGCGTGATTGCCGTGGTGAGCGTGCGGTCCTCCGGCACGTTGCGCACCGACCGGCCGGCGATGAAGGCGTCGAGCTCCTCGAGCGGACGGCCCACGGCCGGCACGGCGCCGTGCCACACCTCCTCCTCGACCGGCACACGCGGCGCGAAGAGCGTCCACGCATCGATCTTCGCGTCATACGCGAGCACGCGACCCGGCTCGTTCATGTCCGCGAGATATCGATGCTCCGCCGTCGCGCGAAACGGATAGAACTCGTCCGTTCCCGGCATCGGAATCTTCCCGCCCGCCGGCAGCAGGACCATCTCGTCCTGAAGCGCCCAGGCCTTGGCGATGCGGTCGCGGCGTGCGGTGAGGAAGTCCATAAACAGATTGTAGGCGGATCGATCGGGATCGACGTCGTCCGGCCCGCGGCCGCGCTACTGGGAGAGAACGACGATGTGTTTGCTGCTGGGCGGTTCGACGGTGGGGCTGTCGATCACGAGAACGGCCTTGTCGCGAAACACGCGGTTGACGGTCGCGGTCGCGATGACCGCTCCGTTCCGTTGAACCTGATACTTGAGTCCGACTCGCGCGCCGTCACTGTGGCCGAAGTCCGTGACGAGGACGTAGCCGCCCGAGGCAATCCGCTTCGCTTCCAGCACGCCTCCGCGATCGGGCGGTGCCGCGCATCACTCGGCTTCGACCGTGTGAATCGGCTCCCCTTGCGCTTCGGAGCCGCCGCCACAGCGCCCTTTGGAGAGCTGTTCCGCGGCGAATCGGCCGACTCGATCGTCCTCGCCTCCGGCGTGCCCGCTCGCACCATCTCCTGCTGTGCCGGCCGGTGCGCTCTCGAACGCGTTTGGTCCGAGTCCAAAAACCACAAGACCGCAGCCACGAGAACGGCAACCCCCGCCATCCACCTCATCCCTCCGAGACTACCAATGCCCCGCGTATCCTGTCGCTCATGCTCTCCGATCGCGATCTTCTCGGGCGTCTCGTGGCGTTCGATACGACGAGCCACAAGAGCAACCGGGCGATGGCGGACTTCGTGCGCGATTATGCGGACCAGCCGGGCATTCGCATGCACGAGCAGCTTTCGCCCGACGGCGAGAAGGTCAATCTCGTGCTGGTCACGGGGCCGGAGCGCGACGATCGCGAAGGGCTCACGCTCTCCGGGCACATGGACGTCGTGCCCGCGGTCGAGCCGGACTGGCGCTCGGATCCGTTCACGCTCACCGAGCGCGACGACAACCTCTACGCACGCGGCGCGTGCGACATGAAGGGGTTCGACGCGCTGGCGCTGAACGCCCTGCTCGAGGCGAACGAACGAAAGCTGGAGAAGCCGCTCGTCGTGCTGCTGACCTACGACGAGGAGGTCGGCACGATCGGGGCGCGGCACTTCGTCGAGCAGGCGGCGGACGATGCGCAGCGCCTGCCCAAGGCGTGCATTGTCGGTGAGCCGACGTCGCTGGAGGTTGCGCGCCTGCACAAGGGGCACACCAAGATGCGCATCACCGTGCGCGGGGTCTCGGCGCACAGCGGCTACCCGCACCTCGGCCAGAACGCGATCGAGGGAGCCGCGCGCATCGTGGCGTCGCTGCGCGGCCTGCGCCATCGTCTGGAGCAGGAGGGCGGCGCGCTCGCCGGCTACTTCCCGGACGCGCCCTTCGTCTCGCTCAATGTCGGGACGATTCGCGGTGGCTCGGCGGTGAACATCATTCCCGACGAGTGCACGATGATGATCGGATTCCGCCTCCTGCCGCAGATGAGCCGCGACGAGGTCATCCACCGCGTCGTCGCCGCCTGCAATCACGCCGCGGGCGACGATCCCGTCGAGGTGACGGACGAGGGCGAAAGCCCGCCGCTCTTCCTCGACGACAGCGCGCCGATCTACCGCTCGCTCTGCCAGCGCATGGAGCAGGAACACACGGTCAGCGCCTCGTACGCGACCGACGGCGGTTGGCTGGTGCGCGCGGGCATGGACTGCGCCGTCTGGGGGCCGGGCTCGATCACCGTTGCGCACAAGCCGAATGAGTTCATGCCGATGGACGAGTACGCGCGCGGCCGCGAGCTGCTCGACTCGGTGGTGCGGGAGTACTGCGGATGATCCTGCGCCCGGAGCTTCTGTGGGACGGTGCGCGCTTCGTCCGCAATCGCGAGGTGGAGGTCGCCGACGGTTCCATCGTCGCCGTGCGCGCATCGACCGACACCCACGAAGCGGGTCGCGCGCTGCTGCCCGGATTCGTGAACGCGCACAGCCACGCCTTCCAGCGCGGGCTCCGCGGTCGCGGGGAGACGTTCCCGGCGGGGCAAGGCAGCTTCTGGACCTGGCGCGAGGCGATGTACGAGCTGGTCGAGTCGCTCGACCTCGAGAGCGCGCACGCACTTTGCCTGCAGGCGTTCCGCGAGATGGTGCGCGCCGGCATGACGACGGTGGGGGAATTCCACTACCTGCATCACCTGCCCGGTTCGGAAGGCTACGAACTCGACGAGGTCGTCATCGACGCCGCGCGCACGGCGGGGCTGCGCATGGTGCTGCTGCACGCCTACTACAACACCGGCGGGTTCGATCAGCCGCTCGAAGGCGGACAGCGTCAGTTCCGCAGCGCCACGCCGGACGCGTACTGGAAGCAGATCGACGCGCTCGACGGCAAGGTCGAACTCGGCTGCGTACTGCACTCGGTGCGCGCTGCGACGCGTGCGCATCTGCGCGACGTGCGGGCCGAGGCGAAACGCCGTGGACTCGTCACGCACATCCACCTCGAGGAGCAGCGCCGCGAGATCGAGGAGTGTCGCGCGCACTACGGCGTCTCGCCGATGCAGCTCGTGCTCGACGAGATGGCGGTCGATGACACGCTCGTCGCCGTGCACTGCACCCATTCGACGTCCGACGAGATGGCGGCCTACCGCGGCGCCGGTGGGCGCGTGAACAACTGCCCGCTCACCGAGGCGAATCTCGGGGACGGCCTCCCCGATGGCTGGTTCCCCGTCTCGCTCGGCAGCGACTCGAACGCGCGTATTTCCATGCTCGAGGAGATGCGCTGGCTCGAGTACGGCCAGCGCCTGCGCAACGAGGAGCGCGGCGCGCTGCGGGCCGAGGACGGCTCCGTTGCGCCGGGGCTACTGCGCTGCGGCACGGTCGAAGGCTCCGAGGCGCTCGGCATCCCCGCGGGCCGCATCGAAGCGGGCTGCCACGCCGACTTCGTCTCGATCGACCTCGACCACCCGTCGCTGGCGGGCTGGACCGACGAGACGCTCGCCGCCGCGCTCGTCTTCGGCTGCCCCGACGACGTCATCGCCGAGGTGAGCATCGAGGGCCGCCCCGTATACTCCCGCTCGTGAAAGAGAAAATCGTCATCGCCAACTGCGGCGGTTTCTGGGGCGACGATCCGACCGCCGCGAAGCGCCAGGTCGAGGGCGGGCCCATCGACTACCTCGTCATGGACTACCTCGCCGAGGTCACCATGGCGATCCTGCAGAAGCAGAAGGCGAAGCGGCCCGAGCTCGGCTACGCGGCCGACTTCCTCGCCCAGCTGCGCGACGTGTTGCCGCAGTGCGTCGAGAAGGACATCACGATCATCTCCAACGCGGGCGGTGTGAATCCGCTCGCCTGCCGCGACGCGGTCAATGCGCTGGCGGAAGAGCTCGGCATCGCCGACCAGGTGAAGGTCGGCGTCGTGCTCGGCGACGACATCTATCCCGATCTCGACGCCATCCTCGAGAACGAGCCGCTGGCGCACATGGACACCGGCGCGCCGCTCTCCGACGTGCGCGATGACGTCATGTCGGCCAACGTCTACCTCGGCGCGAAGCCGGTCGTAGAGGCGCTGCGCCTCGGCGCCAACGTCGTCATCTCCGGCCGCGTCTCCGACACCGGCGTGACGCTCGCGCCGATGATCCACGAGTTCGGCTGGGCGGAGGATGACTGGAACCGTCTCGCGAGCGGCATCGTGGCGGGTCACATCATCGAATGCGGCACGCAGTGCACCGGCGGCAACTTCACCGACTGGCACCTCGTGAAGAACCACGAGAACATCGGATACCCGATGGTGGAGGTGTCGCCCGACGGTTCGTTCGTGGTGACGAAGCACCCGGGCACCGGAGGCCTCGTCTCCGTGCACACCGTGAGCGAGCAGCTGCTCTACGAGATGGGCGATCCCGCCTACATCTCACCTGACTGCATCGCCTACTTCAACACGATCAGCCTGGAGCAGGCCGGGCCCGATCGCGTCGCGGTGAGCGGCGTGCAGGGCTCGCCGGCGCCGGAGAAGTTCAAGGTCTCCATCTCGTTCGAGCAGGGCTTCCGCGCCTTCGGGCGGCTCATGGTCAGCGGGCCCGACGCGCGCCGGAAGGCGGAGCACGTCTCCGAGGTCTTCTGGAAGAGTGCGGGCGGCCGCGACCACTACGCGGACACGCTGACGCAGTACGTCGGACACGACAGCTGCCACCCGTCGGTGACCGACGGCGAGCCGTCGGAGATCCTCCTGCAGGTCGCCGCGCGCGACGACGATCGCGGCAAGCTCGCGAACGACTTCGCGCCGCAGCTGGTGCCGAAGGTGCTTTCGACGGTGCCGGGCATCACCTACCTCGCCGACCAGGGGCGTCCGCGTCCGAGCGGCGTCGTCGGGTACTGGCCGGCGCTCATCTCGCGCGACGCGCTGAAGGTGCGCGTGGAGGTGGGAGAGACGAAGCTCGACGTCGGCCAGGAGTGGCTGGCGGGCGAAGCAGCCGCCTTGGCCGCGCCCGAAGCTCCGACCGGTACCCCGGGGCCCACGAAGCGCGTCCGGCTCGCTGAGCTCTGTCTCGCACGCAGCGGCGACAAGGGCGACACCTGCAACGTGGGCGTCATCGCGCGTTCGCCGGAGATCTACGCCTGGCTGGTCGAGTACCTGACGGCGGAACGGGTGAAGGAGTACTTCGGCGCCATGGTGAAGGGCGGCGTCGATCGCTTCGAGGTGCCCAACCTCCTCGCTCTCAATTTCCTGCTGCACGAGTCGCTCGGCGGCGGCGGCACGCTTTCGCTGCTGCTCGACGCGCAGGGGAAAACCTACGCCCAGTACCTGCTCCACATGGAGGTCGACGCTTGGGCATCGATCTGCGGGTAGCCGCGCGCGCGGCGCACAAGCGCATCGTGCTGCCGGAGGCACAGGACGAGCGCGTGCAGGAGGCGGCGCGCACGCTCGAGGCGGAGCAGCTCTGCGAGCCGGTGCTGCTCGACGAGTCGATGCTCGCCCGACACGCCGACCGCTGCGCGGAGCTCTATCACACGCGCCGCAAGCACAAGGGGCTGACCGAGGCGGAGGCGGCGGAGGCGGTGCGCGATCCGATGCTGGCCGCCGCGCTGCTCGTCTCGCTCGGCGAGGCGGACGGGTTCGTCGGCGGCGCCGTGCGCAGTACCGCCGACACGGTACGGGCGACGCTGCACGGCATCGGCTCGATCGGACTCGTCAGCAGCTTTTTCCTGATGCGCCTGCCCGACGGCCGCGACTATCTCTACGCGGACTGCGGCGTCAATCCCGACCCCGACGCGAAGCAGCTCGCGGAGATCGCGTTGCAGACCGCACAGAGCGCGGAGCTCTTTCTGGAGGAGGAACCGCGCGTGGCGATGCTCTCCTTCTCGACGCACGGCAGCGCGCAGCACGAGTCGGTGGAAAAGGTACGCGAGGCGACGCGGCTGGCGCGCGGATTCCGCCCGGGGCTGCGGCTCGACGGCGAGCTGCAGGTCGACGCCGCGCTCGTGCCGGACATCGCCGCCCGCAAGGCGCCGCAGTCGAAGCTGGAGGGGCGGGCCAACGTGCTCGTCTTCCCCGACCTGAACGCGGGCAACATCGGCTACAAGCTCACGCAGCGGATGGCCGGCGCCGTCGCGCTCGGCCCCATCCTGCAGGGGCTCCGGAAGCCGGCCAACGACCTCAGCCGTGGCTGCACCGCGAGCGACATCGTGGACGTCTGCTGTGTCACCGCGATCCAGGCTTCGGCCTGATTGCGGAATTGATTCCGCACCTCGATTCGCCTAAGCCCCTGTCCCTGCGAGGCTTACGTCGCCGTTTTGATGGAAGAGGTGCATCAGAAAGCGTGAGGGGATGTCGCTATACTGCGCGCTTCATGTCGGCTCCCTCGCGTGCACGCTGTCCGCACTGTCGCAAGACGGTGGAAACCGCCGCCGATCGGCGGCCCAAGGACTACCCGTTCTGCTCCGAGCGCTGCCGGCTCCTGGACCTGCACAAGTGGTTGAACGGAGACTATTCCATCCCCGCCGCCGCGCCGAGCCCGCACGACCTGCGGGAGGAATGAGCGAAGGGGCCGTCGAGCCGCTGGAGTTGTTGCGACGGGTCCGCCGCTGTGCGGGGGACCAGCGCAAGACGCTCCTCGCGCTCTACGGCATGCTGCTGCTCATTCCGCTGGCGCTGCTCGTGATCGCGGCGTGTCGCGGCGTGCTGCTCGGCGGCTTCGTGGAGCAGCTCGGCGCCACGTTCCTGCGGCCAGTGCAGTCGACCATGCAGCTGCTGCAGGGCTCGGTCGCCGAAGGACGCTGGGGGCTCGTCGCCGGCGCGGTGCTCGGCATCTGGATCGCCGGCACGCTGGTCGGTTCGTTCTTCGGCATGGCGGTCACGCGCATGGCCGCGGTGGAGCTCACCTGCGATCGCCGCTCCGATCTGCGCGAAGCGCTGTTGTTCGCGCGGGGGCACTGGCACTGGGGGTTCTTCACGCCCTTCGGCCTGCTCTTCGGCGCGCTTTCGCTCGTCGCGATCGCCGCGGGACTCTTCGCGCTCGGGCGCGTCTGGGACGTCCTGCTCATCGCCGCCGCGCCCGCCGCGCTGCTGCTCGTCATCGGCGCGGTCATCCTGCTGCTCGGCCTCTTCGCCGGCGGCATTCTCGCCTGGCCGACGATCGCCACCGAGTGGAGCGACGCGTTCGACGCGATCACGCGCGTGTACGGCTACAGCTTCGCGCACGCGCCGCGCGTCGCCGCCTATCGACTGGGTGCGCTCGCGTTGCTCGTCGGCGCGGTGTTCCTGCGCGGGATCCGCGTCTTCGTGGTGCTCGGCCTGCTGGCGCTCGCGCTGCGCGTCGGCCTCGGCACCGAGCGCGCGAAGGATCTCATCGATGCCATGCTGCTGGAGCCGCCGCAGGGTCTGCCGCTGCCGCAGACGCTGGCGGCCTGGGCGCTGGCGGCCAGCGTGGCGATCTTCCTCTCGCTGCAGGTGGCGCGCCTCGCCGTGTTGCGCAGCACGCTTCATCAGGGCATGTACCTGCTGCTGCGCCGCCATATCGACCGCGTGCCGATGGACAACATCGACGGCTACCGCCCCGACGACTCCGCCTTCGACCCGACCGCCCAGGGCTTCGTGCTCACCGAGGTCGAAGAGGGTATGCGGGCCGACGGATGAAGACGGCGCTCTACGAGGTCTTCTCCTCGGTGCAGGGGGAGGCAACGCGCGTCGGCGAACGCCACCTCTTCGTGCGGCTGGCCGGCTGCGATCTGGAATGCGTCTTCTGCGACACGCCCGCCTCGCACCGCATTCCCGACGAGGCGCGCCTCTTCCTGCCGGACGGGACCGAGACGGCGCCCAATCCGCTTTCCGTCGAAACACTCGATGCCTGGGTCACGCGCCTCGACGAGGCGGCCGGGCCGCACCACGCCATCTCGATCACCGGCGGGGAACCGCTGCTGTTCGTCGACTTCCTGCGCGCGGTGCTGCCGCGCTGGGAGCGCTTCCCGATCCTGCTCGAGACCGGCGGACACCGGCCCGACGAATTGGCGCGGGTCCTCGATCTCGTCGACATCGTGATGATGGACGTGAAGTTGCCGAGCTCCGCGGGATTCGCTCCGGACGTCGACGTGACGCGCCGGTTCCTCGAAATCGCGCGGTCGAAGGAACGCGCGGTCAAGCTGGTGTGCAATGCGCGCACGACCGCCGATGAGATCGAGTCGGTCGCGCGCCTGCTCCGCGACGAGCCCTTGATTCTGCAGCCGGTGAGCGGCGCGCGCTTCGAACCGCCGACGGGCGGCCACATGCTGGCGCTCCAGCGCGCCGCCATGCGGCACCACCGCGACACGCGGGTCATCCCGCAGACGCACCGCCTACTTCACGTTCGGTAGCTCGAAGCTCGCGGTCACCACGCGAAGCAGCCGCTCGAATTCGGCGGTCGGCCTGTTGCCCTCGTCGAGCGCGTCGAAGAAGTGCACCACGTAGACCGCCTTGCCCGACTCGAACGCGACGATGTCGGATCGCGTCGCCGCGCTCGCGTCGTCGTCGTTGATGACGCGCAGCCCCTTGCACGTCCGCTTGCCGAGCTTGAGCACGATCGGTTCCGGCGCGCGCTTGCCGCGCAGCGAGTCGGCGATCGACTCGACGCCCTCGCGCTCCGTGCTGCCGGGAATGCGAAGGATCTGCACGTAGCTGTCGTTCCCGTTGATCGTCCAGCTCGTGGCGACGCCCAGCTTCTCCTCGTTCACCTTGCAGCGGCGCGGGAACCGGAACTTCGCCCACGGACGTTCGAAGACGCGGTAGTCGCGCATCGACACGCGGGCCGACACCTCCTTGCCCTGGACGGTGATGGTCTTCGCCTCGCCCGCCACCATCGGGATCTCGACCCCGTCGATCTCGAGAACGAGCAGCTCCGGGGAGGGCTTGGCCTGCCCGACGGCGAACGCGGCGAAAAGGAGCAGGAGGGCTGTCGTACGCATGCCCCGCATTCTCGCCTACGGCCGTATGCTCTGCCGACTTCTTGGCCACCGCAGCCCCGCAACCCCTCATGCTCGACGGCCCCCTGCGGCCGGTCGTGTGGCGTATCGCGTGGCCGGCGATCCTCACGCAGCTGCTCGTCTTCCTGAACAACTTCGTCGACTATCAGTGAGAATACGAGAATAAAATTGACCAATTGAGTGAGCGTTCAGATCAGGTCCAAGAGATTTTGGGTCGCACACCCAATTGGATGATTCGATGGGGGACAACACTTGTTTTTGCCATTGTTGCTTTACTATTACTTGGTTCGGCGGTAATCAGCTACAATGATATCATTCCTGCCCAAATTGTAATTACCAGCAAGAATCCCCCAATTTATTTGAAAGCACGTTCGTCTGGACGGTTGACAAAAGTATTGGTTCAAGCCAACCAAAAAATAAAGAAAGGTGATTTATTGGCAGAAATAGAGAATACGGCCCAGCTTAAAGATATAATTTACTTAAGGAAAAATTTGTTGGATGAAAATACGTTGATTTTTTCCCTAGATTCCCTTAAGAAAACCTTCCCTTCAGATTTGAGCTTAGGAACAGTTCAATCCGCATATGGAGCATACCTCACGGCATATC
>JBCDBY010000045.1:0-19913 GCA_039182715.1 Planctomycetota bacterium
ACGAAAATCGGCACCGGCACCAAGGTCGATAGCCTCGTACAGGTCGGCCATAACGTGGAAGTGGGGGAGCACACGCTGCTCTGCGGTCACGTCGGCATAGGCGGTTCTACAACCCTTGCGGTCGCGCCGCGACTGGTCGTCGTCCGCCTTGCGCAGGTAGACGAAGTGGATGTCGCTCTCCTCGCGGTTGCGGCGGCCGATGAAGGCGAGCATCTTCCCGTCGGGCGAGAAGACCGGATCGCCTTCGTAGTCCGGGTGGCGCGTGATGTTGACCGGATCGCCGCTACCGTCGGCGCGGCGAATCCAGATGTCGCGGTTGAAGTCGTTGTCGTCGATCGCGTAGGCGACCCAGTGCGCCCCGGGCGAGAAGTCGTACGACGGCTGGTCCCACGAGTCGAGCACGATGCGCGGATCGGTCCCGTCGGGATTCATCGTCCAGAGGTCGCCGCGCAGGTTGGTGAAGGCGATGCGGCCGCCGGCGATGAAGCGCGGCGCGAACTCCGGCTGCGGGTCCTGCGTGATGCGCTTGTTCTCGAACTTGGTGTTCTGCCACCAGTGCCTGTTCGCATCGGCGCGCGTGGCGACCCAGAGATCGCACGCGCCGTCGGTCTCGCTCACGTAGACGATCGAGCCGTGGTCCGGCGCAAAGACCGGATCGCGCTCTTCCTCCGGCGTGTTCGTGACGCGGCGCGGCTCGCGCAGCTCGGTGTCCATCACCCAGATGTCGCCGCCGGCCGCGAAGGCGATCTCGCGCGCGTCATCGGAAAACGCGACCTGCGTGGCGCGGGTGAGGCGCTCGCGGCGCACGCGCGGTACGAGCTCGTCGCCTTCGTAGCGCAAATCGAGGCGGCGCGGCTCCGGCTTCTCCGCGGTCGGGTCGAGGTGGAAGAGATCGAAGCCGACGCGGTAGACGAGCCGCTTGCCGTTGCGCGAGAGCGCCGGGAAGAGCACGCCGTCGTCCTTGTAGGAGGTGAGGCGCGCGACCTCGGAGGAGCCGAGCGGCTGCCGGTAGAGGTTGAAGGCGCCGTCGCGCTGGCTCACGAAGTAGACCTGCGTGCCGTCCGGTGTCCAGAGCGGCGAGCGCTCGCCGATGCCGATCGGAGAGAGGCGTTCGAAGCGGCGCGACTCGAACTCGAAGCGCCAGATCTGGCCGGCCTGCGGGCCGCGGTAGTTCTTGCGCCACCAGGCAACGCCCTCGCGCATGAAGAGCAGCTGCTTGCCGTCGGGCGAGAGGCGCGCAGACGAGGCGTAGCCGTCGAAGACCAGCCGGTCGCGGCTCTCGTCGAGCGGGCGCACGAAGTAGCGCGCGCCCCGGCGCCAGAAGTGATCGCGCTCGCTCTTGATGAGCAACGCCTTGCCGTCGGGGAACCAGTCGGTGGCGATGTTGCCGTCGGTGTGGAAGGTCACCTGTTCGACGCGGCCGCCCTCAATCGGCATCCGGTAGACCTGATTGACGCCGCTGCGGTTGCTCGTGAACGCGAGCCACTTGCCGTCCGGCGAAACCTGCGGGTAGCGCTCGGTCGCCGGATGCACGGTGAGACGCGTCGCGCGCCCCCCTTCGACCGGGTGCGACCAGAGATCGCCACGCCAGGCGAAGTAGATGCGATCGCCGTCGGGGGAAAGGGAGTACTCCTGCAGGAGACGGATCGGCTCCGCCGGCATCGCATCGCGCCCGAGAACGAGCACGGCGAGGCCCAGCGCGAGATGGAAGGCCCTCATTCGGGGAAGGATATCAGCGGCGGTCGGGGAAGGGTTGGGTCTCAGCTAGCCACGGAGGCACGGGGGCACGGAGAGGGGCTGGGTCTCAGTTAGCCACGGAGGCACGGGGGCACGGGGGCACGGGGGCACGGAGAAGGACTGGGAAGGCGTCTCGGGGCTACGTGCGTGGCGAGTTGAAAACCACAGAAACACAGAAGGCTTCCGGTCGTCGACCCTCGACTGCGGACCGCTGATCTTCTTCCTTCTCACGACCACGGATCGGAAAGGGAGCAGCGGGACGCCCGGAGGTTCGGGCGAAGAATTCTGTGTTTCTGTGGTCGTCCCCCTAGCGGCTTCCAACCAAAAGACCAACGGAGGCAGCCTTCCTACAGCCCTCCGTGTCCCCGTGCCTCCGTGGCTAACTAGCGCCCAGGGCAGCCTCCAGCTTGTCACACGCCAGCTGCAGCTCCGGCTCCTGGATGACCAGCGGCGGCGCCAGGCGCAGCGTGTGCGTATGCGTCTCCTTCGCGAGCATGCCGTCGGCCTGCAGCGCTTCGGAGACCTTGCGGGCGCCGCCCGCCTCGGGGTGCAGCTCGATGCCGGCCCAGAGACCCGCGACGCGCACTTCCTTGATCTTGTCCGACTCGATCGCGTCGAGGCGTCCCTGCAGCACCTTGCCCATCTGCGTCGTGTGCTCGAGCAGCCCCTCGTCGACAAGCACGTCGAGCGCCGCCTCGGCCACCGCGCACGCGAGCGGGTTGCCGCCGTAGGTGCTGCCATGCGAGCCGGGCGTGAAGACCGACATCACCTTGTCGTCCGCGAGGAACGCCGAGACCGGGTAGAGCCCGCCCGAGAGCGCCTTGCCGATCGTCACGCCGTCGGCGCGGATGCCCGCCTGCGTGTGGGCGAAGAGCGTGCCCGTGCGCCCGAGTCCCGCCTGGATCTCGTCGCAGATCAACAGCACGTCGAGTTCGTCGCAGAGCTGGCGCAGACCGCGCAGGAAACCCTCCGGCGGGAGAATGACACCGCCCTCGCCCTGGATCGGTTCGATCAGCACGGCGCAGGTCTTCGCGTTCATCGCCGCGCGCGTCGCGTCGAGATCGCCGTACGGCACGGTGACGAATCCGGGCGTGTACGGCCCGTAGCCGGAGCGCGCGCCGGGGTCGGTCGAGAAGCTGACGATCGTCGTGGTGCGGCCGTGGAAGTTGCCGTCGAACACGATGATCTCCGCCTCGTTGTCGGGGATCTTCTTCTGCTGGTAGCCCCAGCGCCGCGCCGCCTTGATTGCCGTCTCGGCCGCTTCGGCACCGGCGTTCATCATGAGCACCTTGTCGTAGCCGGAGAGCTGGGCGAGTTTCTCGCAGAAGGGCCCGAAGCGGTTGTTGCGGAAGGCGCGCGAGGTGAGCGAGAGCGTGTCCGCCTGCTGCGCCAGCGCTTCGACGATGCGCGGGTGGTTGTGCCCCTGGTTGACCGCGCCGTAGGCGGCGAGGAAATCGAGGTACTTGTTGCCCTCGACGTCCCAGACCCAGACCCCCTCGCCGCGCTCCAGCACCACGTCGAGCGGGTGGTAGTTGTGCGCGGAGTACTTCTCCTCCAGGGCGAGATAGTGCTGGGTGGTCAGGTCGGTGGCCGGCATTTCTGCATTATAGGAGGGGACCCTGAATCGATTTCGGGGGCCGCGACCACATGCCCCATATGGACGCCACCACGCTTCTGGAGCACCGCGCCTTCGTGACGTCGGTCGCGCGGGCACTGCTGCGCGACGAGCACGAGGTCGAAGACGTCGTGCAGGAGACCTACGTCGCCGCGCTCGAAGCGGACCCGCCCCGCGCCGGCAAGGAGCGCTCGTGGCTGGCGGGCATCACCCGCAATCTCGCGCGCAACCGACAGCGCGCCCGCGCGCGCCGCCTGCGCCGCGAGGCCGCCGTCGCCCGACCTGAGTCGACGACCGGATCCACCGAGAAACTTCGCTGGCAGCAGCGCGTCGTGGAGCAGGTGCTGGCGCTCGCGCCCCCCTACCGCGACGTGATCGTGCTGCGCTACTTCGAGGAGCTGCCGCCGCGCGCCATCGCGCAGCGCCTGGACGTCCCCGTCAACACCGTCCGCACCCGGACCCGACGCGCGCTGGCGCAGATGCGCGGAGCGTTCGACCGAAGCTATGGGCGCGCGGCCTGGACGGGGGCGCTGGCCTTGTTCTTTCTGCCGAAGGCGGCGTTCGCCGGCAAGCTCGTGGCGGCAGGGCTCGTCGCCTTGGTCGCCGGCACGGTCTGGCTGGGGCGGGAGACGTTCCGCGAAGGCTCGGAGCGTGTGCCGAGACGAAACCAGAGCTCCACGGACGTCACCTCGTCGGCCGCCCCTCGGACCGATCCCGTGCAATCCGAAGAACCCGCGACGCCCGAGCCGCCCCGCGTGTTTCGCGGCCAGCTGTTCGACTACCGCGAGCCGACGCCTCCCCCGCTCGCCGGCGCGACCGTCCGGCTGCGCTACGGTGGCCACCTGCGGACGGTGGCGCGTACGGACGACGAGGGTCGCTTCCAATTCGATTGGCCGCCGGACTTTCCGACTCGGACCTACGCGAATGGCTGGCTCGCCCCTCTGCTGTTCGTGACGCGGGACGGACTCTGGAGCGATGCGACCTACCTACACCCCACCGGCCTCGAGGGGGGCGTGCGTCAGTCGGTCGAACTGATCGCCAATCCCCGACTCCAGTTGTTCGTCGGCGAGGGACGCGCACCGGAGGCAGGGGCGCGCATCTCCCTGCATCGATTCGAGAACGAGCTCGGACCTGCGGTCAGTTCCGCGATAGCGGATGCGAACGGCGTGGCTTCGCCGGAGTGGCCCTCCACGATGGATCGTTCGATCGTCCGCGTCCTGCGCCCCAACGGAGATGTCGTGCAGTGGGCCTTGAACCTCTCGGAAGTGCGACTCTACGACCCCTACGACATCGACCTGAGCGAATCCGCCATCGTTACGGTCCGGGTGCGCGTGCTGCTGTCTGACGGAAAGACCCCTGCTCCTGGCGCCCATGTGTACGCGGATGCCGGTTGGGCCCCAGATGGAGAGGGCACGATCGCCAACCGCGTGCCTCTGCGTGGCGTCACGGATCGCAACGGCGACGCCGTCTTCCGATTCCCCGCGATCGATGCGCGCCGGGGCTCGCTGCATCCAAGCCCTTTGGTGGCATGGCGCGAGACGACCGGGTCAACGCTCTTCGCTTTCCCCGTAGGACCAATCGGCAACGAGAACGCCGCGCGCAGCGGGGAGAGCCTCCCGACCCTTCGTCTCGCACCCGTCGACCTGGATCGACCAGTGTTCGCCGTTCCGCGCGCGCTCGGCAAAGAGAGCTGGCTCTGCTGGAAAGACGACAGCGGCCGCCGACACTGGACTGAGCTTAAGACGCGATTTTACTTGCCACGATCCGATCTGCGGTTCGTCTGGTGGGAGGACCCCGAATTGCCCCGCGAGTTCGAGGCGGTCGTCGTCCGCACGAAACGCGGATTCCGCTGGGCCGAGGTCACCAACGGCCCTCTTCGATTCGGCGATCCCATCGGCACACGCGAGATCCAGCTCCAAGGTTCGCGCGATACGCGGGTGCTCCTCGAGTGCCTCGAAGCTCCCTTCGTCATCGAGGGGTACGTCCGCGCCGGACGGGATCTGACACTCGACATCCCCAACGGTTCACGCAAGTGGGTGATTCGGTCCGCGGCCGACGGCGCCGTTCTCGCACGGTTCGACCCCACCACCAAGGCGCGCGTTCGGCTTGATTGATCTCGCTTCGGGCATCATGTGCTCGAGTCGTGAATCGAATTCCCCGATCGCGACGTCTTGCCTTTCATGGACGCGGCCCTCCTCCTCCAGCACCACGCCTTCGTCACCGCGGTCGCGCGCGCTCTCCTCCGCGACGAGAACGACGTCGAAGACGTGGTGCAAGAGACCTTCGCGGCCGCGCTCGACGCGCCGCCGCCGCGCACGAAGCGGATCGGGCCGTGGCTCGCCGCCATCGCGCGCAATCGGGTTCGGGACCTTCAGCGTGCCCGCGTCCGACGCCTGCGCCGGGAAGCGGCCGTCGCGAAGCCGGAGTCGACGGCCGACTCGACCGACAAGCTTCGCTGGCAGCAGCGCGTCGTGGAGCAGGTGCTGGCGCTCGCGCCCCCCTACCGCGATGTGATCGTGCTGCGCTACTACGAGGAGCTTCCGCCGCGCGCCATCGCGGAGCGCCTCGACCTGCCGGTGAACACGGTCCGCACCCGAACCCGACGCGCGCTGGCGCAGATGCGCGGAGCGTTCGACCGAAGCTATGGGCGCGCGGCGTGGACGGGGGCGCTGGCGCTCTTCTTTCTGCCCAAGGCGGCCGTGGCCGGGAAGCTCGTGGTGGCGGGACTGGTGGCCCTGGTGGCAGGCACCGCGTGGATCGGCCGGGAAGCGAGTCGCGGCGATTCGGCGCCGGCCGCACGCCGCTCGGCGCAACGCCCCGCGACGGCGAGCGCATCGCCGGCGACCGCGGCGACCGGTCGAACGGAGGCTTCGGTCGGCGCGAAGCGGGCGGAGCCGACCATCTTCCGCGGACAGCTCCTCGATTTCGACGAGGCGAATCACCCGCCGCTCGCGCACGCCGACGTCTACCTGCAGCCCAGCCAGAACGGCGGCGTGATTCACATCGCGCGCACCGACGAGCAGGGCATGTTCTCGTTCGAATGGCAATCCAAGTGGCCCAAGCCCCGGTACGGCACGCGACGGCCGCCCCTTCTGATCGCTTCGCGGAACGGGCTCTGGTCCGATCCGAACTCCATGAACGCGAACGGGTTCGGGACGGTGATGCGGCTCCCGGTGCAGCTGCTGGCCAATCCGCGATTCCAGTTCGTGCATCGCAAGGCGGAGCGCTCCGTGCCGGGCGTGCGCGTGAGCCTGCACACGATTCCGAACCGCGAGCGGCCGTGGCTCCCGCCGGCGTTTGCCGAGGGTTCGACGGACGAGCGCGGGTTCGTCAGCATGGAGTGGCCGACCTATCGAGGCCGGGCGTGGATGCGCGCCACGATTCCCAACGGCGACGTGATGCAGTGGCCCCTGAGCCAGGTCGGTGCGCGGACCTACGACCCGTACGAAATCGCCATCGACGTCGACGAGGTGGTGCACGTGACCACCCGTGTCCTGGAGGCGGACGGCGAAACGGGAGCGGCCGGCGCCTCGGTCTACATCGAGGGGGGCTGGGATCCCGACGGCGAGCACTTCCGCGCGCACGGGCAGCCGCTGATCGGCAAGACCGGTCCCGATGGACGCGTCTCGTTCCGGTTCCCGGACGTGGACGCCCGTCGCGGCTGGTACGTGCCCTCCTGCATGCTCGCCTTCCGGGGGAGCGCCTACGCGTTGCGTGGCGGGCCCCACGGCCGAACAAGCCGACCCGGCGAACCGGCGCGCAGCGGCGGAAGCCTGCCGTTACTTCGCCTCGGCGAAGTCGAGTCCAGCTACCCCACGCTGGCGATGCGCTCGACGAAAACGGCCTTCCTGATCGCGCGGGACACCGCGGAGCGACTTCGTGGGGATCGTCTGGCGCGGCTGTTCCAGCTGCGCGACACGATCATCGTGAGCACGCAGGGGGACAACGGCGATTTCGGTCCGCTGCTCTCCGTCGTGGTACTCGACAGGGCCGGGTTTCGTTGGGCGACGGCAAACCGGCTTCCGCTGCGTTTCGGAGATCCGATCCCGAAGCAGGAGGTCGAGGTCCGGTCCGATCGCGACATCTACGTGTCGCTCGCCTGCGACAGCCTGCCGTTCGAAACGAGCAACTGGATCTCCGCCGGTCGACCTCGCACCTTCGAGATCCCGTCCGGCTCACGCAGCTGGACCATTCGCAGGGCGCGGCACACCCGCGAGCTCCTGGCGCGCTTCGACCCGGCGAAGACGACCGTCATCGAGCTGGACTGAGCGTCCCGAAGCGGTCGATTGACCGGTTCTTGATCCGGTCACGGCGAGCGTCTAACCGCGCGGGGGTTCCATACGACCGATCTGTTGGGTCAGCCACGCCTCGAGGTCATGGAAAACACCCTCACGCTCGTTCTGGCGGGTGGGCAGGGGGAGCGTCTGCGTCCCCTGACCGACCGCCGCGCCAAGTCGGTGATGCCGTTCGCGGGCCGTCGTCTGATCGACGACACGCTCGCGAACTGCGTCCGGACCGGCCTGCGCGAGGTCGTCGTGCTCACGCAGCACCGGCGCGAGAGCGTGCGCGCGCACGTGGAGTCGACGTGGGCCGAGGAGCTCCCCCACCTCAGGTTCCTCTCCTCCGCGGAGGTCGGCCGCGCCTACCGCGGCACCGCCGATGCCGTCCGCGCCGCGCTTGCACACGACCCGGAGGGGCGCCGCGTCCTGGTGCTGGCGAGCGACCACGTCTACCACATGCACTATCGAGACCTGATGACGGACCACCGCGCGCAGCGGGCCGACGTGACCATGTCGGTCGTGCCGGTACCGCGCTGCCGGGCACACACGCTCGGATGCGTGCGCGTCGGCGCCGACGGGCTGGTCCAGAGCTTCAAGGAGAAGCCGAGCGACCCGCCCACGATGCCGGGTCGCGAAGACATGAGTCTCGCCAGCATGGGGATCTATCTCTTCCAGCGGTCCGCGCTCGAGGACTTCCTCTACGAGTATCCCGACGCCGACGACTTCGCCAAGCACGTCATCCCCGGCATGCTTCTGGGCGGTCTGCGCGTCGGCACGCACGACTTCGCGCAGGCGGGCGAGCCCGGCTACTGGCGCGACATCGGCGATGTCGACGGCTATCACGCCGCCCTCATGGATCTGCTGGAGGGCACGTTCGACGACGGCGAGTCGTGGATCGGCCCGCGTTCGCTCGTGGCCGGCGGCAGCCTCGACCGGTGCGTCCTCGGCCGCGATGTGCAGGTCGGTCCCCACGCCGAACTGTGCGAATCGGTCCTTCTCGACGGCGTCGTCGTCGGGCCCGCCGCGCGGCTTCAGCGCGTCGTGGTCGAAGAAGGAGTCCGCATTCCGCCGCAAGCCCGCATCGGCTTCAACCCGGCGGTCGACGCGCGCTGGGGCACGGTGACCGAATCGGGGCTGGTCGTCGTGACCGAGGCGCCGGTACCGGCTCCGAGCGAGTGGCGGGCGACGGCGGCGGGATAGCACGGGTCGCACTCCGCAACGGCCCGCGCTTGTCTCCACGACGGTGCTCGGGATAGCCTCCCGCCATGTCCAAGCGCCCCCTCACGCCCGAAGACCTCTGGCAAATCCCTCGCGTCGGTCGCGCCGCCCCATCGCCGGACGGCACGCTGCTCCTCGTGCCGGTCACGACGCACGACCTCGAGGAGAACCGGGGCCGGACGCGCCTCTGGCTCCACGAGTCGGGCCGCAAGCCGCGCGCGCTGACGGCGGCGGACGCGGACGCCTCCCAACCGCGATGGTCGCCGGACGGCACGCGCATCGCCTTCGTGCGACAGGACGACGAGAAGAAGTCCCAGATCTTCGTTCTCGACCTGCGCGGTGGCGAGGCGCAAGCGATCACCGCGTGCGAGGAAGGCGCCACCGACCCGCGCTGGTACCCGGACGGCAAGCGGATCGCGTTCGCGATGCGCGTGCGCGTCCACGAAAAGGAGGAGCGCGCCTACGTCAGCGAAGAGCGCGTGCCCCGCTTCTGGGACCGTTGGTTGACCGACGGTTTGCGCTGGCACATCGCGACGGTCTCGGCGGAGGGCGGCGACGTCACCGATCTCATGCCGCGATTCCGGTCGCGCATGACCGTGCAGTCGCCGGAGGGCGGCTGGGACCTCGCGCCCGACGGCAAGGAGATCGTCTTTTCGGCCATGCGTTCGAAGCCCAAGGCGCGCACCCGCTGGGGGCTCTACCGGCTGCGCGCCGGCAAGAAGCCGGAGCTGCTCGATACGCCGGGCTGGGATGCGTGGCGTCCGCGCTACAGCCCGGACGGCCGTCAGGTGCTCTTCGGCTGGGCGGCGGACGATCCGTCGTGGGCACGGCAGTCGCGGCTCGCGACGCTCGACCGCAAGAGCGGCCGCGTGCAGACGCTGGCGGACAAGTGGACGCTCAGTCCGCTGGAGTGGGAGTGGTCGGGAACGGACGCGCTCTGCCTCGCCGACGTCGAGGGACGCGTCGGGCTCTTCCGCGTCTCGCGCCGCGCCCAGCCGTTCGAGCTGCGCCGCGGCGGCACCTACACCGGCCTCACGCCGGCGGCGGGCCGCGTTTTCACCACCCACAGCTCGCTCAAGCGGCCCTGGGAAGTGGTCTCGTGCGCCGCGGACGGCAGCGACGAGCGGCGGGAGACGCGCCACACCGCCGCCGCGATCAAGAGCTTCCAGCTCGGCAAGGTCGAGGACGTGACCTTCCGCGGCGCGGACGACGCGCCGGTCCAGATGTTCCTCGTGCACCCGCCCAAGCCGCGCAAGAAGCAGAAACTCCTGCACCTTATCCACGGCGGCCCGCACGGCCACTTCGGCGACATCTGGCATCCGCGCTGGTGCGCGCAGGCGTTCGCCGCACAGGGCTACCTCTGCGCCTGCGTGAACTTCCACGGCTCGAAAGGCTGGGGCGACGCGTTCGCGAATTCGATCGTCGGCGCGTGGGGCGACAAGCCCTATCGCGACATCATGGCCGCCACGGACTGGCTGATCGAGAAGCGCGGCGTGGACAAGAAGCGCATGGCGGTCAGCGGCGGCTCGTACGGCGGCTACCTGACCACCTGGATCACCACGCAGACGAATCGCTTCGCGTGCGCGGTCAATCACGCCGGCGTATGCGACAAGCAGACGCAGTTCGGCAGCGAGATCCCGGAGAACCAGGGTACGCAGGCGGGCGGCGACCTGTGGTCGGGCGAGGAGTCGCAGGCGGCGCTCGATCGCTACAACCCTCTCCGCCATGTCGGCGGCATCAAGACCCCCACGCTCATCCTGCACGGCGAGCAGGACTACCGCGTGCCGTACATCCAGGCGCTGCAGCTCTACAACATCCTGCAGCTGCGGCGCGTGCCCACGCGCATCGCGATCTACCCGGACGAGAACCACTGGATTCTGAAGCCGGCCAACTCGGTGCACTGGTACGGCGAGTTTTTGGATTGGCTCAAGCGCTGGATGAACTCTTGACGCACACGCACGCGGATCCTCAACGGACACCAACCGTTTCCTGAAGAACCGCTCCTACCGTGCAGCTCCTACCCCGAACCCTTTCAAGGAGGAGTGAGCATGCATCGAGCTTGGGCACTGGCGGTTCTTCTGATCGCCGCACCGACGTGGGCGCAAACCAGCGTCAAGATCTACGACATCCAGGGCGCGCAACACCGGTCACCGCTGATCGGCCAGTCCGTCAAGACGACCGGCATCGTGACCGCCGTGGACTCGGGCGGCTTCTACATGCAGGACCCGCTCGGCGACGGCGACAACCGCACGTCGGATGGGCTGTTCCTCTTCACGGGCGGCGCTCCGACCGTCGCGGTCGGCGACGCGATCGAGGTCACCGGCACCGTCAGCGAGTTCATCCCCGGCGGCGCATCGACCGGCAATCTCTCGACCACGCAGATCGCGTTTCCCGCCGTCACGGTGGTCTCGAGCGGCAACGCGTTGCCCGCGGCGGTCATCGTCGGCCGCGGCGGCCGGATTCCGCCCGCCCGCAAAGTGATCAGCAAGGGTGAGATCGATCCCCCGATCAACCTGCAGCTCGACGCGGACGCCGCGGCCAACCGTTTCAACCCGCGCGGCGACGGCATCGACTTCTACGAGAGCCTCGAGGGGATGCGCGTGCGGATCCCGAAGCCGCAGGCGGTCTCCGCCCTCAATGGGTTCGGCGAGGTGTTCGTGGTGGCCGATCGCGGCGCGGACGTGGAGCCGACCGACGCGCTCACGCAGCGCGGCGGCATCGAGCTGCAGCCCGACCCGAACAACCGCGGCGACCAGAACCCGGAGCGCATGCAGGTCCAGTTCGACAGCACGATCTACCCCGGGGCGTCGCGCCCGCTGATCTCCGTCGGCTCGCGCCTGAACGATGTCGAGGCGGTCGTCAGCTACAGCTTCGGCAACTTCGAGTTCGTCGCCACGAGCATCGTGACCTTCACCCCGGCGCGCCGCACGCGCCCGCAGGTGAGCAAGCTGCGCCCGACCCGCAACCACGTCACGATCGCCAGCTACAACGTGCTCAACCTGAGCCCGCAGTCCTCCGACGATCAGCAGCGGGCCACGCTCGCCAACCACATCGTCGTCAACCTCCGGACGCCGGACGTCATCGCGCTCCAGGAGATCCAGGACAACAACGGCACCACCGACGACGGCACCACCGACGACGGCACGACCGACGCCTCGCAGACCATGCAGGCGCTCGTCGACGCGATCCTGACCGCCGGCGGCCCCAAGTACGAGTTCTTCGACATCGCGCCGGCGGACGGCGCCTCGGGCGGCATCCCCGGCGGCAATATCCGCAACGCGTTCTTCTACAACCCGAAGCGCGTCTCGTTCGTCGGGTTCAAGCAGCTCACCGACTCCGCCTTCGACGGCACCCGTCGTCCGCTGGTCGGCACCTTCCGTTTCAACGGCAGGCAGTTCATGGTCATCAACAACCACTGGAGCTCCCGCTTCGGATCGACGCCGGTCTTCGGCGCCGTCCAGCCGTTCGTGCAGGCCGCCGAGGCGGACCGCGAGGCGCAAGCCAGGGCGATCCATCGATACGTCCGGAGCGAGATCAAGGCGGTCAAGGACGCCCGCATCGTCGTGCTGGGTGACTTCAACACCTTCCAGTGGACCAACGATCTCGATCGCATCCTGCCTGGCCGCGGCAACAACCAGATCCTCTGGAACCTGATTCGCGACGTGAAGGACGACAACGTCTACACCTTCATCTTCGAGGGCAACTCGCAGGCACTGGACCACTGCTTCGTCACGAAGAACCTGCGCAAGAAGGCGGAGTTCGACATCGTCCACGTCAACAACGACTTCCCCCGCGTCGGCCCGGAGTTCGGCAGCGATCACGAGCCGCTGCTGGCCCGATTCGAGTGGAAGGAGAGCAAGTCGAAAAAGAAGGGCCGGAAGAGGGACTAGAGCAGCTCCTGCTCCCGTTCCTCCGGGAGTCCGGCCATGAGAGGCCGGTCGCCCGCCCACGCGCGCGTGTCGCGGATCGTCTCTTCCACCGGCCGGGGGACGAGCCCCGCGGCGCGCGCGCGCATTTCGCTGCGCGTGCTGAACCCCGGTGCATCCACGCAGAGCGGAAGGTCGACCCACGGCTGCACGCCACGTGCGACGAACCAGTCGAGGTCGTGCCAGACCAGCTCGGTTTCCGGCCCCGCGCACAGGTCGAAGAGTGCCCCGCGCGTCGTCTTCCCGCTGACGTTGTAGACGCCGGTCACGTCGCGCTCGACGGCGTCGACGATCCAGGCCGCAAGGTCGCGCACATCGGTCAGCTCCGCCGCGGCGGCGCGCGGACCCGGCACCAGCGCGCGCCCCGGCCGCGCCAGTCTCACCGGCCAGTACGTGAAGCGATCGGTCGGATCGTGCGGACCGACGATCAGCCCCGGCCGCACGATCAGGCGCCGCTCCTGCACGACCGCGTTCTCGCAAAGCGCCTTGAGCCCGCCATAGGTCTCGCCGGTGACCTCCTCGATGGTCGGATCCTCGAGCTGCACCAGCACGGCATCCTCGTCCTGCCCCGGCGTGTCGTTGTCGGCGTAGACCGAGAGGCTCGAGATGAAGGTGTAGTGGCTGTCCGGGAATCGACGCGACGCCTCCCCCACCAGCCGCGGCACATAGCCGCACATGTCGAGGACGGCGTCGAAGCGGCGCCCTTCAAGCGCGTCGAGTCCGCCGTCCCGGTCCCCGTGCACGGACACCGCGTCGGGGAACAGCCCGGGGTTGCTGCGCCCGCGATGGAAGAGTGTGACGCGGTGGCCGGCCGCGAGCGCGCGTTCGACCGTGTGCCGGCCGAGGAAGACGGTGCCCCCCAGGACGAGCAGATCCACGTCAGGTCGCCTTCACCTTGGCGCGCACGAGCGCGAGCAGCTGTTCACGTTCGGCGCACGCCTCGAGAGGCACGTAGAGATACTGCCGCGGCGTCAGGAAAACCAGCAGCGCGTCGTCGCGGACGGCGGCGCGGATCGGCATCGCCCACGCGATGTCGGAAGTCGCCATGCCCTCGGTCTCGCCGCGGATGCCGTTTTCGTCGAAGCGGTAGGTCACGCGCTTGCCGCGGTCGGGCCGCTGCCGGAAGCGTCGGCGCACGAGCAGCGTCGTGATCGAGCCGCGCAGGAAGAGCATGCCCACGCCCACGACGCCGTAGAGCGCCACGAGCCCCCACACGGCGGGCGTGCGCTCCTCCGCCGTCACGGCGAGGTGGATCGCCATGCCGATCAGGAAGAGCGCGAAGACCAGCACGAACGCCGTGAAGAGGCGTCCGCCGGGCGAACTCAGGTTCGCCCGGACCGCACGCAGATAGTGCGCCTCGTCCCAGGAGAACGAGACCTCAATCGATCGCATCGGCGAGCTTCTTCTTGCTGCCGCCCACCCACTCGGAGAAGCCCTGCACCACCACGTAGAGCGACGGCGTGAAGAGGATCGCGCCCAGGGTCGCCGCCGCCATGCCGTAACAGACGCACGTGCCCAGCGAAATGCGGCTGTTCGCGCCCGCGCCGGTCGCCAGCACCAGCGGCAGGAAACCGAGAATCGACGAGAACGCCGTCATGAGGATCGCGCGGAAGCGCAGGCGCGCCGACTCCGACGCCGCCTCCTGCAGGCTCTTGCCCGCCTCGCGCTGCACCTTGGCGAACTCCACGATCAGAATGGAACTCTTCGCGGCTAGCCCGATGAGGAGCACCAGGCCAATCTGGAAGTAGATGTCGTTCGGCAGCTCGCTGAAGATGATGCCGAGCAGCGCGCCGAGCACGCCGAAGGGCACCGCCAGCAGCACCGCGAAAGGCACGCCCCAGCTCTCGTACTGCGCCGAGAGCACGAGGAAGATGAAGACGATCGCCATCAGGAAGATGAACGGCGCCTCGTTGCCCGCCTTGATCTGCTGGTAGATGACGCCCGTCCACTCGTAGCCGAACTGCGGCGGCATCCGCTCGTTGGCGATGCGCACCATCTCCTGCACCGCGTCGCCCGAGGCGAAGCCCGGCGCGGCCGCGCCCGTGATCTTGGCCGCGGGATAGAGGTTGTAGCGGAAGATCGTGCCGGGGCCCGCGGTGTCGGTCACGTTGACGAGCGTGCTGAGCGGCACCATCTGCCCCTCGTTGTTGCGCACCAGCAGGTACTCGATGTCGTCCACGTCGTCGCGGAACTGCTCCTCGGCCTGCAGCACCACGCGGTACGCGCGGCCGAAGATGTTGAAGTCGTTGACGTAGAGCGAGCCGAGGTTGGCCTGCATCGTCTGGTTGATGATCTCGATCGGGATGCCCTGCTTTTGCGCCTTGGACCGATCGATGTCGGCGAAGACCTGCGGCAGGTCAATGCGCAGGTTGGATGCCATGCGCGTGAGCACCGGGCTTTCGTACCCGGCCCCCAGGAAGTCGTTCGCCACCTGGTTGAGCATGGCGATGCCGCCGCCGGCGCGATCCTGGAGCTGCATCTCGAAGCCGCCCGCCGCGCCGAGGCCCTGGATGGGCGGCGGCGAGAAGGCGAGCACCTGCGCCTCCCGGATCTGGCTGAACTTGGCCATCAGTCGCGCGAGGACGGCGGGCACCGACTGCGACTTGTCCGGTCGTTCGTCCCAGTGCTTGAGCACGCAGAAGCAGGTGCCCGCGCTCGACATGACGAGCGAATCGAGCGCCGAGTAGCCGTCGATGCGGACGATGTCGGCAATGTCCGGCTCCTCCTGGATGATCGCCTGGATGCGCTCCATCATCTCCTTCGAGCGCACCAGCGCGGTGCCCTCGGCCATGCGCATGTTGACGATGAAGTAGCCCTGGTCCTCGTCGGGGATGAACCCGCTCGGGACCTGCGTGAAGAGCTGGCCGGTCCACCACATCATGCCGCAGAAGAGCACGAAGACGATCACGGCACGGCGCACGAGCAGGTTCACGACGGCGGCATAGCCTCTCGTCGTGAGATTGAAGCCCTTGTTGAACCACTCGAAGAGGAACATGCGCTTCTCGGGGCTCGCCTTGAACAGGATGCCGCACAGCGCCGGCGCCAGCGTGAGCGCGTTGATCGTCGAGAAGACCGTCGCCACCGAGATGGTGATCGCGAACTGCTGGTAGAGCCGTCCGGTGATGCCCGAGAGCATCGTCGTCGGCACGAACACGGCGAGCAGCACCAGCGTGGTCGCGATCACCGGGCCGGTGATCTCCGCCATCGCCTTCTTCGCCGCCTCCTTCGCCGACAGCTTCTCGGAGTCGATGATGCGCATCACGTTCTCGACGACGACGATCGCGTCGTCGACCACGATGCCGATCGCGAGCACGATGCCGAAGAGCGAGATCGTGTTGATCGAGATGCCCATGGCGCCCATCACGGCGAAGGTGCCGATGAGCGAGACCGGGATCGTGGCTGTCGGGACCAGCGTCGTGCGCCAGTCCTGCAGGAAGATGAACACCACCAGAATGACCAGCCCCGCCGCGAGCAGCAGCGAGCTGAACACCTCGGCGATGGAGACTTCGACGAAGCGCGTGGTGTCGTACGCGATCGTGTCCTCGACGCCCTCGGGGAAGTTCACGCGCAGCCGGTCCATGCGCTCGCGGATCCCGCGCGCCACCTCGAGCGAGTTGGCGCCCGGCAGCTGGTAGACCGCGATCGCGACCGACGGCTTGCCGTTCAGGATGACGTCCCAGAAGTAGTCCTTCGAGCCGCGCTCGAGCCGCGCGATGTCCTTCATGCGGACGACCTGCTGCTCGTCGCCCGTCTTCACGATGATGTCGCCGAACTGCTCCTCGCTCTGCAGACGACCCAGCGTGTTCACGACGTACTGGAACTGCTGGTCGGAGGGCGAGGGCGGCGCGCCGATCTGGCCCGCGGCGACCTGGATGTTCTGCGACTGGATGGCGGCGATGAGCTCCGACGTCGTGAGGCCGCGCGCCTGCATCTTGCCCGGGTCCATCCAGACCCGCATGGCGTAGTCCTTCGCGCCCATGATCTGCACCAGGCCGGCGCCCGGCGTGCGCGCGAGCTCGTCCTTGATGTTGATGTTGGCGTAGTTGGACAGGAACAGGTCGTTGCGCGAACCGTCCGGCGACGTCAGGTTCACCATGAGGACGATGTTCGTGGACTGCTTCTCCGTCGTGACGCCCTGCTTCTTGACGTCCTCCGGCATCTTCGGCATCGCCTTGTTGACGCGGTTCTGCACCAACACGGTCGCCATGTCGACGTCGACGCCGACCTCGAAAGTGATCGTGATCTCGACCTTGCCGTCCGTCGCCGAGCTCGACGAGGACATGTAGATCATGTTTTCGACGCCGTTGATCTCCTGCTCGAGCGGCAGTGCGACGGTCTCGGAGAGCACGTCGGCCGACGCGCCCGGGAAGTAGGTGCGTACCACGACCGTGGGCGGCGTGATGTTGGGCGTCTGCTCGATCGGGAGACCCGGGAAGGTCACCAGGCCGAGAACGACGATGACGATCGAGATGACCGTCGCGAAGATCGGTCGATCGATGAAGAAGGCGGAAATCATCGCCTAGCCTTCCGGGGTTCCGGCGTCGGGATCGACCGGGAAGCCGGGCCGCGCGCGCAGGCCGCCCGCCACGATGTAGCGCTCGCTGCCGTCGAGCCCCTTCATGATGTGGCGCATCTTGCCCTCGCGCTGCCCGAGCGTGACGTAGCGGCGCTCGACGATGTTCTTGCCCTGCTCGTTGTCGACGACGATGAAGACGAACTTCCCGCCGAGGTCGGTCGCGATGGCGCGCTCCTCGATGAGGATCTGGTCCTTCTTGACGTCGCCCTGCAGCCGGACGTTGACGAACACGCCGGAGTAGAGGACGCGGTTGTCGTTCTCGAGAACCGCGCGGGCGCGCAGCGTGCCGGTGTTGAGGTCGACGGAGTTGTCGACCCAGTCAACGAGACCTTCGTAGTTGTAGTTCTCCTGGTCCGGCGTCTTGACGCGGACAATCGTCTTGCGCTCCGGATCCTTCTCCATCTCGGCGCGGCGCTGCAGCGCGATGTTGACCCACTTCTCCGGAATGTCGAAGTAGACGAAGATCGGCCGACGCTTGACGACGGTGGTGAGCAGCGCGTTGTTGTTCGGCCCGACGAGGTTGCCGAGGTCGACCTGGTTGCGGCCGGGGAAGCCCGCGATCGGCGAGCGCACGTCGCAGTAGGAGAGTTCGAGTTCGGCGCGCTTGAGCGTCGCCTTGGCCGACATGACCGCGGCGTCCGCCGCCAGCTTCTCCGCCTTCGCCTGGGTCACCTGCACCTGGCTGACCGCGTTCGACTTGAGCGCCTCCTCGAAGCGGGCGAGGTCGGAGATCGCCTTCTCGAGCGAGGCCTCGGCCGACGCGAGATTCGCCTTCGCCTGCTCGACCTGGGCCTGGTAGTCGTCCTTCTCGATGGTGAAGAGGAGATCGCCCTCCTTCACGACCGTCTCGCCCGGCTTGTAGTGCATCTTCTCGAGAAATCCGGTGACGCGCGCCCGGATCTGGACGATCTCGGTCCCGCGCGTACGGCCGCCGGTGACGTCGACGTACTCGGTGAGATCCTGGCGGACCGGCGTGGCGACCGTCACCTTCGGCGGCGGCGGCGCCGTGGCCTGCATCTGCTTCTTCTCGCCGCAGGCGAGGGCAAGGATCATGACGAGCGGAATCGAGCGCATGGCGTCCTCCTGGGAACGCCGCGGATTCTAGCCAAGGTGGCAGTGCAGAAGCGAGCGTGCGAACTCTTTCGGCTTCGCCGCGTAGAGCTCGTTCCCGAGCGCGAGCCCGTCCCGGACGAGCTCGTCGCGGCGCCGGTCGATTTTCGCCAGGATGCCGGCGGTGGGATCCTGCGCCATGACCGCATCGCGCAGCACGGCGCAGTCGTTCGCGTCGCCGAGCAACTCCCCGAGCCGGTCGAGCTGCTCGCGGCGCGGATCGGCGATGCCCCCGCAGACGTTGACCATCAGGCGCATGTGGTACCAGTGATCCTTGACCCGCTTGCGCCAATCGTGGGTCGACTCCGACGAGGGGAACTCGCACGCCTGCTCGTACGCCCGGCGCCCCTTGCGGTAGGTGCCCGTGACCGATCGCACCAGATCGTAGAAGTCGAAGTCGTCGAGGTCCCAGCCGGCGACCCGGGCCCGCGACTCGCGCAGCGGCCGGTGTACGTCCGTTGTCGGCGCTGCGCTCGAGGCGGCGCGCTCGGCCTGCGCGTGGAAGAACTGCCGCAGCGCTTCCTCGGTCCCCGGCTCCGCGATCAGGTCGAACGTCGCGGCCATGACGGCGGCGTCGCGGGAGGCGGAGAGCTGCCGGGCGATGTCGCGAATGTGCTTCTGCTCCCGGCGCTTGTCGATGAGGCGCATGAGCGCCCGCAACATCTTGAAGCGCTTGCGCACCTCGTGCACCCGCTTGGCGGGCGTCAGTGCGGCGTCGTCCTGCAGCACGCCCGCGCGATCGAGCTGCTCGAGCGCGATGCGATGAAGCTCGGGGCCGACGGGACGGTGCGGTTCGATGCGGTAGCTCATCGGGTGGCCGCGCATTATCCCCCAGCCGGGTGAAACCGCACGAAGTCGGTTACCCTCCGGCGATGGGCAAGCGCAGGATCGCGGTGATCTCGACCGGAGGCACGGTGGAGAAGACCTACAACGAGCTGGAGGGCGTGCTGCATAACGAGGTGAGCGTGCTCGACATCATGCTCGCGTCGCTCCAGCTCGAGGGCGTCGACATCGTGCGCGTGCCGCTCATGAACAAGGACAGCCTCGATATGAGCGACGAGGATCACACCCTCATCGCACGCACGGCGGAGAGCATGGGCGCCGGCCACGACGGCGTCGTCGTCGTGCACGGAACGGACACGCTCTCCGATACCGGCGAGCGCATGGTCGAGCTGCTCGGCACCCCGAACGTGCCGATCGTCATCACCGGCGCCATGCGCCCCTACATGGTGCGCCACACCGACGCGATCCAGAACGTCACGGAGGCGCTGCTCTCCGTCCAGATCGTGGAGCCCGGGGTTTACGTGGCGATGCACAACCAGGTGCTGAAGTTCCCCGGGGTCGTGAAGGACCGGGCGAAGGGGACGTTCAAGCGGGGTTAGGAGCCGGGGAGAGAGGGAGCTGAGGGCGCGGAGATTTCGCGCTGAGGCGGCTGAGGGGCGCTGAGATCG
>JBCDBY010000046.1:0-19663 GCA_039182715.1 Planctomycetota bacterium
CGCGACGCGCGTCGGTCGCCTCTGTGGACGCCTCTGTGGACGTGGACGGGGACGGGGACTTCGACCGCTTCCCCGACACCGTCAGGGACGGTGCGGGGGAGGCGGCCGCGGGCAACCCGGGGCCGGGCCGCGCCGATCGGCTGCGGGACGGGTCCGACAGCACGATCGCCAGCGCGGCGCCGGCACCGAGGATCAGGATGAGAGAAAGGCTGCGGGTTCGGTTCATTCGTTCTCGAGGACGACGCGCACCGTATACGCGCCCCCCGACGCCGCTTCGGGGCGCCGCACGACGAGATAGAACGTGCCGGCCTCCCGGAAGGTGTAGTCGAGATAGGTGTCACCGAAGTTGCTGAACGTCGAGTTGAAGACGCCGCGCCGCCCCTCGTTGAGGCGTTCGCCGTCAACGTCCTGCAGCGTGAGGAAGGTCTCGCCGTCCTCCCCGCCGCCCAGGCGCGCATCGACGATCGTCGCCATGATGCGATCGCCGGCGGCCACCGTGATGGCGTAGACGTCCACGTCGACCGCGTCGGCGAGCGCGCCGGTGATGTCGTGGCTCGCCGGAGCGGCCCCGAGCGTCACCGCATTCGCGGCACCGATCGACTCGTTCGGCTCCGTCTCGGCGGTCGTGGCCGTCGGCGTCACGGAGAAGCGCACGCTCGATGCGTAGGCCAGGGCGCGGCCGTCCGTGTTCTGCAGGCCGGTGCCGATGGAGATCTCGACGAAGTCGCTCGCGCCGGGCGTGAGGACGGTGTCGGGCGTGAAGCGCACCATGAACCCGCCGGTCGTCGTGGCGAACGTGCCGGGCACGGCCACACCGCCGCTGCGGATCGAGATCGCGCTCAGGCTGGCCGGATCGACCGGGTCCGAGAACGCGAGCCAGATCGTCGCGTCGTCGTCCACGAGGAGCGAGCCGGTGAAGAGGTCCACGGCGGGGAAGATGCCGGTGTAGACGAAGGGGATCGGGGTGCCGATGTCGACCACGCCGACCGCGCCCGCGCCGGGACCGCCGTAGGCACCCATGTCGTTGCGGCTGCCGTCGGGGTCGTTGTACTTCGAGGCGGGATGGCCCGCGTCGATCGCCGGGGAGCTCGACTGCAGCGAGAAGAGGTCGGCGAACTCGCGCGTCGTGCCGCGCACGTCGATCGAGTTGAGATCCTTCTCGTAGAACGGCTCCCCTGCGAGGTTGCCGAAACCCATGGACGTGCCGTCCCGGATCAGCGAGAAGACCGTCCGGATGCCGTCGCGGTTGTCCACGTCGCGGCCGCCGCTGTGGCTGGAGATGCAGTTCAGAATGTAGACCTGCGCGTCCCCGTCGCGGGCCTGCGAGTCCCCGCCGCTGTCGCGGTCGAAGCCGCCCTCCCGCTCCTGCGCGTTGTAGGCCGAGGTGTTGTTGATCAGCTGCGCCATGGAGCCGCTGGTGCTGAACGTGAAGCCGCCGCCCGAGCTGAGCAGGGCGATATTGTTCCGCACGCGAACGAGGTTGCGGATGTCGCCGCTGCCGGTCTCGAGCTCCAGGCCCGATTCGGTCGTGTCGGCACCGCCGAATCCGAAGACGTTGCGCTCCAGGAACCAGACGCCGTCGTCGGTCCGGTACTGGAGACGCATGGAGCCGTCCGACGGATCTGCGCCGTTGTGGCAGAAGTTGTGGGAGATGTATCCGATGCCGGCGGTGCGACCGAACTCGTCGCTGCTGGTGCGGCGGTCCTCGATCTCGAACGCCTCGTCGTCGTGCGCCTCGACGTCGTTGTTGAAGATGCGCATGATCGCGACGCCGTCCGGGAAGGGATAGCTCTGCGTGGTGTCGCCGATGTGGTCCTCGAGATCGAGGTTGAATCCCTCGTCCTCCGAGGAGAGCACCGTGTTCTCGGCGATGGTGATGACGGTGCGACCGTTGTGCGCCACGCCGACTTCGTACTCGGCGTCCTCGAGACCACCGAGCATGACGTTGCGCCAGCAGTCGTGCAGCATGATGCCGCCGTCCGAGAGGTCTTCGGCCTCCGGCTCCTGGTCGCGCAGCTCGATGGACTCGGACTCGCCGATCGCGAGCAGGTTGTCGCGAATCATGGAGCGCGTGGTGCGGCCGGCCGAGACGCCGAGGTCGATGTCCACGGTGATCGAGTTGGAGTTGATCAACTCGTTCTCGTAGATCTCGACGCTGACGTCGACGCCCGCGTAGGTCGTTTCGCCCTGGCCCCGAATCTCGACCGGGCTGCGCGAGACGCCGTTCATGAGGTTGTGCCGGACGATCACGTTCGCCGATCCGTTCGCGCCCAGGTCCGCGATCTCACGGAAGAAGACGCCCTCGCCGAACGACGCCGAGAACTCGTTGTACTCGGTGAGAATCGTCAGGTCGCCGCCGTTGGCGGGATCCACGGGGTCGAAGCGAAGGTCGATGTAGGGGCCGGAGTTGTCGTTGGTGACGCCGTCGGTGAGACGGTTGTGGGTCACGAGGATGTCGAGTCCGGTCGACGGGACGTTGATGGTGTCGTCGTCGCCTTCGTCCTCGCCCTCGGTGGGGGCGGACGAGCCGTTCAGCGCCCGCGATCGGCGCCGGGACTCGTTGTTCTGGAACCGAATGGTGGAGATCGGACCGGAAACGAAGACGGAGTCGAACCCGAACTGCTCGATGCGGTTCCCGACGACGCGCGCGAGGGGTGTGCTGTCGATGTTCGCCGTGGAGCCGTTGCGAAGGGTGCAGCCGCTCAACTGGACGGGCGACCCGGTCGCACCGAACCCATGCTCCGTATCGCCGAGAAGGGAGGCGCTCCCTTCTCCCGTCGGATCGGTGTAGACCGATGTGATCGAGAGAAGGTTGTCTTCCAGGATGCCGACGACCTCGACCGTCACCCCGCTCGGATCGAGCCGGATCACGTCCCCCGCATCCAGTTCGCTGGGGAAGTCGGTCCCGGTGCCCGTGACGAGGTTGCGCCCCTGCTCGAACCGCAGGGTGCCGGTCAGCGCGCTTTCGACGGAGCGCGTGTGATCGAAGACGAAGCCGTCTACCGTCGTGGGCGTGCCGCCGTTGGCGACGCGGAGGAGATCCCCGTCGGTCATCGGCACGAGGCCCGCGCCGGAGAGGGTGGTCGGGTTGCCGTCGAGGTCCCGGGCGCCGAGCGCGTCGGTCGCCGCCACGCCCGCGAGGCGCCCGAAGCCGCCGAAGAGCGCGATCGAGGGGACGTTCACGGTCAGGTCGACCTCCGCGTTGTAGGTCGATCCACCGGGCGCCGCGTCGACGAGAATCACGCCGCCGCCTGCGCCCTCGACGGCGTTCACGCCGTCCTGGATGTTCGGGAAGGGATCGGTCGGGTCGCCCAGGGTGCCGGTGCCGGCGGCGGCGTCCGAGACGTAGGCGACGTTCGCCGCCGCGACCGGAATCACGGAGAGCTCGACCCGGTTGGTGTCGGAGTTGCCGCTGCCGTCGACCGCGCGGACGACGAAGAACGCCTCCTGGCCGATGGTGCCGGCGACCAGAATCGAGGTGTCGCCGGCGCCGCTCGTCGCGAGCGGGTTGCTGAAGTCCTGCGCGCCCGACGTATCGGACCGGTAGACGCGATAGACGATGTCGTTCGTGTCCGTGTCGTTGTCGATGGCATTTCGCCAGTCCAGCCGGATCGACGCTCCACCGGCCGTCGCGATCGCGCGCAGGCCGCCGAAGAGCGGCGACTGCTGATCCGGCGAGGTGTTGTTGGACGATCCGCCGCTGCTACCACCACAGGCGGCGAGCACGAAAACGAGCAAACCGGAAGCAAGACGTTGCATGGAGTGATTCCTCGATAGGCCCACGGCCCGGACACGAAGGGCCCGGGCTCTTGGTTCCTACGAACGGCTCGCGCGGTACCGAACTTGAACTAAATCCGGGGCGCGCGATAGAGCACGAGCCGTTCACGGCCCTCGCGCCCCTCCGCCGAGGAGGCCGGCGTCTCTTTGTGCTCGATTCGTAGCCCGGGACCGAGGACATCCTCGATCTCCGACTCGGCCACGGCGAACGGCGGTCCGCCCTCCCGCTCCCCCACGGGGAACAACAGCGCGACGAGCATGCCACCCGGCTTGAGCGCGCCTCGCAACGAACGCGCGTACTCCTCCCGACGCGCCGGATCGATCGCGCAGTAGCAGGTGTACTCGACGATCACGTCGAACGCGTCGGGGTACCGCGAGCCCAGCTCGAAGACGTCGAGCGACTCGACCGGAAGCCCCTCGGGCTGAATCGCGAAGTCGAAACCGACGGCGTCGTAGCCCCGGTCGATCCAGTAGCGCAGATCGTGTCCGCCGCCGCTGCCCGGAAATGCCGTACGACCGCGGGCGGGCGCCTGGGGCGAGTCCAACAGGTCGACCAGCACCGGGGTGGGCGCACCGAGGTCCCAGCGGTCGCTTCCCTCGCGATATCGCTGCTCCCAGTAGGCCGCATCAGAGACAGGGTCACCCATGTCGGATCGCTATTGTCTGCCGCTGCGCCAGTCTTTATGCTCTTCCTCCCGTGGCGAGGGTGCGAATTATCGACGGGCCGGGATCCGGCCAGAACTACGACATCGAGCAGGCGGTCATTCTGGGCCGACTCGACTCGAACGATATTCCCGTGCGCGATGCGAAGGCGTCCCGCGAGCACGCGAAGATCTATCGCCAGGGCGACAAGTTCTCGGTCGTCGACCTCAACTCGTCCAACGGCACCTTCGTGAACGGCAAACAGATCACGAAGCAGGTCCTCGAGCACGGCGACGAGGTCTCGATCGGCGTCGTCGTGATGCGCTTCGAAGACGACGAGGCGGAAGCGCGCAAGGCGGCCGCCCCTCAGCGCCAAAGCCTCGAGGAGGCGTTCGAAGCGGCCAAGAAGGAAGGCGCCCCCGCGGCGGCGGGCGCAGGCGGCGGCGGCACGCCGGAGATCGTGATGAGCGGTCACAAGCCGCTGCAGTTCAACCGCGTGAAGCCGGGCAAACCGATGGTCGGCTTCGATCTCGAGCAGCTTTCCCCCACGGCGCGCTTCGTCGTGTGGCTGGTGATCGGCGTCATCTTCGTCGGCCTGCTGTACGGGACGTACACGCTCGTCTCAGGATAGGCTCCAACCGGGCCGCCTGATCCGCCCAGCTCGCGACCGCCGCCGGCACCTTCGTCTCGTCCCACGCCGCCCGCACCTGCGCGATCCACTCCTCCGGCGTGCCGGCGTAGCGCGCGTAGTCGCCGGCCACCTCGCGATGCGCCGGGATGTCGCTCGCAACCAACGGGCGGCCAAGCGCCATCGCCTCGAGCGCCACCCTGCCGAAGCCTTCCTTCTCCGAGGGGCAGAGCACCACGCGCGCCCGCGCGATCTCACGGCGCATCTCCTCGTGCCGCATCCAGCCGACGCCCCGCCCCCGTTCCCGCAACGGACGATCGAGCGCGGCTGCGACCGCCCGCGCGCGATCGACCCGCTTGTGCGGCAGCCCGGGATCGCAGACGAGCAGATGGTCCTCCGGCGCCGGCGGATCGTCCATCGGGTCGGCGCCGTTCGCCACGACCTCACCCGATCCGCCCCACGCCGCGCGCACCGTCTCGCTCACCGAAACGACGGCGTCGGCGCGCGCGATCTGCCGGCGCACGAGCGCCCGCCGCCACGCCGGCCCGCCGCGGTCGTGCAGGGTGAGCACCGTCGGAATCGTCGCCACCGGATAGTGGTCGGTCAGCAGCAGGTCGCCGTCCTCCGGCAGCCGCAGCTGCAGGAACCGCTGCAGCCGGTTCCCGGCGCGCACCGGCAGCACGCGCGTCTCGACGCCCGCCGGCACGACCTCGCGGCTCGTGTCCTCCGCCAGCAGAAAGACGACGTCGTGTTGCGCCAGCGCGCCGTAGAGGTGGAGTGCACGCACGCCCGCGCCGCCCGGTTCCGCGCCGTAGGAGGTGGCGTTAACCAGCAGCCGCATCGCGCCACATCTTCGCGTAGGCGTGCGCCGTCCGTTCCGGCCCGAACTGCAGCAGTCGCGCCGGGCCGTGCGTCCGCACGCGTGCGCGGTACTCCGTTTCGCGCGTCCGCGTCCACGCCTCGACGATGCCGTCGGGATCGTCGGGATCGACCGGCAGCACGACGTCGCCGCCGGTTTCCTCCGCGCCCGTGCCGCGCCCCACCAGCACCGGGACGCCGCGACCGAGCGCCTCGAGCACCGGGAAGCCGAACCCCTCCGAGCGACTCACCAGCGCCACCGCGCCGGCGCGACGATAGAGGTATTGCCGCATCGAGTCGTCCACCTGGCCGGCGAACTGCACGCGATCCTCGATTCCGAGCTGGGCGACGCGCTCCTCCAGCTTGCGCTTGCGCTCCGGGTCGTGCGGTCCGGCCAGGACGAGCTTGCCGTCCTCCATGCGCGCACAAGCCTCGAGCAGCGAGTCGACCGCCTTGCGTCGATCGAGCCGGCCGAGGTAGAGCAGATAGGACTCGTGGTCGTGCTGCATCTCGTCGACGTGCGGCGCCGGATGCGGGATCACGTGCAGGATGCGGTCGGCGCCCGGATGGACCGCGCACACCTGTCGCCGCGTCACCTCGCTGGGCACCACCAGCGCGCGGCAGTGCGCCATGGCGCGGGCCAGCCAGCGCTCCTGGCGAACGGCCGCGGCGAACCCTTCGAGCCGATGGCTGACCACGAACGGAAGCTCATGGACGGTCGCCGTGATCGGCGGCCCGTCCCACTCCGGGTGCGCCAGCAACGGCGAGTGGAAGAGCGAGAGCGGCGCCACCGCCTCCCGCAGCTCCGACGAGTCGCGCCAGCGCCGCGGCTTGGTCGGCCCGCCCGTCGCGACGAATCGCACGCCGCGCGGCACCGCGACCTCGCGCGGCGCCAGCGCGACGACGTGCAGGTCCGGCTCGTAGCGCGCCAGCGCCTCGAGCAGAAGCGTGATCGCCGTCCGGACGCCGCCGGGGCTCTCGGCGGCGAGCTCGCTGACGTCGAAGCCGATCTTCATGCGAGGATCGCCTCGTAGGCGCGCGCCGTCTCCGACGCGCATCGTTCCCAGGTGTGCGCGCCCGCCCGCGCGCGGCCGCGCTCGATCAGCCGCGCACGCAGCGGCGCATCGTCGATGATGCGTCGCAGCCCCTCGACGATCGCATCAACATCGGTTGGATCGATGCAGAGCGCCGCGTCCGTGCGCATCGGCGCCCGGTCCGACGTGAGCGCCGGCACGCCGGCCGCATTCGCCTCGAGCACCGGCAGCCCGAAACCCTCGAGCAGCGAGGGATAGAGCAGCGCGTGCGCCCCCGCGAGCGTCGCGCGCAGCTCGTCCTCCGGCAGGTGGCCGCGCACGACGACGCCGGGCGTGCGCGCCGCGAGCGCCAGCACCTCGTCGTCGTGCCAGCCACGGCGGCCGACCAGATGCAGCTCGAGATCGGGGCGCAGCGTGGCGTACGCCTGGAGGAGTCGCCGATGGTTCTTGCGCGGCTCGATGGTGCCGAGCGCGAGAAGGTAGGGGGTGCCCAATCGAGGCGTCGTCGCGTGCGGCGCGACGCCGAGCGGCGTGACGAAGACGCGGTCGTAGCCGAGCAGCTCGCGGCAGTCCCGCGCGGTCTCCTCGCTCGGCACCAGGAAGGCGGCGCAGCGGCGGACCGCCTCGTCGACCACCGCGCGCAGCTTGCGGCGCGCCGGCTCGGGGTAGAGCTCGGGCGCGCGCAGGAAGGCGAGATCGTGCAGCGTCCAGACCTGCGGCGTGCGCGCGGCGACCTCGGCCAGCCAGTAGTTGGTGTGGTGAAACAGATCGCAACCGCCCAGCGCGCGGTCGGCGGGCAGCAGCCGCAGGCGGCCCAGCAGATCCATCGCGCGGCTGGGCAGCGGCCAGGCGAGCAGCCGCGCGCCGTCCGGGGCGCGGCGGACGGCGGGCCGGTTGCCCTTGCGGAAGACGCCGAACAGGCGCAGATCGCAGCGCGGCGCCAGCTCGCGGCTGAGCGCGCCGACGTAGCGCCCGATGCCCGTGGTGGCCATCATGGCGGGCCGGAAGTCGAGGCCGATCCGCATCGCGGAAATCCCACCAACGTTGGCTTCATCCATCAAGCATCTTCCGATTCGGGGCGCGCCGGTGTTTCCTATGGGGCATGCCCTCTCGATTCTCACTCACCGGCAACGACCTCGACTTGGACGCCGTCCGGCGGCTGTCCGCTGCCGAAGCGCCCCGCATCACCGTACCGGCAGCGGTCCGCAAGACCGTCCGGAACGCGGCGAACTTCGTGGAGGAGCTGCGCGACCGGCCGCTTCCCGTCTACGGCATCACGACGGGTTTCGGGCGGCTGGCCAACGTACGGATCGAGGAGGGGGACCTCGCGAAGCTGCAGGAGCACCTGATCGTCAGCCACGCGGCCGGCGTCGGACGGACGCTCCCGGAGCACGAGGCGCGCATGGCGATCGTGGTGCGGGCCAACACGCTGGTCAGCGGCCATTCGGGCGTGCGGCTGCGGACACTGGAATTGCTGGTCGCGCTCTGGAACGAACGGATCACGCCGGTCGTGCCCTCGCGCGGATCGGTCTGCGCGAGCGGGGACCTCGCGCCGCTGGCGCACATCGCCCTGACGCTGCTCGGCAAGGGCGAGGCATTTCATCACGGCAAGCTGGTGAAGTCGCGGAGCGCCCTGAAGAAGGCGGGGCTCGCGCCGCTCACGCTCGGTCCGAAGGAAGGACTGGCGCTGATCAACGGGACCTCGGTGGCCACGGCGATCCTTGCGATCGTTCTCGTCGAGGCGCAGGACCTGATCCGACTGGCCGATGTGGCGGCGATGATGACGCTGGAGGCGCTCCTGGGCAGCGACCGGCCGTTCGACGAGCGCGTGCATGCGCTGCGTCCGCACCCGGGGCAGCGGGCCACGGCGGCCAATCTCCGCACGCTGCTGAAGGGCAGCCGGATCCTGCCGTCGCACAAGGAGAGCGATCACAAGGTGCAGGACCCCTACTCCCTGCGCTGCGTGCCGCAGGTGCACGGCGCGTCGCGGGATGGACTGACGTTCGCGCGCGAGACGGTGGAGCGGGAGCTGAACGCGGTGACCGACAACCCGCTGCTCTTTCCGGAGGACGGCGACGTCATCAGCGCCGGCAACTTCCACGGCCAGCACGTCGCGCTCGCCGCCGACGTCGCCGCCGCGGCGATCGCGGAGCTCGCCAGCATCTCGGAGCGGCGCATCGAGCAGATGGTCAATCCCGACCTTTCGAACCTGCCGGCGTTCCTCGCCAACGAGCCGGGCCTGAACTCCGGGTTCATGATGGCGCAGACGACCGCGGCGGCGCTGGTCAGCGAGAACAAGACGCTGGCGCATCCGGCGTCGGTCGATTCCATCCCGACCAGCGCGAATCAGGAAGACCACGTGTCGATGGGCATGTGGGCCGCGCGCAAGGCGCGCATGATCCTCGGCAACGTGCGCAGCGTCCTCGCGATCGAATTCCTCGCGGCCGCGCAGGCGCTCGACTACCAGGAGCTCAAACCGGGCCGCCGCCTCGAAAGCGTGCGCGCCACCATCCGCGAACACGTCCCCCACCTGGAGAAGGACCGCTATCTCGCGCGCGACATCGAGACGGTGACGCGGTTGATGGAGGACGGGAGGTTGTTGGAGAAGGCCGGGGCGTTGGAGGCGTTCTAGGAGGGGACGGAGGCGCGGGGGATGGCGCGCGGAGACGCGGGGGCACCGCGGAAGCGCGGAGGGGGCTTCGGCCGCCCGAAGGCCCCCCGTTCTCATCCTGTGGCACGGGTCGTCCAAAACGCGTGAATGGATAGGAGCGGGACAAGCCTCCCGCAATCCCTCCGTGCTTCCGCGAAGCCTCCGCGCTTCCGCGCGACATTTCCCCCGCGCCTCCCAGCCCTCTGCGCCTCACCGACTGACTTGCACCCCTCCCAGCTTCTGCGGCTCCGCCGGCGTCAGAAGGAAGTAGCGCGCCTTGACCTCGTCGAAGACGAGTTCCATCGCCTGCGGCACCGCCTTCTTGCCTTTCGGCGGGCGACGGCTGGAGGGGATCGTCAGCACGCGCAGGTTCTTCACCGGCTTCCAGCGGGTCCCTTTCGTCGTGCGGTAGTCGAGCTTCCAGCCCGTCTTGAGCTCGGCATCCTTGCCCGGGAGCAACAGCAGGCCGCCGATCGCCTTCTTCGGGCGCTTGCCCCAGCTCAGCTCGTAGTAGCCGCGCCGCGCCTGGTTGACGCTCGGCGCCGGCACGTCGGGCGCCACGCGCCCCATGCGCGGACGGTTCCCCGGCTGCGCCCCGGTCAGCAGCAGGTCGAGATCGACCGCGCCCTTCGGCCGGTAGTCGATCTCGATCTCGTGCCAGCCCGATGCGAGTGACGCCGTGCGGTAGAGCTGCGGACGCAGCGGCGCGCTCGGTCCAAGGGAGCTGCCGTTGATTTTGATTTCCACCGCACCGCGCCCAAGCAGATTGAACTGGTAGAGCCCGGGCCGCAGCGCTTCGAACTTTCCGCGCAGCAGGAGCCGCTGGATGTCCTTGCGCCCCTTGAACCGGTCGGCCAGGCGCGGTCCGGTCATGCGCGGACCGATGGAAGAGACAACCACCTCCTCCTTGTCGTTGATCGTGCCGGCAAGTCCGAGGACCGTCGCCACCTTCTCCTTGTGACCGCGCGCCTGCGGCGGTTCGGTCACCTCCACGTCGAGCACGGAACGCCGGCCGTCTTCGAGCACGATCAGCCGGACGGGCCCCGGACCCACCGACTCGCTCGGCACCTCGCCGCTCGTCGCGACGACGCGGGAGCCGTACCGCACCTCGACCTTGCCCTTCGTCTCGAACCGGATGGGCTCGCCGTAGACGACGCGCATCGGCGGGCGGGCGCGGCCGCCGATCTCGAACTGCTTGCGCGCCTGCGTCGCGATCGGGTCGCGTGCCACGGCGACGACGCGGAAGTCGTGCTCCCCGTCCGGCACGTCGAGTTCGAAACTCGGCCCGACACCGACACGCGCCCCGTCGAGCCAGTACTCGAACTCGGCCTCGCCCTTCGGCTCGATCGTCACGCGACCCGTCCACGGTTGCGCGGGCGCGGTGACCTCGAAGGTCGGCGGCGTGGCGAACGGCTGGCACAGCCCATCGCCCGCGACCATGAGCTGGTACGGCCCGTGCACCGACTGGTAGAACGCCTCCGCGAGGTTGCAGCCGTCCGCGTAGAAGGCGTGAATGAGCGGGTTGGGGAACTTCAGATGGATGGCGAGCGGCTCCATCACCGTGCCGCTCGATCCCGCGGCGCCGAAGCGCAGGAACTCGGTCAGCTTCGTCTGACCGGCAGTGCCGAAGTGCGCGCCGAAGCTGGTCAGGTGCTCGAGGATCGCGCCCGGAAGGATGCGACTGCCCGACGGACCCCACTGGAACGACGCCGTCCCGACGACGGCGCCGATGACGTCGTCGCACTTCTTCGGGATAAGCGTGTTGGGCATCAGGAGGACCTTGCGCCCGCGCGCACGCAACGCGCTCTCCAGCGCGGGGAAGAACTGTTCGCGCGCGGTCGAACGCACGTTGTTGTTGCGGCAGATGTAGACGGTTCCGTCCGGCTTGGTCCCGTCCGCGCCGGCGCTGCGACGCAGGTACTCGACGACCTCCGGCACGCTGTTGCCGCGAAAGCCGGTATAGCCGAGCTGCACCGCCAGCACGTAGCGATGCAGACTGTTCTCGTCGTCGACCGGCTCGCCCGCCGCGTTCCACGCCTTCGCCGCGCGAAAGCCGCGCGTCTCGCGCAGGCCGGCGAGCGCCGTCTTGATGCGCGCCAGCGTCGGCTCCCAGCGCTCGTCCTCCTCCAGCGCGCGAAACGCCTTGTCCGACTCGACCATGTTGACCTGCCGGAAGCCGCGGGCGGCCGCCTGATCGAGCGCGCGAAACGCGCCGTCGGCGTCGCCCAGCGCCGCCAGACAGGACGCGTAGGCGACCCAGACGCGGCCGTAGCCCGGGGCCACGGCCACAAACGCCGCATAGGCGTCGCGCGCCTCCGCCAGCTTGCCTTCGCGATGCAGCCGGTTCGCCTTCATCGCCAGGTTGCGTTGCTCACCGGAGAGCGGCTTGTTGTTCGGGCTGCCGAGACGGAAGTAGCGATTCGACTCGCGCACGCGCCGCTGCCCCGTGACGACATCCCAGACCGGCTCGCCCGCTTCGACCTGACGATACAGATAGCTGAACCCGGTCAGCGACGCCTGCCCCCCGTTGAACTGCGTGCGCTGCTTGCCGAGCTGCTTGCGGAAGCTGACGGCATAGGGGAAGTCGGCCGAGTACGCGATCAGGTCGATCGTGCCGTCGAGCCGCGCCGCGACCGGCTTCCAGATGAGCTCCTGGAACGGCGCGAGGTCGATCACGCCGTCGTGCGGCACGCGGTCGAGCACGAGCAGATTGCGCGCCGGAATCGAGCGCAGCTTGCGGTACTCGTTGGCGATGCGGCGGGACGCAGGCGAGCGACCGTTGACGACGAGGAGCGTCGACTCGGGGCCACCGCCGGCCTGCACGGAGGACGCCAGCACGAGGAGACAGAGAAGGGACGCACGGGGCATGCGCCACACTCTATCCGGAGGGGGTTGGGGAAGTCTGAGCGTTGGTTGGCCACAGAAACACAGAAACACAGAAGCCTTCGCTCGGAGTTTCAGGCCGTCCGGAGGCGCCCATTCCGAGCCAAAAGAAGAAAGGCTCGGTTCCGCAGTCACGGGACGGCGGACCCGAAGCCCTTCTGTGTTTCTGTGTTTCTGTGGCCCATCAGGGCCCCAGCCACGCCCTAATTGAAGAGGAAGCTGAAGTTGCTCACGTCGAGCGAGAACGAGACCGTGTCGCCGCCGTTGAGGCTGGCGGTCACCGCGGCGTTGGAGCCGGCGGCGTAGGTGATCGTGCCCGTCAGGCTGTCGGTATCGGACACGCCGTAGACGAGCGAACCGCTGTAGTCGCGATCGGGCTGCGTCGGATCGACCTCGAAGTCGATCTGGTCGAGCTGGACCAGGCAACCGCCGGCATTGGTGGCGGTCACCACGCCGCCGATCTCGAGCAGGATCGCCGACGTGCGGGTCACCGCGAGGTTCACCTGACCGTTCTGCGAGCCGGACAGCTGCGCCGAGACGTTGGCCGTCTCGCCGATCTGGAATCCGTCCGAAAGATCGGCACCCCCAGCGCCTTCGACGACGCCCTGCACGGTCAGCGGGCCGACGTTGAACTGGAACTCGCCCGTCATCGGGTCATAGGTCGCCTGCGCCAACGTGTCGATCAGCTCGTCCAGCACGCCGTCCGTGTCCTCGAGTGAGTCCACGAGGCAGTCGGCGAGATCGAGGAAGACCGGGAGCTGGAAGATCGTGAGCGGTCCGCCGCCCCCGCTGCCATCGCCGCCGCCGCCGCCACAGGCCACGAGACCGGACAACAGCATCACGACGAGGGATCGCTTGGTTCGCTTCATCTCCGAAGTGTACGCCCCGGGGTGCCCCGATCCGGACAACGCGAACCTGTAATCGTTACGGCTCGCGGGGCCGGCGTCCCAAGAGGCGACGAAGTCGAGGAAAGCCCCTTCGTTCCCACTCCGCGTCTCCGTGTCTCCGCGGTGCCCCCGCGCCTCCGCGCGACATCACCCCGCGCCTCCCGACGCTCTACGCCTCTCAGGACTCGGGCACCGTCAACGGCGGCGGATCGTCCGGCGGCGGCTCCCCTGCCAACGCCGCGCCGATGCGCCGGGCGTGGATGTGGCAGTTCTCGATGAAGAGCGAGAACTCGTACTGCGTGCCCGCGGTCGCCGTGCCCGCCACGTAGAGCCCCGGCACGCTCGTCTGCATGGTCTGCTCGTCGACGCGCGGCCGCTCGGCGCGTCCCTCCAGTTCGGCGCCGAGCATGCGGAAGAGCGACATGTCCGCCTCGTATCCGGTCAGCAACAGAACGAAGTCGGCCGGCACCTGCAGGTCGCCCTGCGGCTCGCGGAGTGTGACGTGCGTGGCGGTGACGTGCAGCGGCTCGGACGGCATGAAACAAGCGATCTCACCGCGATGGATGCGCCCTTTGAGCTCCGGCAGCAGCCAGTACTTCACGTGCCGCGCGTCGAACTCCTCCCGCCGGTAGGAGAGCGTCACGTGCGCCCCCGCATGCCAGCATCTCAGCGCCGCCTCGACCGCGGAGTTCTTGCCCCCCACGATGAGCAGGCGCTGCCCGAAGTAGCGATGCGGCTCGACGAACTCGTGGCTCACGTGCGGCAGCTCCTCGCCCTCGATGCCGATCGACCGCGTGCGCGCCATATCACCGGTCGCCAGCACGACGGCGTCGGCCCGGATGGAGCCGCGGTCCGTGTGCGCCAGGAACCCGTCATCATCCCGGCGCAGCCCGCGCACCTCCTCATACGCACGCACCTCCAGCCCGCGCGCGACGACGACCTGTCGGAGGTAGGCGAGGTACTCCTCCTTCGTTGCCTTGCGCTGACCCGGCGTGACGAGCGGCACGCCGGCGATGCCGATGCGGTCGGCCGAGGAGAAGAAAGTCGTCTCCTGTGGGTAGCACGTAATCGTCGAACCGATCGGGCCCTTTTCGACCTGGATGTACTCGATGCCGCGGCGCTTGCACTCCCAGGCGGTCTCGAGCCCGATCGGACCGGCGCCGACGATCAGGACGCGCGTACGAACATGCATGCGCGGATCGTACCCCTGTTGCGACGGGCTCCCCCAGCTCCTACGATCGAAACGAGGTGGGACACTGATGAGACTGGGTTGGATTCTGATTCTCGCGACGGCGGTCCATGCGGAGCCGATCGACGTCGCGTTGCGCTGGGCGCACGACTGGAGAAGCGGCTACGCCGAAGACCAGTACCGTCTCTACCCGAAGGCGCCCGACAATGCGGTCACGCCGGAGGACGAGGACGGGAGCCTCCTCTATCTCGAGCTCGAGATCGCGCCGGAGCGCCGGCTGCTGGCAGCGGTCAAACGCGAGAAGGAGGCCGTCCGCATCCAGGTCGATCTCGATCTCGACGGCGACCTGAAGGAGGAAGAGCCGGTCGAGATGGAGCGCGACGAGGATCGCCACCACGCCCGCCTGACGCTGACGCTGCGCGAGGGCGAATCGACCCTGTCCGTGCCGGTCCGCTTCGTCGTGCGCGAAGACAAGATCTGGGTGCGTCTGCAGGCGCACCGGCAGGGAGACGCGGTGCTCGGAGGCCGTCGCCGCCGCATCGTCCTGCTCAGCGGAACGCCCGATCTGCGCTTCGACGACGAGGACCAGGACGCGATCTACATCGATCTCGACGGCGACGGTCGCATCACTCGCGGGCGCAACTCCCATGAACGCGTGCGTCCCGGTGAAGCGTTCCGGGCGGGCCGCCGCGGTTTCGCGCTCTCCCTCCTCGACCCGAGCGGAGCGCGCATCCGGTTCACGTCGGTCGATCCGGTGCCGAAGCCGCGCGCGCGACCGTGGCCGAAGCCGCCGGGGCAACCCGGCGACGAGCGGCGCCGCACGTACTACTCGACTTCCACCGAAGACAAGTCCCTCAAGCAGTTGATCAGCGAGTACGAGCAGTCCAAGAACCCCAACAACTCCCTGGGGCTCGGCTCGATCTTCGGCGCCGACTTCGAGCTGCGACAGATCGGCGGCATCGGCTCCGCGGATTCGGTGCGGTTCCTCGTCAAGGTCGCGCGGAAGGAGGAGCAGGAAAGTCTGCGTGAAGCCGCCGCCGAGGCGCTGGGCAATACGAAAAACGTGCGCCGCGCCTCGATCGTCGCGCAGGCGATTCGCAAGGAGTCGGACCCGAAAATCGCGCGGGCCCTGCTCGGCGCCCTCGCGGCGATGGGCGACCCGAGTCGCGAGGAGCTCTACCTCGAGCTGCTCTCCACGACGCGGCTGGACGAGATCCGCGCCTATTGCGCCGACAACTATGCGTGGCGTACGCCCGCCAACCGCGCCCGTCTGCTCGAGAACATGGGCCGCTACAAGCGCGTCGAGGCGGAGTTTCACGCCTATCGCGCGGCGACGCGCTTTGCGAAGAAGGCGCCGGCGAAGGCGACGCTCGACCGCGCGCTGGAGGCGAAGGAGGCGCGCCTGCGTCTGCTGGCGCTGCGCGACCTCTACTTCCTCGGCATACGGGATACGCGTCCCGAGATCGCCACGTTGCTCGCCGAAGCGAAGAAGAAGCGCCGCCTGAAGCCCGCCATGGCAAGCACCGCGATCGAGATGCTGGGACTCGACGCGGCGCCGTCGGACATCGCGCTGCTCTTCTCGCTGGTGCCATACGCGGCGCTCGAAGGACGACACGACCTGATCGACATGCTGTCGATGGTGCGCGAGCCGGAGACGCTCGAAGCGATCCGCGGGCACCTGCGCGACAAGCAGGAGTCGACCCGCGAACTCGCCGTGCGCGTCCTCGCGCGCATCCCCGATCCGGTCCATACGGAACTCCTGGTCGCGCAACTCGGCAAGGAGCGGGTGCCGAAGGTCCAGCTCACGCTCGTCACGCAGCTCGGTCGGTTGGGATCCGGCGAGGCGACCACCCCGCTCGTCAAACTGGCGCAGGGCGCGCGGCGCAAGCCGGAGCTCAAGGAAGCGACCGTGATCGCGCTGGCGCGCATCGGCTTCGACCACAAGCCGGTGGCGCGCTACTTCCAGCAGCAGTTTCGCGCGAAGGCGTGGGTCGTCCGACTCGACGCGGTGGACGCCGTCGCACGCTACGGCGACGCCACGGCGATTCCCTTCCTGACCGGAGCGCTGGAGGACGGCGAGTGGCGCATCCGCGTCGCGGCCGCCCAGGGGCTGGGGCGCGTGCGGCACAAGACGGCGATCTCACCGCTCATCGCGCACCTCGAGGAGGAGCAGGACAAGCGGGTGCGCCGCGCCGTCGCCGAGGCGCTCTTCCGCACGACCGGCCAGCACCTCTACGACATGCACGACCTCTGGATCCAGTGGTGGTCGCGGAACCACTCCGGGTTCCGGGTGCCGGCCGCCGTGCCGACGAAGAAGAAGGGGAAGGGCGGAGAGCGCCGCACGGTGGCGAGCTTCTACGGCGTCCCGGTCGACTCGGAGCGCGTCGCCTTCGTGATCGACCGGTCCGGCTCGATGGGCGGCGGCTTCTCGTTCGGCGCCAACGGCGAGCTGGAGCAGTCGAAGAAGACGGATCTCGACAAGGCGATCGAGCAGACCATTCGCGTCTCGGAGAAACTCAAGGACGGCTCGCACATCAACGTAATCTTCTTCGAGACGGGCGTGCAGCAGTGGTCCGACAAGCTGGTCAAGCTCACGCCGGGCACGCGGCGCAAGCTGCGAAACTACCTCGAGCGGCAGCAGCCGGGTGGGTCCACCAATCTCTACGGCGGGCTCGTGAAGGCGATGAGCATGCGCGACGTCGACACGATTTACCTGCTCTCGGACGGGTCGCCGACCGAGGGGAAGTACACGGAGGACGAGGACGTCCTGCGCGAGATCGGCAAACTCAACAAGCGCCTGCGCATCCAGATCCACTGCATCGCGCTCGGCTTCCGCTCCGACCTGCTCGAGAAGCTCGCCGCGCAGACCGGCGGCACGTACGTGCAGAAGTAACGAGCTGTGCGGGGCGGATTTCCCAGCCGTCCGCCAGCCAGTACGGTGCGATGGTGTTCCGTCGTGATCCTCGCGCGGCGCGAACTCAGACTCGAGTTGGACCAGGCGACGCGCCAGCGCGATCGAGCCGTTCCGCTCATCTGGCACCACGGCGGGAGACTACGGCACCGCATCTCCCGTACATCCAACAAGCATCGCCAAGATCTCGTCATCGGTGTAGATCGCGAAGTCTGGTCCCATGAAGTGTTCCACCTGCATCGCCATCTGAAATGCATGACGACCTCCGAAGCGGAGTCCGATCAACCAATGTGACACGTACGCAGACATTCGCGCTTCAATCAGTTCTTCCCGAGTGGGCGCCTGCTCCCGGACTAACAGTGAATACCCAAACACCAACACGCCGCCAATCAGTTGAACTTCCTTGGGCCGGAGGACGAGATCGTTCTTCCGCCACGAACCAAGCCGAGAACGCATCACGTTCAGAATCCGGGGCAAGGGCGCCGTGTTGGACGCGGCCATGCGAGCCTCCGCAAGCTCTTCTCGACCAATGGAGTCGAGAGCCACCGGAATCAAAGCACACGTTTCTCGAAGTCTCCTCAGCCGTCCGCCCTTGTAGTACCGGACGAGGGGACTCCAATCAGCACCGATCGCGCGATCAATGGACCGCTCCAATCGCCGAAGAGTGCACGTCAGGCTGAGCGCGAGCGCCTCGGATAGCTTCAATGGGATGCTCCACGAGCGGCCGGGCCTACCGTCTGGCTACCTGACCGCTCTTTTGCATGCGCGGGTCCATACGGTGCCATAGCTGTCCACCGTCGCACTGGCCGAGCGCTTTCGCCCCGTCGCGCCAACGCGCCATTGAGTCACCTCCCTCGTTGAGGGACCCCGCTTGCCGAATCATCACGGCGGAAAGATCTGGCATCGTGCTGCATTCTGTTCTCCACAGCTTGCGTACGCGCGGAAACTCGACGTCGGGCCCAACGATCCGGGCGTCGGATCAACTTTGGCGTGGACACGCCGGTTCGTAGGCAAGACACCTACCGTTACTGAACTCTCACACCGTCCAGTTCAATCTCAACCCGGCCGTTCAAAATGGTCGCTGTCAACTCTAGGTCCAGATCAGATCGGCCTTCCTCCCGAGTCCACAGCGGAGTCGTCATGGACCAAGTCGGGACCGATGCGTTTTCAACAGCTACGAGTTCCACGAGTTCCTCAGCACCCGGAGGCGGTGAAACGACTTCTCGGCCATACTCGCGAATCGCCCGAGCGAGTTCCGCCGCAGTTATCCGCGAAGACCTGGGCCGAGCCACCGCCGCCTGGTAGTCACCCTGGGCGATGAGATTGAGCAGCTCTTTAGACGACTCCCAAAGGGATTGACGGTTCACGTTCAGTTCCCCTCTTTGCGGCGGTTGCCCGGAATCCGGGTCGGCGTGTTCCGGCCAGCCCCGATACTAGCAACGAATACGGTGCCATCGCTTTCCGTCGTGATTGTCGCGCCGCGGGAGTTCAGGCTTCAGTTGTACAAGGTGGCACGCTGGCGCGATCGAGCCGCTTCGCTCATCTGGCACAACGGCGGAGAGCTTTGGCACCGTATCCACGCTCATCTGATGTGATGGCGGGATTCTGTGGCACCGAGTCACACAGTCGGGTCAACGCGCCATAGAGTCATCTCCCGCACTCAGAAACACGGCTTGCCCGATCCCCACGGCGGAAAGTTGTGGCACCGTATCAACCCGTGGCACCGTATCAGCGGGCGTTTCGCGCGAAGGAGATAGCAGGACATGAAGCTCTGGGTGGGAATACTGACGTTGCTGACCGTCGCGAATCTCGTGATCAGCTTGCGCCCTTCTGAGCCCGGGCTGGCGGAATCGCCGTGGTCGGGGGGGATTCGTGCGGGCACGTTCGAGTTGACCGAGCCGCTTCGCCTCCGCTTTGTGAGTGACTCCGGCAGGCACGTCACCGTGGTCGAGTTCTCGGCTGGCGGCGTGGTGGTCTGGAGCCAAGATGCGACCAAGGAGCTCAAGGAGGGATATGCACGGAATCTCCTCCATCTCTCACCGCTCGGCATCCAGCAGTTCGGCAGTAGGAAGCTCGACGTGAACACCGGATGGATGACTGGGGGCAACTACGTCTGGCTCACTTCCGGCGCGCTCCACATGACGGCCGCGGAGGGATCTGCGTTTCTCAGCATGACGGATGGGGGAGCGTCGCTCGAGTTGCGC